>NZ_CP054836.1:3177083-3494791 GCF_013358405.1 Oricola thermophila
TCTCGGCACGGTGATGGGCGCGCTGCCGGGCCTCGGCCCGTCCAACGGCGTGGCCATACTGATCCCGCTCGCCTTTACACTCGGCCTTCCGGCAACCCCGGCGCTGATCCTGCTGACCAGCGTCTATTACGGCGCCATGTATGGCGGGCGAATCTCCTCGATCCTGCTCAACATACCCGGCGACGAGCCGGCGCTGATGACGACGCTGGACGGCTATCCGATGGCGAAACAGGGCATGGCCGGCGAGGCGCTGGCGCTGTCCGGCATAGCCTCCTTCGTCGGCGCCTTCTTCGCCACCTGGGGCCTCGTCTTCCTGGCGCCGCAGCTGGTGAAGGTGGCGCTGCTGTTCGGCCCGGCGGAGTATTTCGCGCTGTTCACGCTGGCCTTCGCGACGCTGGGCGGCATCGCCAGCCGCAACCAGGCCAAGGCGGCCTTCGCCGCGGCGCTCGGCCTCGGAATCGCCACCGTCGGAGTCGACGGCCAGACCGGCGTGCCGCGCTTCTCCTTCGGCGAGGTGCACCTCTATGACGGGATCGATTTCCTGGTCGCCATCGTCGGGCTGTTCGCCCTGTCGGAGGTGTTCGTGTTCCTGGAGAACCATCGCGGCGCGGCGGAAGCGGAGAAAGACCAGGTCAAGATCGGCCGGGTGACACCGCCACTTTCCATGCTGAAGAAAACGGCCGGCGCCATGAGCCGCTCGACGGTGATCGGCTTTATCGCCGGCGTGCTGCCCGGGGCCGGCGCCTCGCTCGGCTCCTTCCTTTCCTATTCCATCGAGAAGCGCGTTTCCGACAGGGACGGCACCTTCGGCAAGGGCGATCCGCGCGGCGTGGCGGCACCGGAAGCCGGGAACAACGCCGCGGCGGGCGGCGCGCTGGTGCCGATGCTGGCGCTGGGCGTGCCGGGCTCGGGCACGACGGCGGTGCTGCTGGCCATGCTGCTGGCGCTCAACATCACGCCGGGACCGCTGCTGTTCCAGCAGAACCCGGACGTGGTCTGGGGCCTGATCGCGGCGCTGTTCATCGGCAATGTCATGCTGCTGCTGATGAACATACCGCTGGTGTCGATCTTCGTGCGGGTGCTGCTGATCCCGCCGAAATACCTGATGCCCGCGGTGGCGATGATCTCCTTCGTCGGCATCTACGGCATTTCCGGCTCGACCTTCGACCTGATGGTGATGGTCGGCTTCGGGGTGATCGGATGGGTGCTGCGCAAGCTCGACGTGCCGCTGGTGCCGGTGATCCTCGGCGTGCTGCTGGGCGACCAGATGGAAAAGAACCTGCGCCGGGCAATGACCATCTCCGACGGCGACTGGTCGGCGCTGTTCGCCTCGCCGCTGGCGATCGGGCTGTGGGCCTTCGCGTTCGTCGGCTTTGTCGCGCCGATCCTTTTCGGCCGGTACTTCCGCGTGAAACGGCGCGACGAGGAGCATGTCGGCGACTGAAGGCGGCGGTCAGGCGGATTTGCGCGCGACGTAGACCGTCTGGGTGAACTCGCGATCTTCCTGAAGGGGATTGCGGAAGGTGACGGGCTCGGCACGGACCTCGTCGAACACGCCCGCAAGGCGCGCCACGAAAGCCTCGTCTGCCCGGTCGTCGGACCACAGGCCCATGATCCCGCCCGGATGCAAGTGCGCAGACAGGCGTTCGAAACCCTCGCGGCTGTAGAAGCTGCCGCTGCGCCCGTCGAGCAGCCGGTCGGGCGCGTGATCGATGTCGATCAGGATCGCATCGAAGCGGCGGCGCGGCCTATCCGGATCGAAGCCGTCCGCCGACGCCGACAGGGCGAAGAAATCGCCGCGCACGAACCGGCAGCGCGGATCGGCCGACAGGGGCGGATCGAGGGGCAAAAGGCCCCGTTCGTGCCAGTCGATCACCGGTTCGAGCATCTCGACAACGACCAGAGAGCGGACATTGTCGTGTTCGAGCACGGCCCGCGCGGTATAGCCGAGGCCAAGTCCGCCGACGAGGACATCGATCTCGCGGCCTGCAAGGGGCGCGAGGCCCAGCCGCGCCAGCGCGATCTCCGACACGGTGAACAGGCTCGACATGAGGTGCTCCTCGCCGAGCAGGATCTCGTAGACATCCTCGCCCAGCGCAAGGACGCGGCGGCGGCGCAGGATGACCGGACCGATCGGCGTCGGACAATAGTCGATTTCCTCGAAAAGCTTGCTCATGAACGTCCCGACTCCGGCTGCGATCCCGGCATCCTATCAGGAAAGGGAACGGGAGGGGAAAACCAGCCTCCGCGGAGACGCGCGACCGCGAAACCGCCGCACTCCCGGCCCATATGTCCGAGTGGACGGACGAGCGGCGTTCGTCCATGATTTTCCGGCAAGTGTCGCGCGAAAGAGTCCATGGACACACGACAGCAAGAGCCCTTCGTTCCGCCCCACCCGGCCCCGCGCACCCGGCCGCCGACGCGGCTGGAGCTGATCCGCACCACGATGCGCAACCCGATCGAGATCTGGGGCGAGCCGTCCTACACCAAGCCGCACATCCTGGTGCGATTTCTCGGCGAGACGATACTGATCGCCAACCACCCGGAACTGATCCGCCACGTCCTGATCGACAACGCGAAGAACTACCGCATGGCGACGGTGCGGCAGCTGATCCTGCGACCGATCCTGCGCGACGGGCTGCTCACGGCCGAAGGCGATGTCTGGAAGCGCTCGCGCAAGGCAATGGCACCGGTGTTCACGCCGCGCCACATCCGAGGTTTCGCCGAGATGATGAAGGCGCGCGTCGAGAGCTTTCTCGACCGGTTCCGCGAGAGCGACGGCGAGGTGCGCGACATCAGCCACGACATGACGGAACTGACATTCCAGGTGCTGTCGGCGACGCTGTTTTCCGACGACGTCGCCGCGGAAGGCAGCGACTTCGCGGAGGATGTCGACCGGCTGCTGTCGACCATGGGCCGGGTCGATCCGCTAGACCTGGTCAAGGCGCCGGGATGGCTGCCGCGCATCCGGCGCATGCGGGGACGCAGGGTGCTGGAGAAGTTTCGCAAGGTGGTGCGGGACACCATGGCGGCCCGGCGGCAGAAGATGAAGGACGATCCGGACGCGGTTCCCGAGGATTTCCTGCGGCTGCTCCTTGAGGCGGAAAAACCCGGCGGGCTGACGGCGGCGGAGGTGGAGGACAACCTCATCACGTTCATCGGCGCCGGCCACGAAACGACCGCCCGCGCGCTCGGCTGGACGCTCTACTGCCTCGCCAATGCCCCGCGCGAGCGGGCGCTGGTGGAGGAAGAGATCGCCGCGGTGCTGGCGGAAGGCCCGCCGCCGGTGGAGTGGCTGGAAAGGATGCCCCGGACGCGGGCAGCCTTCGAGGAGGCGCTGAGACTGTATCCGCCGGCGCCGACGATCAACCGCGAGGCGGTCGAGGCGGAGACCGTCACCCTGGGCGACGGGACGGCGGTGGAGATCGAGAAGGGCACGACCGTGCTGGTCATGCCCTGGGTGCTGCACCGCCACCGGCTGTACTGGGAGGAGCCGGACGCCTTCCGGCCCTCGCGCTTCTGGCCGGAAAACCGCGACAGGATCGACCGGTTCCAGTACCTGCCCTTCGGCGCAGGCCCGAGAATCTGCATCGGCGCGACCTTCGCGCTGCAGGAGGCGGTGATCGCGCTGGCGCTGATCCTGAACGAATTCCGCCTGGAACCGACGCCGGACCTCGATCCCTGGCCGGTACAGAAGCTGACCGTGCAGGCGCAGAACGGCCTGCCGATGCGTGTGGAAAAACGCCGGGCACGGCCAGGCTGACAGTCAGGGCCGCGACGGGGCAAGGGCAACCCGGCAGGAAACGGTCAGCCAGAAAAAGGCGAACAGCACGATGAAAGGCAGTGCCAGAAGCAGTTCCGACAGGAATGGCACCGTGGCACGGACCGGCATGATCCATGGCAGAAAACAAACGAGCGTCGCGACCAGGCAGACCGCGAAGCTGCCAGTTCCCGCGATGGCGCGATGGACAAGCGCGAGGAGTGCCGCCGCCGCGATCAGTGCGCCCATGTCGTAGAAGAAGAAATATGGCGATACCAATGCGCTACCGGCGAGGAAGACCAGGCTCCGGCGGAAATCGGTGTCTGCGCGGGCGATGCAGATGACAGCGCTGACCAGCATCAGCGCGGAATAGACGAGGTTCACCCGCACCGCGAGCGCGGCAGGAACATCAAGCAGCCTCAGGAAGGCAAAAGGCGTCGGCATCATCCGCAGGAAAATGCCGACCCACTCCGTCATCACCGATGTCTGGTCGGCAAGCGTGACGGTCGCGAAGAGGATGAAGGGCTCGATGCCGAATATCGCGGCAGAAAGGGCGAGAAGGACGAATATCCCGGTCGCGGCGGCGAATATCGCAGTCCAGCGACGCTCCACCAGGAACAGCACGGGAACGAGCACGGCAAGCTGCGGCTTGACCGAAAGCAGCGCAACGAGCAGGCCGGCGATCCATGGCCGCGTATCGCGCAGCGCCAGGGCAGCGAGAATGATTCCGGCAAACCAGAAGCCGTTCTGGCCGACCGCGATCTGGGTGGTGACATAGGGAAGCAGCAGAATCGCGACCTGGGGCAGATCGGGAAGACCGCCGCCGGGCGGCGACACGGCAAGGAAACGGACAAGGCCCCAGACGAAAACGGCAAAACCCAGGACCTGGAACGCGACATAGGCAAGCGGATAGGGAAGGAAGGCAAGCGGCCACAGGAAGAGGAGCGCATGAGGCGGATAGGACCAGTTGCGCAGTTCCATGTCCCGGCCGAACTGTTCCTGCAACCCTTCGAAATAGGCATCGGGGCGGAAAAGCAGCCCGTGCTCGCCGGACACCGCCAGCTTCGCGGCAAACCAGTAATTTACGAAGTCCTTGTTGACGAGCGTATCGGTTTCGGCGAGGCGAATGAGCGAGAAGGCCGTGTCGCCGAAACTCGCGCCCCAGACGCCGAGACTTCCCGACAGAAGCAGGAGCAGGCAGACAATGGCGAAAACTACCGTGCGCCTGGTGACAGCCCGGTGAACTGCTGCGTTGTCCTGCATGTGCCCTTTCCCGATTCGCGTTCCAGGCAGGCTAGTGCCGCTCACCTGAAAATGGAATCGCCGGCGCACCCGGGCAGGGTAACTGCATTGCCCCGACCGGGCCGACAGGCTTAATTGGCACGGCCAAAAGGAACATGCCACATGACTCTTTGGAAATGACCCTCTCACTCGGCATCGACACGGGCGGCACCTATACGGACGCCGTCATCCACGACGAGACGCGGGGCGTGATCGCCAAGGCAAAGGCGCTCACGACGCGGCACGACCTCGCGATCGGCATCGGCGAGGCGATGGAGAAGGTGCTCGCGGAAAGCGCCGTCGAAGCAGGAAGAATCGGCCTGGTGTCGATATCGACCACCCTGGCCACCAACGCGCTGGTGGAAGGCCAGGGCGGACGGGTCGCGCTGGTGATGATCGGCTTCGAGGAGGCAGATCTCGACAGGGCCGGGCTGAAAGAAGCGCTCGGCAGCGACCCGGTCGTTTTCATCGAGGGCGGACACGATGCGCACGGGCGGGCGAACCCGCTCGGCCTCGCGGCGCTCGAGAGCGCCCTGCCCGGCCTGCGGGACGAGGTCTCGGCCTTCGCCGTCGCCGGCTATTTCGCCGTGCGCAACCCCGAACACGAGATCGCGGCACGGGACCTGATCCGGGCGCGCACGGGCCTGCCGGTGACGACCAGCCACGAACTGTCCGCAAGGCTCGACGGACCCCGCAGGGCACTGACTACGGTTCTCAATGCGCGGCTGATCGCGATGATCGACCGGCTGATCGTCGCCGCGGAAGCGCGGATGACGGCGGCGGGCATCGCCGCGCCGCTGATGGTGGTGCGCGGCGACGGCTCGCTGGTCTCGGCGGATTTCGCCCGCGCGCGGCCGATCGAGACGATCCTTTCCGGCCCGGCGGCGAGCCTGGTCGGCGCGCGCTACCTCACCGGCGCCGACAATGCGTTGGTCGCCGATATCGGCGGAACGACGACCGACATCGCCATTCTCGACAGCGGCCGACCGCGCATCGACCCGCAGGGCGCAAGCGTGGGCGGCTTCCGCACCATGGTCGAAGCGGTGGCAATGCGAACCTTCGGCCTGGGCGGCGACAGCGAGGCGGGTCTCGCGGAAGGCGGGCTGAAACCCGAAATCCGCCTCGGCCCGCGGCGCCTGGTGCCGCTGTCGCTGCTTGCGCACCTGCACGGAGACAGCGTGAAACGGGACCTCGAACGGCAGGCGCGCGCGCCTTTTCCGGGCCGGAACGAGGGACGGTTCGCGCTGAAGGCCGGCGTACCGGAAAAGCTGGCGGCCGGGCTGTCGCGCCCGGAACGGGAGTTGTTCAGCCGGCTAGGCGATGCGCCGCAGCCACTCGACCGGCTGATCGGCGCAACGGCGGAACTGGCGACGCTTGACCGGCTGGTCGCACGCGGCCTGGCACTGATCGGCGGCTTCACGCCGTCCGATGCGCAGCACGTGCTTGGGCGCTTCATGCACTGGGACCGGGAAGCCGCGCGGCTGGGGGCGGTCCTGTTCGCGCGCAGGAAGGACCGCTACGGCAATCCGATTGCCCCGGACGCGGAAACGATCAGCCGCCGCGTGGTCGAAAGGCTGATCCGGCTGTCGGCGGAACGAATACTGGAAACGGCCTTCGCGGAGGACGGTCTCGACGGCGCGGCGCTGGCCGCCTCGCAACCGGTGCAGCGCGCGCTCGACGGCGAGAGGGGCATTGCACGCCTTGCCCTGTCGCTCGACAGGACACTGATCGGACTCGGCGCCGGCGCGGCCGCCTGCCACCCGGACGCCGGAGCATTGCTGGCCACGCCGACAACCGTTCCCGAACATGCCGACGTGGCCAACGCGATCGGCGCCGTGGTTGGACAGGTGCGCGTCACCGTCGTTGCCGAGATCGTGCAGCCGGCCGAGGGCCGGTTCGAGATAGCCGGGATCGAGGGTGCGGCCAATCTCGCCTTCGAGAACGAGGACAACGCGCTGGAAACGGCGGAGAGACTGTGCCGGGAGGCGGCGGAAAGACAGGCCCGCGAAGCCGGCGCCGCCGAGGTGACATCGAGCGTGACACGCGACGTGAAGACGGTCAGGGTCGAGGGCTGCGAGCAGTTCATTTCCGCCAGCGTGACCGCGACGGCCGGCGGACGACCGGCGACGGCCCGCTGAGGCATCGACAGCCGATCTTTTCCGATTCGGAGAAAATCATTGTCACCTTGTCCAAGTTGACAGGGAAAGCGGTGCCGTGCATTGCCGCTGCATCACGGAAATTGCGGGAGCAGCAGGATGACAGGAACGATCACCATAGACGGCCTGACGATCGACAAGGACCTGTTCGATTTCATCACCGACGAGGCGATGCCCGGCACGGGCGTGAAGAAGGAAGAGTTCTGGCCCGCCTTCTCCCGGATCGTGCACGAGCTTGCGCCGCGCAACCGGGAGCTGCTGGCGCGCCGCGACGAGTTGCAGGAAAAGCTCGACGCCTGGTACCGCGAGCACCGCGAGAGCGGCTTCGAGATGCCCGAATACAAGGCGTTCCTGGAGCAGATCGGCTACCTCGTGCCCGAGGGCGAGCCTTTCCGGGTGACGACGCAGAACGTCGACCCCGAGATCGCCGCGGTCGCCGGGCCGCAGCTCGTCGTACCCATCATGAACGCCCGTTTCGCGCTCAACGCGGCGAATGCCCGCTGGGGCTCGCTCTACGACGCGCTCTACGGCACGGACGCGCTGGGCGACCTGCCGAAGGGCGGCGGTTACGATCCCGAACGCGGCAGCCGCGTGATCGCCTGGGCGCGCGATTTCCTGAACACCAGCGTCCCGCTGACGGCCGACTGGAACGAGGCACGCGGCTTCGCCGTCGAGAACGGCTCGCTGACGGTACGGACCGAGGGCGGCACGGCCGGGCTGAAGGACAGGACGCAGTTCGCCGGCTATCGCGGGGACGCCTCCGCGCCAACCGCCATCCTGCTCGTCCGGAACGGCATGCATGTCGAGATCGTCATCAACCCGGATCACCCGATAGGCAAGGACGACAAGGCCCATATCGCCGACGTGGTGCTGGAATCGGCGCTCACGACGATCATGGATTGCGAGGATTCGGTCGCCGCCGTCGATGCCGAGGACAAGACGCTGGTCTACCGCAACTGGCTCGGCCTGATGAAGGGCGACCTGGAGGAGACCTTCGAGAAGGGCGGGAAAACCGTCACCCGCATGATGAACCCGGATCGGGAATACGTCGCGCCGGACGGAAAATCCTTCGCGCTCAAGGGACGCGCGCTGATGCTGGTGCGCAATGTCGGCCATCTGATGACCACCCCGGCGGCGACCGACCGCGACGGCAACGAGGTTCCCGAAGGCATCATGGACGCCATGATGACCGGGCTGATCGCGCTGCACGACATCGGGCCGAACGGCCGCAGGGCCAATTCGCAGGCCGGCTCGATGTATGTGGTCAAGCCGAAGATGCACGGGCCGGATGAAGTCGCGTTCGCCGTCGATCTGTTCGCCCGCGTCGAGGCCGCGCTCGGCATGGCGCCCAACACGATCAAGATGGGCATCATGGACGAGGAACGCCGTACCACGGTGAACCTCAAGGAATGCATCCGCGCCGCAAAGGAGCGCGTCGTCTTCATCAATACCGGCTTCCTCGACCGCACCGGCGACGAGATCCACACCTCGATGGAACTCGGCCCCATGATCCGCAAGGGCGACATGAAGTCCGCACCGTGGATCCAGGCCTACGAGGACTGGAACGTCGATATCGGGCTGGAATGCGGCCTTTCCGGACATGCCCAGATCGGCAAGGGCATGTGGGCGATGCCCGACCTGATGCACGCCATGCTCGAGCAGAAGATCGGCCATCCGAAGGCGGGTGCAAACACCGCCTGGGTGCCGTCGCCGACGGCGGCGACGCTGCACGCCACGCACTACCACGCGGTCGACGTGAAGGCGGTGCAGGAACAGCTGAAGTCGCGCGGTCGCGCGAAGCTGGAGGACATCCTTTCGGTGCCGGTGGCAAGGCGGCCGAACTGGTCGGAGGAAGACATCCAGCGCGAACTCGAGAACAATGCGCAGGGCATTCTCGGCTACGTGGTGCGCTGGATCGACCAAGGCATCGGCTGCTCCAAGGTGCCGGACATCAACGATGTCGGGCTGATGGAGGACCGGGCGACGCTGCGCATCTCCTCGCAGCACATGGCCAACTGGCTGCATCATGGCATCGTCTCGGAACACCAGATCGTCGAAACGATGAAGAAGATGGCCGAGGTGGTGGACCGGCAGAACGCCGGCGACCCGAACTACCGGCCGATGGCACCGGACTTCGACGGATCGGTGGCCTTCCAGGCCGCGCTCGACCTGGTGCTCAAGGGCCGCGAGCAGCCTTCCGGCTATACCGAGCCGATCCTGCACCGCAGGCGGCTGGAGCTGAAGGCAAGTCGGCGCTGACATGGAAAACCCGCCCGGCATGACCGGGCGGGTTTTCACTTTCCGCAATCGCGGTCAGGCGCCTTGACCTGTTCCGCGCAGATCCTTCACCACATCAATGACAATGAACAAGGTTGCCAGCTGGGCTGCGATGACCGCAGGCCAGACCTCGTCAAAGGCGGGGTCGAACCACTTTTGCGGTCCGTAGGAGATCATCGCCAATGCCCCCGCCAGAAGCGCCAGGACAGCGCCGGAACGTCCCGGCATCCGCATCAGCGCAGCAACGCAGACCGCCAAGGATACACCGAGGAACGGCCCCATGCCGAACGGGGCGACAACATAGGGCGGATGCGGCGGCGCCTGGGTGAACATGGCAAGGAGCATGACGACCTGAAGCACAAGAAGGGCCGCAACCGCAGTGGCGGTGACCGAGTATCGCATGTCACTATCCTTTTCCGTAAAGTTTTGTACGCTTGACGTAAATGTAATTTAGTTTACGGATTCGTCAAGAGACGGGAGAATTGACGATGAGCGGGAAATACGCGGCCAGCCGGCGCGCCGCGATCAAGGAAGCGGCCTTCGAGGTGCTGGCGGAAAAGGGCTACAAGGCCGCCTCGGTGCTGGAAATCGCAAAACGGGCCGGCTCCTCCAACGAGACGCTCTACAAGTGGTTCGGGAACAAGCAGGGGCTGTTCCGGACTCTGGTCGAGGACAATGCCGGCCAGGCGCGCGCATTGCTGGAATCGACGCTGGCGGAAGGCGGCGACGCGCTGGAGGCACTGGCGCGGCTGGGGCCGATCCTGCTGACCATCGTCACCGGAGAAAAGGCCGTGGCGCTGAACCGGGCCGCGGCCGGCGACGTGTTCGAGACGGCTACGCTCGGCCCGACGATCGCGCAGAACGGACGCGACTCGATCCTGCCACTTCTCACCGCGATCTTCGAAAAGGCCGACCGCGACGGTTCGCTGGCCGTGGCAGACCCCGAGGACGCCGCCGAGACCTTCATCAACCTGCTGATCGGAGACCTGCAGATCCGAAGGGTCATCGGCGTCGTCGAGATGCCGACAAGCGCGGAGATGGCGGCCCGCACCGACCGCGCCCTGTCGAAGATCCTGCGCATCTACCGCACGGGCTGAGGCGCCGGAGGAACGGTGCGCTTGCATGGCCACACAAACACGCCGAAACACGGCACCCGCAAAAACGGGCCCGCAGCGAGTATCGTCAGAACCGCCCTCGCAGCCCGGCGCGCAGGTCCAGCGTCACGACGCTGTCGGTACCCGCCCCGACCTCGAAACCGGCATTGAACGTCCGCCCGCCCGGCATCACATGCGCCGCATCCACGCCGACAAAGCCGCGCGCGACATCCTCATCCGTGCCGGACGCGAAGGATATGCCGGTGCCGAGAAGGTCGGCATCGACATCGTCTCCCCGGTGGAAGATGCCGTCCACGCCCGCCCGGAGGGAAACCCGCTGCATGTCGCCCGCGTCGCCCGGCCGCTCAAGCGCGGTCTCCACCTGCGCGCGCAGGTCGAAGACATGGTGAACGCGGCTGTCCACCGTCAGCGCCGCGGCCGAACCCGTCTCCGTATAGCCGTCCAGGTAGATGCCGGCATAGCGCGCGCGCAGGCTCGGCGTGAACGTCGCCCCCGCAACCTCGTAATTCCTGCCGACCGTCAGCGACGGGCTGGCAAAGACGCCCGCATAGCTGGCCGTGGCCGTCTCGATGCCGCCGGGCGCGAGGTTGTTCAGCACCCGCCGGTCGCTGTCGTTGAAGGTCACGCCGCCGGTCAGCGACAGGTCGGCGAAGAACGCCCCCGCATCGTGGCGGGCATAGGCGCCGCCGAAGATGCCGGCCATGTCCACCACCGTCGCGTCGTTGTCCTCGGCGAAGCGCCCCGCCAGGCCGCCCGCGAACAGGCCCGCCCTGGTCGAGGCCGACACCTCCCGGTCGAAGCCGACGACCGCACCGCCATGCAGCTGGCCGTAGCCGGCCTCGTTGCCGCTGGCGGACCGGCTACTCACGCCGCCGAAGACATCGCCCCACCAGCCCGCGGCGGACGCCCCTTCGCCGCCACCGGCGACGGGGAAGTAGGACGTCACGAAGGACGGGGCCGAGGAGGAGACGGGGCCGCGCATGCGCCGGTCGAGCGAATTGGCGAGGGCACCGGTCGCCCCGGCGATCATGGACGGGGCGGCACCGAAGCCGACCGGGTCGACGACCGCCACCACACCGCCGCTCACCACGAGGGGCCGCCCGCCCGCATCGACGGTCGCGGGCATGCCCGTCACCGTGAGTGCGGTGTTCAGGCCGGGGCCGATGTTGAGCGTCGCGGTGCCCGGTTGACCGAACTCGATCCCGCCCCGGATCACCGAACCGGCGAGCAGGTTCACCGTCGCATTGCTGCCCCGCAGTTCAAGGGCGTTGTCCTGCTCGCTGGCAATCGTGCCGCTGTTGGTGACCGTGGCACCGTCGGCGGTGCTGAGAACACCGGCTGCACCAGCGCCTGTCACGACGATCGTGCCGGTATTGCCGATCGTCGCATCTGCCGCCTCGGACAAAATGCCATACGCCAGATCGCCGGACGTTTCGATCGCGCCGGAATTGAGAACCACCGCATTTGCACCATGAGACCAAATGCCGTCCGCGTTATCACCCGACGTCGAGATCGTGCCGGAATTGGAGACCGTTGCGTTGGCGCCCGACGAATCGATGCCCTCCGCGCTATCACCCGACGTTTCGATCACGCCGGAATTGTCGATCGCCGCATTGGCGCCATCAGACCAGATGCCTTCCGCCGAAAGGCCCGAAGTCCTGATCGTACCGAAATTGCCGATCACCGCATCGTCGCCGTCAGACCATATGCCGTCCCCATATATTCCCGACGTTTCGATCATGCCGGAATTGGAGATCGCCACATCCTCACCGGTAGACCTGATGCCGTGCGCAGCAATGCCCGACGTACCGATCGTGCCGGAATTGGAGATCGCCGCGTCAGCGCGTAAAGACCATATACCGTACGCATCCTCGCCCGACGTTTCGATCGTGCCGGAATTGGAGATCTTCGCACTTTCACCAATCCAAGTGTGGATGCCATATGCAAAATATCCCGACGTTCGGATCGTACCAAAATTGGAAATCACTGCATGATCGTCCCAGGCGGATATTCCGCGCCCACCATCGCCCGAGGTTTCAATCGTGCCGGTATTGCCGATCACCGCATTAGAGCCACGAGAATAGATGCCTTCTGCAAAATCTCCCGACGTTCGGATCGCACCGGAATTGTCGATCACCGCATCTGCGCCATCAGAATATATACCGTCCGCTCCAATGCCCGAGGTCTCGATCCTTCCGTGGTTGGAAAGAGACTGGCCGTCATCCTGCATCCAGACAGCGTCCTCGGAATTTCCCGCCGTCGATATCGTGCCGCCGGCCTCGACGGTGCCGACATCGCCCGGGTCGGACAGCGTTTGCGTCGTCGTCTCCGTCTGCCCGTCGACAATGGTGAAATCGGCGGCCACGGCCGCCCCCGGGAGCATCAGCGCGCAAAGGGCCGATGCAGGCCACAACTTCAAATTAAGGTTCATTCGCCCCATCCGGATACTGTTTGATCGAACGCCTGATGCCCGCAGTCAGAATGACGCGTCCCTGTAATGGATTTCAACCCAAAATTGAACCCCCGCGACATGCAACCGCAAAGCGCAGCCAGGTCCGACACCCGCAGGAGCCTGCCTCCCTATTCCAAAACGGAATTCGTCGTGTATTACGGACCGCATTCCGGTGGAGGCGATCCTCGCGACTGCGCGCTTGCATGAGCACGCGGGAGCGCTAGAAAGGACCCCGGTCCGGCAATGCCCGTCGGACGATGCGCAAGTCCCGGGTCCACCACCGGGAAACCAGGCGAAAGAGCGACCATGTATCTCTGCTGCGGCGACTCCCTGTTCGACATGTTCACCGGCCCGTCGGCCGATCCCCATGGCGTCACCATCGACGGCCGCGTCGGCGGCTCGCCGCTCAACGTGGCGCTCGGGCTGGCGCGCATGGGCAACCACTCGCGCTTCTTCACCCGGATCTCCCGCGACATGTTCGGCCGGCGCATCGCCGCTTTCATGAGCGACAACGGCATCGATGCCTCGCTGTGCGTTCCGACCAGCGAGAACACGACGCTCGCCATGATCGGGCTCAAGGCCGACAATTCGGCCGACTACGCGTTCTACACGCAGGGAACGGCGGACTGTTCCATGGTGGAGGCTGACCTGCCGGCGAAGCTGGACGAAACGGTCCGCGTCATCCATTTCGGCTCGTACTCGACGGCGATCGAACCGACCGCATCGACGCTCTCCGCGCTCGCGGCACGCGAGGGCCGGGACCGCTTCGTCTCCTACGACCCCAACCTTCGCACGATGATCGAGCCGGACATGGACATCTGGCGGGCGACCGTGAAAGCGTTCACCGGCGCGGCTTCCTTCGTCAAGGCAAGCGACGAGGACGTGGGGCAGCTCGGCACCACGCCGGAGACATTCGCTGCCGATGCGACCGACGCCGGCGCCGATGTCGTATGCGTCACGCTCGGCAATGACGGGGCGCTGGCCTTCTCGGCCGACGGGCGAGAAACGCAAGTGCCGGGAATCAGGGTCGACGTCGCCGACACGGTGGGCGCCGGCGACACATTCCAGGCGGCCTGCCTCCACTGGCTGGGCGCAAACGGCCTTGCCGAGCGGGGCAAGGCGCGCGCGGCCGATCTCGACGCCATGGCGAACTTCGCCGTGAAGGCGGCGGCCGTGACCTGTACGCGGCGCGGCGCCGACCTGCCGACACTCGCCGACATCGAGTCTTTCGGACGCTGACAAAGCGTTGATTGAACGTAAACCGGTGGTCGCATAGATACGGGTGACCCCGAAGCGTTCAGTGATTCTCCATGCTGCTGTTTCATCATCCGATTTCCGCCCCTTCCCGCTTCATCCGCCTCATGCTCGCGGAATACCGGGAGGACGCGGAGTTGCGGGAGGAGCAGCCATGGCAAAGACGACCGGAATTCCTGCAGCTCAACCCCGCCGGCACGCTGCCGGTGCTGATCGGGGAAGCGGGCGTCGCGATCGTCGGCGCTTTCGCGATTTCGGAATACCTGGACGAAACCCGCGGCCCGATGATGCGCGACAGCCGGCTGATGCCGGATTCGCCGCTGGGACGCGCGGAAGTGCGCCGCCTGGTCGACTGGTTCCTGGTCAAGACCGAGGCGGACGTGACACGCGCCCTGGCGCGCGAGCGGGTCTACAAGCTGCAGATGTCGCCGGCACAGGGCGGCGGCGCACCGGACTCGACGGTTCTGCGGACGGCCCGCGCGAACATACGCCAGCACATGCGCTATCTCGGCTGGCTCGCCAAGAGCCGCGACTGGCTCGCCGGCGAAAGGCTTTCGCTGGCCGATCTCGCTGCCGGCGCGGCGGTCAGCGTGCTGGACTACCTGGGCGAGATCGACTGGACGGCGGAACCGGCGGCGCGGGACTGGTATCACCGCATCAAGTCGCGCCCCTCCTTCCGCGACCTCCTTGCCGACCGCGTGCGGCGGCTGCCGCCGGCCTCCCACTACGCCGACCTGGATTTCTGAGGGGGGCGGCGCTTGCCCCGAACGGCCCCGGACGGGCATGATCGCGCGATGAACCCGGAAAAGGCCAAGACATTCCTGACCGAGGATCTCGGAAAGGAGGGATTCGCCGACGTGCGGATCGCCCGTGCCGACTCGATCCCGCAGGCGGCCGGCAGGCTGCGGACATTCCTCGCCGCCGGGCGCCACGGCACGATGGGCTGGATGGCGGAAACCGAGGAGCGCCGGGGCAATCCGCAAAAGCTCTGGCCGGAGGCGAGAACGGTCGTGCTGGCGGCAATGGAGTACGGCCCGGAAGACGGCAACGAACCGCTCGCCGCGCTCGAGCGACGCGACCGGGGGACCATCTCCGTCTATGCGCGCAACCGGGACTATCACGACGTGGTCAAGGGCAAGCTGAAACAGGCGGCCGGGCGCTTCGCCGCGAAGACCGGGGAGCAGGTCAAGGTGTTCGTGGACACCGCGCCCGTGATGGAAAAGCCGCTCGGCGCGGCCGCGGGCCTCGGCTGGCAGGGCAAGCATACCAACCTGGTGAGCCGGCGGCTCGGCTCCTGGTTCTTCATCGGCGCGATCTTCACGACCGCGGACCTGCCGCCGGACGAGGCGGAAACAGATCATTGCGGCTCCTGCCGGGCCTGTCTCGACATCTGCCCGACGGATGCCTTTCCGGCGCCCTACCAGCTCGATGCCCGGCGCTGCATCTCCTACCTCACCATCGAGCATGCGGGACCGATTCCGGAGGAGTTCCGGCCGGCGATGGGCAATCGCATCTACGGTTGCGACGACTGCCTGGCGGCGTGCCCGTGGAACAAGTTCGCAGGCGCGGCCCGCGAGGCCAAGCTGAAGGCGCGCGACGACCTGAAAAGCCCCGCGATATGCGACCTGCTGATGCTGGACGATGCCAAGTTCAGGGCCATGTTCTCGGGCTCCCCGATCAAGCGGATCGGGCGAAACCGGTTCATCCGCAACGTGCTGATCGCGGCTGGCAACAGTGGCAAGGCCGAGCTGGCGGGCGATGTCGCGCCGCATCTCGAAGATCCCGACCCGGTGGTGCGCGAGACGGCGCACTGGGCGCTCGATCGGTTGAAATCCGCGGTTCAGATTAAGGATTTGAACAGTAAAGCTGCGCTAACCGAAGGCGAAAATTCAGCAACTCAGAACCGGCGCAAGAAGTCACCATGAGGGCATTCATATTCGGAGCGGGCTTTTCCGGTCTGGCCCATGGCAAGCGGCTCGCGGAACAAGGCATCCCGGTCGCGGGAACAACCCGAACACCTGACCGGATGGAGAAAATGCGCGAGGAGGGCATCACGCCCTTCCTGTTCGACGGCGCGACCGCTTCTGCCGATGTTCTGGACGAGGTCCACGAAACCACGCACCTGGTGATCTCCATCCCGCCGGGGCCGGCCGGCGACCCCGTGCTCAAGGCATTGCGCGACGGAGTCGCAGCGATGCCGAAGCTGCAATGGATCGGCTATCTCTCGACCGTCGGCGTCTATGGCGACCATGACGGGGAATGGGTGACGGAGGAAACCACTTGCCGGCCGCTTTCACAGCGCTCGGTACAGCGACTGGCGGCCGAAACCTCGTGGCACATCTTCGCCCGCACGATCGAAGTCCCGCTCGCCGTCCTGCGGCTCTCGGGCATCTACGGCCCGGGCCGAAACGCCTTCGTCAATCTCGAGGCCGGCACGGCGAAGCGGCTGGTCAAGCCGGGACAGGTGTTCAACCGTGTCCATGTCGACGATATCGCGGCAGCGATCGACTTTCTCGGAAACCGGTGCCTGGCCGGCATCTACAACGTCACCGACGACGAGCCGGCCCCGCCGCAGGACGTTGTCGAACATGCGGCCTCGTTAATGAAAGTTGATCCGCCGCCGGAACAGGATTTCGAAACCGCCACAATTTCGCCAATGGCCCGCTCCTTCTACGGGGAAAACAAGCGCGTCTCGAACGCGAAGATCAAGGAAGCGGGCTTCACCTTCTCCTATCCGGACTACAGGCAGGCGCTGGACCGGATGTGGGCGGAGAACAGCTGGCGATAGCGCGGTCGGGCGAAGAACCCGCCCGAACCGGGGACAGTACATTGAAAACGGCATTCACGGGCACGGCTTTCCTGGCCGCAGCGGCGGCGGCGCTCTGCGCCTGCTCGACACTTCCGGCCAGGGCGCAGTGCGGCAAGGCATCATGGTACGCTCTGCACTCGCAAACGGCGTCCGGGGAAATGATGGACCCTTCGGAGATGACCGCAGCCCACCGCAAACTGCCATTCGGCACCAGGGTCAGGGTCACGAACGAGCGCAACGGCAAGTCCGTGATCGTGCGGATCAACGATCGCGGTCCTTTCGTCCGGGGGCGCATCATCGACCTGTCTAAGGCGGCGGCCAGCCGGATCGGCATGGTGCGTTCGGGCCACGCACCGGTATGCATCGCCGAAACCGGCAAGTAGCCGGTCGCACAACAAAAAAGCCCGCCGGCCAGGCGGGCTCAGCATTTCATCGGACGGCAATCAGGATTCTACGCTTTTCCGGCTCTCGTGCACGGCCTCCAGCGCGCGTCCGAGATAGGTATCGCGTCCGTAGATATCGGGGAAATATTCCACCTCTCCCGAATCGGTCGGAAAGGCCGTGTAATAGGACACGAAGACCGGAATCTTCACCGGCACGCTTTCATGTTCCTCGCCACCGCCGGCGGCGATACGAGAATTGACGTATTCGACGCTCTTGCCGAGCACGGCGGCCGCCATCTCGCGCGGCTTCTGCAGCCGCACGCAACCATGGCTGAGCGCACGGTGGTCGCGATCGAACAGGTGTCGCGAGGGCGTGTCGTGCATGTAGATCGCATGCCTGTTCGGGAACAATAT
Organism: Oricola thermophila; assembly: GCF_013358405.1. Classification (NCBI taxonomy): domain Bacteria; kingdom Pseudomonadati; phylum Pseudomonadota; class Alphaproteobacteria; order Hyphomicrobiales; family Ahrensiaceae; genus Oricola; species Oricola thermophila. Next base: position 3,194,985 of record NZ_CP054836.1, read on the forward strand.
CTTGACATCGCCCAACGCGTTGGACGGGCCCGGCTTCTGACGCACGTTGAAGGGCACCTTGCCGTTGAACTGCCACCAGTCGATGCTGGCCGAGGAAAGCCGTTCGCCCGAGGTCGTGGTGACGACATAGCCGGCACGGTCGAGATAGGCCGGATCGTTATGCAGCTTGGGCAGCATCTCGTTGACGATGATCGACTGCGGCACGCCCCAGTAGGGCTTGAAGACCACCGTCTCGATCTCGTCGTAGAAGAACGAGGTCTGGTTCGACTTCTTGCCGACAATGGCGCGCGTCACCAGCTTGTCCCGGTAATCCTCGACATAGGTGGCGCGATAGGCGGGCTGGTTGATCAGCACATGGCGGGCACCGAATTCCTCGGGATGCCAGCGCAGGCGCTCGAGCGCCAACTCGATGCGCCGGATCTTGGAGGCATGGCCGATGTCGGTGAGGCGGGACACGGTTTTCCGGCCTACAATGCCATCGGCGACAAGGCCGTTGTCGCGCTGGAAATCCTTCACCAGCGCCACGATCTCCTCGTCATACCGGTCATCGCCCAGATACTCGGCGAAGGTGGCCGCGTGCTTCTCGTAGGTTTCCGGCGTGACGCGCTTGCGCAGCGCCTTCATGAGAAGCGGCAGGTCCGGTTCGGCCTGACCGGGCTTCACCAGCATGCCCTCCGGCAGGACGATCTCGTCCACCTTCATGGAGCGCAGCTTCTTCAGCTCCGCCCTCAGTGCCGCATATTCCTGCTGCTTCGGCTCCAGCGTCCGCAGCCAGGCGACCGGATCGTCGGCCTTCGCCAGCTCTGCGATGGCTTCTTCCGGCGAAAGGCGGTCCTTGGGGAAGTCATGGTAGCCGGACAGCTTGTTGGGATTGACCACGCCGTCCTTCATGTCCGCCGCATAGCGCAGGACGCGGGCGGACAGCATGACGTCGAAGGCCAGCAACTCCGCAGTGCGGCCGGCAGGATCGTCCATCGACCAGCCGTCGGAGGGAAGATCGACAGCGTATTCGGTTTCATCGAGGCCGTGCTCGCCGGCCTTTTCCAGAAGCTCGACGACCGCCTTTGCCTCCGCGGTGACGGAATTGCCGCGCGACCAGATGAAAGCCGGTTTGGCCGCGTAATGCGCCCTGAGCGCCGCAGCGATGTCCTTCTCCAGCCTGACGGGCGTTTCGGGCGCGAGACGAAGGGCCTCAGCAAAACGCCTGGCCTCGAAGTCGAGGCTCGGCTCCAGTCCCGCGTTCTCCGCCGGTGCCGGCAGCAGCGAAGCGATATCGGCCGTCACGACAGGGGCAGCCTTGTAGTTGTAGTAACGCGGGCTCGAGACCGGGACGATCTTCTTCGGCGCCTGCTGCACCTCGGCAGGAACCTCGCGGACACGCCGGTTGCGATTCTCGCGGCGTGCGCGGCCGAACAGAAGTTCGTGCAACTGGACCTGCGCCTCGGAGGATACGCTCATGGCCGGCACCACCGGCATCGCGAGCGCTGCGGCAAGGACAAGGTTGACGAGACGTCTGGACTTCACTGCTGGCTCCGGTTGATTCGATGATTTGTCTTGCTGCCCCTCGGGAACCATAACCAACCGAACATCGTTTAGAAAGGGTAAGCGCGGACGTGCCGGCGATCACGATTTCGTTGGTCACGACGGGAAACCGGCGCGCTTTGGCGTGGACGCATCGCCAGCCCCGCGCTATGGCTCTGACCATGACAAAAGACGATCACCTGTTCCTTGTCGACGGATCGGCCTATATTTTCCGGGCCTTTCACGCGCTTCCGCCGCTGACGCGCAAATCGGACGGCTTGCCGGTCGGCGCCGTGGCCGGGTTCTGCAACATGCTGTGGAAACTGCTGCAGGACGCGCGCGACACCGACGTCGGCGTCACGCCCACCCATTTCGCGGTGATCTTCGACTATTCGTCGAAGACCTTCCGCAAGGAACTCTATCCCGAATACAAGGCAAACCGGTCCGAGCCGCCGGAAGACCTGGTTCCGCAGTTCGGCCTGATCCGCGAGGCGACAAGGGCCTTCAACCTGCCCTGCATCGAGGTCGACGGCTACGAGGCAGACGACATAATCGCAACCTATGCGCGAATGGCAACGGAAGCCGGCGCGCAAACCACGATCATCTCGTCGGACAAGGACCTGATGCAACTCGTCGACGACCACGTGTCGATGTACGACCCGATGAAGGACCGCCAGATCGGGATTGCCGAAGTCGTCAAGAAATTCGGCGTCAAACCGGAGAAGATGATCGACCTGCAGGCGCTTACCGGCGATTCGACCGACAACATTCCCGGCGTGCCCGGCATCGGTCCGAAGACGGCGGCGCAACTGCTGGATGAATATGGAGATCTCGACACGCTTCTCGAGCGGGCCTCCGAGATCAAGCAGAACAAGCGCCGCGAGAACCTGATCGAATTCGCCGACCAGGCGCGGCTGTCGCGCGAACTGGTGACACTGAAGACGGACACACCGCTCGACATCGACCTCGACGGGCTGCGGCTGGAGCCCCAGGACGGTCCGAAGCTGATCGCGTTCCTGAAGGCGATGGAATTCAACACGCTGACGCGGCGCGTGGCCGAGGCCACGGATACCGACGCAGGCGAGGTGGAACCGGCAACGGTCGAAGTGGAAGCAGACACGAAGGCGCACGGACCGGATCTCGACGCGGGGCCGGAATCCGGCGACGGCGCAGCAAAGGACGACGCACCGACGCCAGCAGCCCTGGCCGAGGAACGCGCAAGAGCCGCGGCCTCGGCCAAGTTCGATCACGACGCATATGTCTGCATCCGCGACGTCGAAACGCTGGACGCCTGGATCGCGAAGGCGCGCGAAGCCGGTGTCGTCGCATTCGACACCGAAACCGATTCCCTGGACGCGATGCAGGCGACACTTGCCGGCTTCTCGCTGTGCGCCGCGCCAGGCGAGGCGGCCTATGTGCCGTTGAACCACAAGGCCGGCGACGGCGACCTGCTCGGCGGCGGACTGGTGGACGGCCAAATCCCGGAAGCGGACGCACTGGAGCGGCTGAAGGACCTGCTTGAGGACCCCTCGATCCTCGTGGTCGGACAGAACCTGAAATACGACTGGCTGGTGATGAAGCGCCACGGCATCGAGATCGCCTCCCTGGACGACACGATGCTGCTTTCCTACGTGGTCGACGCCGGCACCGGCGGGCACGGCATGGACGCGCTATCGGAACGCTGGCTCGGCCACAAGCCGATTGCCTTCAAGGACATCGCCGGAACGGGCAAGAAGGCGCTGACCTTCGACATGATCGACCTGGAGACCGCGACACGCTACGCGGCAGAAGACGCGGACATCACCCTCAGGCTCTGGAAAGTGCTGAAGCCGCAAGTGCTGGCAAGGGGCCTGATGCATGTCTACGAAAGGCTGGAACGGCCGCTCGTCGCGGTGCTCGCACGCATGGAGGCCCGCGGCATCTCCGTCGACCGCCAAATCCTTAGCCGGCTATCGGGCGAATTTGCGCAGAAGGCGGCGGCGATCGAGGACGAAATACACGAACTGGCCGGAGAACGTTTCAATGTCGGCTCGCCGAAGCAGCTCGGCGAGATCCTGTTCGGCAAGCTCGGCCTGCCGGGCGGCACGAAGACGAAGACCGGCCAGTGGGCGACCAGGGCCTCGCTGCTGGAGGACCTCGCCGCGGAAGGCCACGAACTGCCGCGCCGCATCGTCGACTGGCGCCAGGTGACGAAGCTGAAATCCACCTATACCGACGCGCTGCCGGGCTACATCAACCCGGAGACGAAGCGGGTGCACACCTCCTACGCGCTCGCCGCGACCTCGACCGGCCGGCTGGCCTCCTCGGACCCGAACCTGCAGAACATCCCGATCCGCACCGCGGAGGGCCGGCGCATCCGCACCGCCTTCGTCGCCGACAAGGGCAACAAGCTGATCTCGGCCGACTACAGCCAGATCGAGTTGCGCGTGCTCGCTCATGTCGCCGACATCGCGCAGCTGAAGCAGGCCTTCGCCGACGGCATCGACATCCACGCAATGACGGCGTCGGAAATGTTCGGCGTGCCGGTCGAGGGGATGCCGGCCGAGGTGCGGCGGCGCGCCAAGGCGATCAATTTCGGCATCATCTACGGAATCTCGGCCTTCGGCCTTGCCAACCAGCTCGGCATCGAGCGGTCGGAGGCGGGCGAGTACATCAAGACCTATTTCGAGCGCTTCCCCGGCATCAGGGACTACATGGAGGCGACCAAGGCCTTCGCGCGCGAGAACGGCTATGTCGAGACGATCTTCGGGCGGCGGGCGCACTACCCCGAAATCAGGTCATCCAACCCGCAGGTGCGCGCCTTCAACGAACGGGCGGCGATCAACGCACCGATCCAGGGCTCGGCGGCCGACATCATCCGCCGCGCGATGATCCGCATGGACGACGCGCTGGCCGAGGCGAAACTGTCGGCGCAAATGCTCCTGCAGGTGCATGACGAGCTGATCTTCGAGGCACCCGAGAACGAAGTCGAGGAAACCATCGCGGTGGTGCGCGAGGTCATGGAGAACGCGGCGCTCCCGGCGATCCAGATGGCGGTGCCGCTGCATGTCGACGCCGCCGCCGCGGACAACTGGGACGAGGCGCACTAGGCGCCCGTCAGGCGGCGATCCGGCAGTCGAGACGGCCGGCCTTCCAGTCCGCGATGCAGTTCCGGACATGGTCGGCGACGGCGGCAACCGCGCAATCGTCGACATGGCGGGCCATCATGCGAATCTGGGTCGATTTCAGCTCGGGCAGGCCGTTGGCCTTGCCGAGCGCGACCAGCGGCTCCTCGATCAACAGGGCGGGGATCGGCGCGATGGCGAGATCCGCCTCGACGGCCGCGATCTGGACGGCATAGTTGCCGCTCATGTAGCCCACGCGATACGCGATGCCCCGACTCTCCAGCGCCTCCACCGCGTTCGCGCGCCAGATGCAGCCCTGTTCCCACATGGCCAGCGGCACAGGCGAGCGCAGATGCGCGGTGCCGTTGCGCACGCCGGCCCATACCAGCGGCTCCTCCAGCAGGACCTCCGCGTCGGCCTCCAGCGGGCGGTCGGGCGCGACGTTCAGCAGCGCAATGTCGAGCGTGCCCGCGCGATAGCGTTCGACCAGCCGCGAAGAACCGTCGAGCACCACGTCGACCGTGACATTGGGATGGGTGGCGGCAAACTTGCGCAGGATATGCGGAATCAGCCGTATGCCGTAATCGTCGGGCGCGCCGAACCGGACAGTGCCGGCCATGTCGGGCGTGACGAAACGCGCCATCATCTCGCGGTTCAGCGCGAGAATGCGCTTGGCATAGGTCAGCAGCACCTCGCCATCGGCGGTCAGGCTCACGGAACGCGAATCGCGCTCGAAGACGGACGTGCCGAGCATGTCTTCCATCTTCTTGACCTGCATGGACACGGCCGACGGCGTGCGGAAGACGCGCTGGGCAGCCCTGGAAAAACTCCCGGTCTCGACGATGGCGACGAATGTCTTCAGCAGGTCGGCATCGAGCAGAAGGGAATTCGCGGCAGGTTCGAGTGTCTTCGGCTCGTTCATGGCATCCCCGTATTCAGATTATTTGAATGATAACGTCAAATCTATTCGTTTGATTGAACCATGGCATTCGACCATTGTCCAGCCCGCAGCCGGACAGACCCCATCAACCCCGGCGGCACATGGAGACGACAATGACCATTACCGAATATCTCGACACGTCGACCGAGACGCACGCCCGATCGTTCTCCCCGATCAACCGCGTCATTGCCCGCACGGCCATGCGGTTCGTCCGGGCGATCAACGCCTGGCACGTCCGGCGCCGCGACCGCGCAGCCTTCATGAACCTGCTGGACAAGGAGGAATGGGTCTACGAGGACATGGGAATCGGGCGGGCGGACGTGGAATGGGCGGCGCGACTGCCGCTCCATGTCAATGCATCGCTCGAACTCGAGAAGCTGCGTGCCCGCAACGCAATGGGACGCTGATGACCCGGACCGACAGAAAACCGGCAGGGGCTAGCCATCCGTCGTCCACTCGACGCGGTAAAGCTCCGGCCGGCGGTCGTGCAGGTTGCGGACCGAGCCGTTGACACGGGCCGCGTCCAGGCGGCCCATGTCGAGATCGGCGAAGATCATCGTCTCGACATTCTCGGTCGCCTCGGCCGCAATGCCGTCGCGGGCGAATGGATGGTCGGAAGGCGTCAGGATGGCCGACTGCGCGTGGTTGATGTCCAGATTGGCGACATTTTCGACATTGCCGACGAGCCCTGCCGTGACGACATAGCACTGGTTCTCGACCGTGCGGGCATGGCAGCAATAGCGGACGCGGAAATGGCCGTGCCGCGTGTCGGTGCAATAGGGCACGAAGAACAGCTTCGCCCCGGCATCGGTCAGGTGACGGGCCAGTTCGGGAAACTCGCTGTCGTAACAGATCATCACGCCGACGGAACCGCAATCGGTCTCCACCGGCTCGGCGGAGTTGCCCCCGGAGATACCCCACAGCGACTTCTCGTCCGGCGTCGGATGCAGCTTGTGGCGGGCGTGAAGCGAACCGTCGCGCAAGGCGACATAGGCGACGTTGCGCGTCTCGCCGTCGCCCGTGCGCGTGGCATGGGATCCGCCGACAATGTTGACGGCATGCTTCCTCGCCAGCGCGGACAGCCGGTCCTCGAGCACGGGTGTCAGCTCGGTGAGGCGCGCGATGGCGTCGGAAGGCGCAAGCATCCGCGGCTCGCCCGACAGGATCTGAAGGGTGAAATGCTCCGGAAAGCAGACGAAATCGGAACCGTACTCGGACGCAACCCGCACAAAATGGGCGACGCGCGAGAAGAATTCCTCGGGCGACGCGGTATGCCTCGCGGCGAACTGGACGGAAGCGACACGGACCGTGTGCGATTGGGCGTTCATCGGACCTCCATGCGAAGGATCATGCTGACGGGCGGACTTCCATCGCACAGGGCGTCGCGAAAATCACGCCCCAATCAGGTGCCGGGACAGGCAACGCCCGTGCCCCGCAGGCCGCAATAGCCACCCGGGTTCTTCGCCAGATACTGCTGGTGATATTCCTCGGCATAGAAGAACTCCGGCGCCTCCCGGATCTCGGTCGTGATCAGCGCGCCCGAGCCGGCGTCGCGCAATGCCTGCTGGTAGGCTTCGCGGCTGGCCTCGGCGGCGGCGAGCTGTTCCGGCGTCGTCGCGTAGATGGCGGACCGGTAGGTGGTGCCGATGTCATTGCCCTGGCGCATGCCCTGGGTCGGATCGTGCTCTTCCCAGAAGGTCCGCAGCAGCTGGCGGAAGGAGAGCCTTTCGGGATCGAAGACGACGAGGACGACCTCGGCGTGGCCGGTCAGGCCAGTGGTTGTCTCCTGGTAGGTCGGGTTCGGCGTGTAGCCGCCGGCATAGCCCACAGCGGTGACATGAACGCCGTCCATTTGCCAGAACAGGCGCTCGGCGCCCCAGAAACAGCCCATGCCGAAATACACGGTCTCCATGCCTTCCGGCCATGGTCCCTTCAGCGGATTGCCGTTCACGAAATGATGCGTCGCCGTAGGCAACGGCTCGGCGCGGCCCGGCAGGGCGCGCTCGGGATCGGGCATTTTCGTCTTCTTGTCGAACATGCTGGCGAGAAACACGGGCACCTCCTTGTCGGGCCGGGCACTTTTCCTATGGACGCAACCGGCGCAATCCGCGCGGACGCGGCGGGCGACCGAGCAGCCAGAACAGGAATGCGAACGCCGCGAACACCGCAAATGTGGGCAGGGACAGGAGCGATGCAAGCACCACGTCGGTCACAAAACCGGGAGCGTTGCGCCCCAGCCATTCCCGCAATCCCTCCAGGCGCTCGGGCGCGATCAGCTCGAAGGTCTCGCCGAAGGGCGTCAGGACGGGCGCTGAGACGCCGATCGAGCGCGTCGCATCGATGACGGTGAACATCACCGCAAAGGCAAAGGCAAAGACGGCCAGCACTCTAGAGACGAATCGCATCTTCGGAAAATCCCGCGACAGCATGACGCGGCGTTGCCAAGGATGCAACGCGCATCCGGTGATTAGGGGACCACCGCGCCGATGACAATGCCGTAGCGAGGGGTTGCGACGCGGGCAGGGCGAAAATGCGCGAATTTGCGGTTGAACGCGCAGGCGTTCTGACTATATTGCCGCCACCGTGGCGGCGCATGCACGCCACGCCCGGAACGCGATCGTTCCGGACACGCCCTGCGACAACCGGCCGGGCGTCATGGAAACGGTGAGGTGGCCGAGTGGTTGAAGGCGCACGCCTGGAACGCGTGTAGGCGGGAAACCGTCTCCAGGGTTCGAATCCCTGTCTCACCGCCATTTGCCCTCTCGATGCACAATTCCCGGTCGGCCGCCGATGCTACCGCTATTTCGCGGCGGAAAAGCCGACACCCTTGGCCTGCACCCCGCCCGGACAGCTCCGGGCCAGGGAGCCTTTCACCGGGCCGACCTCGACGCTGTGCAACGCCAGGAACCCGTTCATGTAGGCACGCGCCTTCAACAGCCTGAGCGCCGCCTCGCGACTCGGCACGCCGAGCGGGCCATTGCGACAGATCGTGGCCGAGAGATTCGAGAAACGCCCGACGCGGGCGGGTGCCTCATCCACGACGCGCACCCTGCGGATCTCCCGCTCGGACGGCATCTTCTGCCTTTCCGTCGAATCGGTGCTGCAGGCACCCAGGCACGCAACCGCTAGAAGAAATCCCAAGACCGTCCGAACCCGTATCGGCAACATCCTCTCCCTCGCTTGCACAGTTCCGTGCCGCCGCGAATGTTCCACGGCGGCCTTCCGAAATCGACAGGGAATCGCCAGGGTACGACGATGGTTAACAGACGATTGCCGCGCACACTGGCAAAACGCACAGTCAATTGTGACAGCGCCCGGAAGCAACCCCCGCTTTCCGCCATGATAGTTAACAACATGCTCTACTTGCGCCCACATCCAAAAGGAACGCGGGCTCCATGAAAAGACATTCCATCGCCACGCTGGTCCTCCTTGCAAGTTCAGTCGCCCTCCCGAAACCGGCAAATGCGCAGGCACTTGTCGACGTCTGCACCGGGCTGAGCGTCGACCTGCCGGTCGTCCAGCAGATAACCAATGCCGCGTCGGGGCTGCTCGCCGGCCTTCTCGACCCCGTGCTGAACGCGATCATCGGCGACGTGAACACCGAGATCGTCGACACGCTCAGCGGCCGGAACATCGGCCTCACCGTGCTGGACGAGGACGGCAACCTCGTCGCTCCGGCCGATGACTGCAACCTCGCCGCGGACAGCATCGTCATCGACCAGGATGCCGGGATCGCTCTCGGCGGCGGCACAGTCAGCGGGCTGGGCGGCACGTCGAACACGGCCGCCAGCGCCGGCGAGGTCGACTCGATCGCGGTCGGCAACGGCGCATCGACCGACCCGGCGGCGGCCAGCGCGATCGCGCTCGGGCTGCGCGGCTCGGTTACCGCAACCGACGGCGTGGCAATCGGCCGGGACGCGACGGCGACCGCGGCCTCGGGCGTCGCGCTCGGCGCGGATTCGCTCGCGGACCGCACGGGCATGAACGGCGCGAGCGAGGATTTCAGCGGCACGGCGGTCGGCTCCACCGCCGGTGCCGTCTCGGTCGGAAGCGCCGGCGCGGAACGCCAGATCACCAATGTCGCCGGCGGAACCGCCGACACCGACGCCGTCAATGTGCGCCAATTGCGCGCCGTCGGCGACGACATCGCCGGCGCCCTCGGCGGCGGCGCGGGCTTCGATGCCACGACCGGCCTGTTCACCGGGCCGGACTATACGATCCGCGGCACCAGCTACGGCGATGTCGGAAGCGCGCTCGCCGCGCTCGACACGGCCATCGATTCATCCTCCGGCATCATCGCGGCCAACAATACCGGCGCCCTGCCCGCCGCCACCGCGACGGGCGACGATTCTCTCGGCGTCGGCTACGGCGCGAGCGCCTCGGGCGACGATTCGGTTGCACTGGGGACCGGCTCCGGCGCGTCGGGGACCGGGTCGACGGCCGTCGGCAACGGCGCCACGGCGGCCCATGCCGGCGCGACCGCCATCGGCGCGGGAGCCACGACGACGCGGGCCAACCAGATGGTCCTCGGCACGGCGACGACGACCTACAACATGCCGGGTCTCGGCTCGACCGCGAGCCGCGCTGCGCAATCGGGGCCGGTTGAAGTGGTGACGACGGATTCCAGCGGAAACCTGGCGAGCGTGCCGCTCGACTCGCTCATCAGCGAACTGTCCGGCATGAGCGAAACGGATCTCGACGCATTGAACCGGAAGATCGACGACGTGAGGACGAGCTCGCGGCGCGGGATCGCGGCCGCCATGGCCATGGCGAACGCGCCGATGCCGTCCGAGCCCGGACGGACAAGCTGGGCAGCCAATATCTCGGTCTACGAGGGCGAGGTGGCATCCGGCTTCGCAGTGGCGCACCGGCTGGACACGGCGCTCCCGCTCGGCATTTCCGGCGCGATCGCCGTCACCGCCGACGGCGTGCCCGGCGCGCGGGCCGGCATGTTCGGCGAGTTCTGACAGGGCCCGGCCTTACCAGCGGTCGAGCCAGCCGCTCCGAATCGCCTCTGCCACGGCCTGGGTCTTCGTCCGTGCATCCAGCTTCCTGACCGCGTTGGACAGGTGATAGTTGACCGTGTAGGCCGTGATCCCGATCCGGTCGGCTGTCTCCAGCGAACTGTACCCGCGGGCGGCCGCCCCCAGGCATTCGAGTTCGCGCGCGCTCAGCGGATTCTCGCGATCACCCGGCCCGGACATGATGGACATGAGCCGCTCGAAGGCATGGCGGGCGATGAAATCCAGCGCCATCACCTCGTCGCTCTCCACCAGCTCGCGCGCGCCGGAAAAGGACACCCCACCCCTGCGGCCGGTGCTGCTCCGGGTCGGCACAAAGACGAACGCCTCGTGGCCGCTCGAACGAAGAAAGCCGGCCAGATCGCCCGGACCGGACCCCGCGCCTTCCCCCGGCTTCTCGCGGAGGACGATGCTGTGCGGCAGGACCGAGCCGACGCATGGCGGCACAAACGGCCAGCTGCCCGAATCGTTCTCGAGGCAGCGATGGACCACCTCGCTGTCCCAGTTGGTGAGCGCGACACGGTTCAGTATGTCCGCGCGCGCGCTGTCGGACGCAACGAAAATGCCGAAATACGGCAGGCGAAAGCCGGGAAGGCAGAGCTTGAGCGCCTTGAAAATGTCATAGCCGGTGCGGGCCGCGCCGATAGCCTCAACCGCCTGCATGCTCATCCAGGATACCTCCAGAAGATTCGTCCCGGCGTCATGCGCGAATCGCCGGACGTGCGCCGAGTTACGACGTTAGCGACCCGGGTATCGACCGAAGCAACGGATAAAGCGGAGACCGATTTGGTCCTTCCCCGGCATAATGCCGCGCCGGGAAACCGGAACGGCGCGTGGCGGCGGCGACAGCCAAGCCGCAAATGCCGCACGGCAAGGGCTCCGGGCGGCAAGGGCCTTGCCGTTGTGGCGAAACCGCCACAGTGACGCGAATACGCCACCGGGCCACTTTCGCGCCGAATGCAATTGGTCTAGTGAAATGACCATTACAAGATTTCGGGGGTTCATGGCGGGCAAATCGCCGGACGGCACGGCGCCGGAAGAACCTCCTACCCCATCGATTCGGTTGGACGGGCCGATCGGCAACCGAAAATCCCGGGCTTCGAAAGAAGACCCGGGATTTTCGTATCCGCCGGGGCCACTTCAGGCCAGCGGCCAGATTCGCGGAATGACGGCCATCGCGACGATGAAGGACGTCAGGTCGAGGATGAAACCCAGGCGCAGGAAGTCCGCGAAGCGGTACCCGCCCGCATTGTAGACCAGCGTGTTGGTCTGGTAGCCGATCGGCGTCATGAAGCTGGCCGAGGCGGCGATCATCACCGCAATCACGAAGGGCCGCGGATCGAGGCCCAGCGACTGCGCCAGCGCGACGGCAACCGGCGTGACGATCACGGCAACGGCGTTGTTGGTGACGATCTCCGTCAGGACCGTCGCGAGGACGTAGACAGCGGCAAGGGCGACAAGCGGCGGCAGGTCCATAAGCATCGGCTTGATGAAGCCGACAACGATATCGACCAGTTCCGTCTTTTCCATCGCCACGCCGACCGACAGCATGGCGAAGATCAGGCCGAGAATGCGCCAGTCGACCGACTGCACCGCTTCCTCCACCTCGACGCAGCGCGTCGCCAGGACGATCACGGCACCGATCAGGGCCAGCGCGGCGATCGGCATGAGACCGAGCGCGGCACCGACAACGACCGAGCCGGTGACTACGATCGCCAGCGGCGCCTTGGACCGCCGGAAACCGCGCTCGGTGGGCTGGGCGACATTGACGAGATTGTTCTCCTCGGCGAAGCGGGCGAGATCCTCCGGCGCGCCCTCCACCAGCAGCGTGTCGCCGACGGACAGCGGCGTGGTCTCGAAGCGGTCCGCCATGTTCATGCCGCCGCGATGCAGCGCCATCGGATAGACCCCGTAGCGGCGCCACAGGCGCAGGTGGCGCAGCGTGCGGCCGAGAACGCGCGCGCCCGGACCGATGAGCACTTCGACCACCTCGGAGGAGCGGGCCGCCGTCTGCTGCAGGCGGCTGGCCGCCCCGAGCGTCACCTCCCCCTCCTCCTTCATCGACAGTATCTCCGCGACCGGCGTGCGCAGGACGACGATGTCGCCCGGCTCGAGAATGGTCGAATCGAGCTCGCGGCGCAGCGAGGCGTTGGCACGGATCACGTCGACGAGACGGCGATCGGGCCTGTTGAAGACGGAAACCTCGCGCACCGGCATGCCGACATAGGGCGAATCATGGTCGATCACGGCCTGCACGATGAACTTCCGGCCGGATGCCAGGGCAGAAACGCTGGTCGCCGTCTCGCGATCGGGAAGCAGGCGGCGGCCGAAGACCATCGCCGCTATGCCGGCAACGGTCAGCACGATGCCCACGGGCGCGATTTCGAGGATGTGAAACGGCTCCAGGCCGACATCGCGGGCCACGCCGTCAACCAGCAGGTTGGTCGAGGTGCCGATCAGGGTGCAGGTACCGCCAAGAATCGCCGCATAGGACAGGGGGATCAGGATGCGCGACGGCGATTCGCCCATCTCGCGCGCCATCGAGGTGGCGACCGGAATCATCAGCATCACGAGGGGGGTGTTGTTCATGACGGCGGACGCGGCAGCGACCGCGGCAAGGAACGCCACATAGGCAACGAGCGGGGAAGTGCGGGCATGCCCGGTGACGAAGCGGGCGAAAAACTCCACCGCTCCTGTGCGAATGAGCGCGGCGGAGAGAACGAACATGGCACCAATCGTCGCCGGTGCGGGCGACGACAACACGCCGAGCACGTCGGAGATATCGAGGATGCCGGCAACGAGGAGAACGGCAACGGCAAGACCGGCGGTGACCTCCGGCTGGCGCCATTCCGTCACGAAGGCAGCCAGCATGGCCACGATCACCAGCGCGACAAGTGCCGGAGCGATATAACCGAAATCGAAGATGTGAAGCACGAACGCGGTTTCCCCGGTTACCAGTGCGGCGGCTTGGTCACGGGAACATCAGGCGAGACCTGCTCCTCGACCGCCTGGAACCGCTCGACCAACGCCTCGACGAGCTTTTCGAGGCGCCGGATCTCCCGGTCCTGCCGAATGACCGCCTCGTTCAGATCCTCGACGGTTCTCGCCTGGTGGGCAACGATGATTTCCAGCTCGTCCAGACGATCGGTATCATTCTTTGCCATGGCGGTCTCCCTGCGGTCTACCGCATTCTAGCTGCCCGGAACCGAGCCGAAAAGGGAGCAGATTTGCGCGCAATGACGCATCCGGGGCACGAATTCCAATTCGCGACTGGCGAAAAGGAAAAGCCATGCTAGTTTCTGCGCCTTGTCGAATCCGATGGCAGTCCGGAGACGCGTATTCATGAACGAGTTGGACAGGCTGTTCGCGGCAGCGCGCGAGGCCATGAAGAAGAGTCATTCCCCCTATTCGCGCTTTCCCGTGGGGGCTTCGATCCTTACCGAGGACGGCCGGATATTCTCCGGCGCGAATATCGAGGTGATATCGTTTCCGGAGGGCTGGTGCGCCGAGACGACCGCGCTCTCCCACTACGTGATGGGCGGCGGCGGACGCATAACCGACATCTGCGTCACCGCCGAACGGCTCGACGAATGCACGCCCTGCGGCGGCTGCCGGCAAAGGCTGGCGGAATTCGCGGAAGCCGATGCCCGCGTTCACCTGACCGACCGGAACGGCATCACCAAAACGATCACCATGGCCGAGCTCCTGCCGCTCGGATTCAAGACCGAGGTACTGTCGAAATGAAGACCGCTGCCGACACGATCGCCGAAGCGCTGAACGGACTGGTGCCGCGCATCGCCCTCGTGCTGGGATCAGGACTCGGAGGACTGGTGGATGCCGTCGGGAACGCCGTGCGCATTCCCTACGAGAACATCGAGGGCTTTCCGCAAAGCGGCGTCAGCGGCCATGCCGGGGAGGTTGTTGCCGGCACGATAGGCGACAAGCCGGTGCTGCTGCTGTCCGGGCGCGTCCACTACTACGAGAAGGGCGACGCGGCCGCGATGCGCCCCGCGCTCGAGGTATTGCAGGGCATCGGCATCGAGAAGCTGATCCTCACCAACGCCGCAGGCTCCCTGCGCGAGGATCTCGCGCCCGGCTCCGTCATGGTGATCGAGGACCACATCAATTTCTCCGGGACCAATCCGCTGATCGGCGAGGAAAGCGACCGGCGCTTCGTCGGCATGACCAGCGCCTATGACGCCGACATGCGGGCAACGATCGAAAGGGCGGCGGAAGCCGAGGGCATCGCGATCGACCGCGGCGTCTACATGTGGTTTTCCGGCCCGTCCTTCGAGACGCCGGCGGAAATCCGCATGGCGCGGACGCTGGGCGCCGACGCGGTCGGCATGTCGACCGTGCCGGAAGTGATCATCGCCCGTTTCCTCGGCATGTCATGCGCCGCATGCTCCGTCATCACTAATTACGGGGCCGGCATGACCGGCGCCGAGCTTTCGCACACCGAAACCAAGGACGTGGCACCGATCGGCGGCAAGAAGCTGCAGGCAATCCTGACCCGGGTCATCGCGGACATGTGACGGATACCCGGCCCGACGGACCCGACCAGCCCGGACGTCCGAACAAGCGTGCCGGGGGGCCGGAATCGCCCGCACATCGGTGCACCGGGCCCCATGAAGAACAGGCTGGCCGCGCCGACGGGAAGCGGGCCAAAGACAACGGACGGAGGATAATGAACCGTGCTGCCGCAGGAAATCATTCGCATCAAGCGTGACGGAGGCCGGCTTTCGCCCGAGACCATCCAGGCCTTCGTCGCCGGCATTACCGACGGCTCGGTGACCGACGCGCAGATCTCGGCCATGGCAATGGCCGTGTTCTTCAACGGGCTGGACGGCGACGAGACCGTGGCGCTGACGCTCGCCATGCGCGATTCCGGCGACGTTCTCGACTGGACGGGAATCGACCGGCCGATCTGCGACAAGCATTCCACCGGCGGCGTCGGCGACAATGTCTCGCTCATGCTGGCGCCGATCGCCGCGGCCTGCGGCCTTGCCGTGCCGATGATCTCCGGGCGCGGACTGGGCCATACCGGCGGCACGCTCGACAAGATGGATTCCATTCCCGGCTACACGACGCAGCCCGACAACGAGCTGTTCCGCAAGACGGTCAAGGACGCCGGCTGCGCCATCATCGGCCAGACGGCGGACCTCGCGCCCGCCGACAAGCGCTTCTACGGGGTGCGCGACGTGACGGCCACGGTGGAAAGCATCGAGCTGATCACCGCCTCGATCCTGTCGAAGAAGCTCGCCGCCGGACTCGGTTCGCTCGTCCTCGACGTGAAGTTCGGCAACGGCGCCTTCATGGCGAATTTCGAGGATGCGAGGAAACTGGCGAAAACGCTGGTCGAGGTCGCCAACGGCGCCGGCACGAAGACCACGGCGCTGATGACAGACATGAACGAACCGCTGGCATCCGCAGCCGGAAACGCCGTGGAGGTGAGGAACGCTGTGGAATTCCTGACCGGGGCGCACCGGGATCCGCGGCTGGAAGAGGTGACGCTTGCGCTCGCCGCGGAAATGATCGTCGTGTCCGGCGTCGAGACGGACCGGGCGAAGGCGCTGGAACAGGCCCGCGATGCGCTGACGAGCGGACGGGCGGCCGAGACCTTCGGGCACATGGTCCGGGTGCTCGGCGGCCCCGCGGATTTCGTCGAGAAATACGGGGACCATCTGGAAACGGCGCCCCTGATCGCGGCGGTCGAGGCACCCGAAGCCGGGCATGTGCAAGCCATCGACACGCGCGCGATCGGCGTCGCGGTGGTGGAACTCGGCGGCGGGCGGCGCCGGCGCGAGGACGAAATCGACCACGCCGTCGGCATCACCGGGCTGAAGCCGGTCGGGGCGAAGCTGGAAAGGGGCGAGCCGATCGCCATGGTCCACGCCCGCGACGAGACAGCGCTGAAGGCCGCGAAGGCAGCCGTGCTGGACGCCTACAGGCTGGGCGGGAATGAGCCGGAACCGCGCGACCCGGTCGCCGAGCGGATCGCCGGCTAGCGAAACCGGCCGCTAGAGCTTCAACTCCAGCACGCCGTTGGAAAACTCGAAATGGCGCAGGCGGTTGAGGAAACTCATGCCGATGAGGACAGTGTCGAGCGCATCGTCCTCCAGCACCATGGCCTCGACATTGCGCACCCGGATGGTGCCGAGACGCACCTCGTCGATCACCACGCGCGCGGCATTGACGCGCCCGTTCGCCGTGTTGACGGGATAGATGAACTCGTTCGGCCGCACGAATATGCCGGCGCGGCGCGCCTCGCTCTCGTTCATCGCGATCAACGTGGCACCGGTATCGACAACGCCCCTCACGCGCCGTGAGTTGAAGCTGAAATCGGCCACGTAATGGCCGAGGCGGTCGGCGCGCAGGCGCTCGGTGCCGGAATAGACGCGAACCGGATGCCGGGAATTCGCGGCAGTTTCCCTGGCCCGGCGAGCCTCCGCGGAATCGCGGACGACCGTTGCCGCGGTTTCGACAATGGCCGGCTTGTCATGCAGAAGCCGGACCGCGCCGAGCGCGGAAATCGACATCATGACGGCAATGACGACGTAGCGCAGCATTGGGCGATCCTTTCCGGGCGAAAGGATCGCGGGCAGGAATCACCGGACGCTTAAGGCGGGCGGGAACCTGATTCGTCGGTTAACGAAGGGTCAACGGGACTTCCCGAATGCCGGATCGCTACTTGGTGCCGTACATGCGGTCGCCGGCATCGCCGAGACCGGGGACGATATAGCCCTTGTCGTTGAGCCTCTCGTCGATGGCCGCCGTGACGACCGGCACGTCGGGATGGGCGGTCGTGAACTTCTCGATGCCCTCGGGCGCGGCCAGCAGGCATACGAAGCGCAGGTTCCTCGCGCCGCGCTCCTTCAGCTTCTGGACGGCGGCAATGGCGGAATTGGCCGTGGCGAGCATCGGATCGACGACGATGACGAGACGATCCGACAGGTCCTCCGGTGCCTTGAAATAGTACTCGACCGGTTCCAGCGTCTCATGGTCGCGATAGAGGCCGATATGGGCGACGCGGGCGGAGGGCACGAGATCGAGCATGCCCTCGAGCAGGCCGTTGCCGGCGCGCAGGACGGATGCGAAGACCAGCTTCTTGCCCTCGAGGACCGGCGACTGCATCTCGGCGAGCGGCGTCTCGATCGTCTCGTTGGTCATCGGCAGCTCGCGCGTGACCTCGTAGCAGAGCAGCAACGATATCTCGCGCAGCAGGCGGCGGAAGCCCGCGGTCGACGTGTCCTTCTTGCGCATGAAGGTAAGCTTGTGCTGGACGAGCGGGTGGTTGACGACGGTCACGCTTTTCATGGGATGCCTCGCTGGGAAATTTCCCGGCACACTAGCGGCGCAGGGCAACGGGGAAAACCCACAAGCGGACGCAAATCGCCCGCTATCCAAAGGCGGAAGGCATCAACCGAGGCGGGCAAGCAGCGCGGCGCGCGTCGCATCGTCGACAAAGGCGGCCTCGACGGAATTCCGCGTCATTTCGAGCAATGCCGCGTCGTCCATGCCGAAGTGCGTGCGCGCCGTCTCGTACTCCTGCGCCAGGGAGGTGTGAAAGAAGGGCGGATCGTCGGAGGAAAGCGTGACCTTGACCCCGGCCGCGCGGAGCCGGGGAAGGGGATGTTCCGCATAGGATGGATAGACCGACAGGGCGATGTTGGAGCCGGGGCAGACCTCCAGGACGATTCCCTCTGCCGCCAGCCTTTCGACCAGTGCCGGATCCTCGATGGCGCGCACGCCGTGGCCGATGCGCGCCGGCACCAGGTGGTCCAGCGCTTCGCGCACGCTCTCGGCGCCAACCAGTTCGCCGGCATGGACGGTGATGGCAAGACCGGCGTCGCGGGCAATGTCGAAGGCCTTCGCGAAATCCCTCGGCTCGTGCATGCGCTCGTCGCCCGCCATGCCGAAACCGGTAACCAGCGGGTGCGGATTGGCGGCGATGTAGCGCGCCGCGCGCTCGACGCCCTCCGGGCCCTCGTGGCGCAGGCCGGTCGCGATCATGCGCGACTCGATCCCGGTCCCCTCGCGGGCGCGGCGCATTCCCTCGGCGAGACCCGAGATGTAGGCGGCGGGCGTGAGACCCGCATTCACGGCATGGTCGGTGGAAATGAAGAATTCCGAATAGATCGTCCCCTGGGCGGCCAGTTCGGACAGGTAGGTCTCGGCGAGCAGGGCGTAGTCCTCCTCGGTGCGAAACAGCATCGACGCGACGTCGTAGCAGCGCAGAAAGGAGGTGAAATCCGACCAGACATAGCTGCCGTCCCGAATGATGGCGGAGACATCTACGCCATACTTCTTCGCCTGCGCCTCGACCAGCGCCGGGCTCGCGGCACCCTCGATATGACAATGGATTTCCGCCTTGACGACCATGAATCACGTCTCCCTCAGCAAACGGCGACCTCCGTGACATGATGGCGCGGCTTGCGCAATGGCCCCGTTTGCCTGCATAGGCTACCTATCCGAAACCAGAGACGTCACGGAAACGGACCCGACCCATGTCGCAGACCAGAACCACCGTCAGCAGCGCGACCGCGATGAAGACATCCTTCGGCTTCGCCGATGTGGGCGAGGGCGAGAAACAGACCCGCGTCAACGACGTGTTCCACAAGGTCGCACGACGCTACGACATCATGAACGACCTGATGTCCGGCGGGATGCACCGGGTCTGGAAGGACGCGATGATCACCGCCCTCAATCCGCCCAAGAGCGGAAGCTGGCGCTCGCTCGACGTCGCCGGCGGCACCGGTGACATCGCCTTCCGCATCGTGGAGGCTTCGCGCGGCAATGCCGACGTCACCGTGCTCGACATCAACGGATCGATGCTGGAAGTCGGCCGCGACCGGGCGGAAAAGCGCGGGCTCGCCGACAGGCTCACATTCGTCGAGGCCAATGCCGAGGAACTTCCGTTCGAGGACGGTTCATTCGATGCCTACACGATCGCCTTCGGAATCCGGAACGTGCCGGACATCCCGAAAGCGCTCGGCGAGGCGCATCGCGTGCTCAAGCGCGGCGGGCGTTTCCTGTGCCTGGAGTTCTCCGAGGTAGACATGCCGCTTCTCGAAACGCTTTACGAGAAGTGGTCGTTCAACGCGATCCCGCAGATCGGCCAGATCGTGACCGGGGACGGCGAGCCATATCGCTACCTGGTCGAGTCCATACGCAAGTTCCCGAACCAGGAAAATTTCGCTGCGCTGATCCGGCAGGCCGGGTTCTCGCGCGTGACCTATACCAACTATACCGGCGGAATCGTCGCGCTGCATTCCGGCTGGAAACTCTAGGGCCGCCCCCATGAACAAAGTCATGGCCACATTGCGGCTGATGCGCGCCGGCTGGGTACTTGCACGCGAGGGCGTGATCGCCGGCCTGCCGTCCGGCGGCCTCACCGGCATGGCCGCGACCGGGCACCGCATCGCCTCGGCGCTGGCACGGCGGCGCAGCAGAACGCTCGACAATGCCGAACGCATGACAAGGGCGATCGCCCGGCTCGGCCCGTCATATGCCAAGCTCGGGCAGTTCCTCGCCACGCGGCCTGACGTGATCGGCCTCGACCTCGCGCTCGATCTCGCCCACCTGCAAGACCGGATGGAAAGCTTCCCGAAGGCGGAAGCCGTCAGGCGCATCGAGGACTCGCTCGGCCGGCCCGCTTCCGAGCTGTTCGAGGAGATCGACGAGCCGGTGGCAGCCGCTTCGATCGCGCAGGTGCACCCGGCAACCGTGCGCGACGACGACGGCACGCTGCGCAAGGTCGCCATCAAGGTGATCCGCCCCGGGGTGCGGCAGCGATTCGCGCGCGACCTGCAGGCCTTCCACCTGTTCGCCCAGCTGCAGGAGAATCACGTCCCCGCGTCGCGACGGCTGCGCCCGGTCGCGGTGGCGGAGACGCTGGCCCAGACGACCAAGATCGAGATGGACCTGCGGCTGGAAGCCGCCGCGCTGTCCGAGCTGCGCCAGAACACGGAGAACGACCCCGGTTTCCGGGTGCCGAAGGTTGACTGGCAGCGCACCGGCCGCGACGTGCTGACGCTGGAATGGGTCGACGGCATCAAGCTGTCGGAAATCGAGGCGCTGCGCGCGGCCGGGCACGATCTCGACGCGCTCGCCGATGCGGTGGTCCAGAACTTCCTGCGGCATGCGATGCGCGACGGCTTCTTCCATGCCGACATGCACCCGGGCAACCTCTTCGTCGACGCGAAGGGCGACATCGTCGCCGTCGATCTGGGCATCGCCGGGCGGATCGGCCTGAAGGAACGCCGGTTCCTCGCCGAGATCCTCTACGGCTTCATCACCCGCGACTTCAGGCGCGTGGCACGGGTGCATTTCGAGGCCGGCTATGTCCCGGCACACCAGGACATGGGAGCGTTCGAACAGGCGATCCGCGCCATCGGCGAGCCCATCCATGGCCAGCCCGCAGAAACGATCTCCATGGCCAACCTGCTGACACTGCTGTTCGAGGTGACCGACATTTTCGACATGCAGACGCGCCCCGAACTGCTGCTGCTGCAGAAGACCATGGTGGTGGTGGAAGGCAACGCGCGGGCGCTCAATCCGCGCTTCAACATGTGGAAGGCGGCCGAACCGGTGGTCGGCGAATGGATCGCCCGCAACCTCGGACCGGCCGCCATGCTGACGGATGCGAAAACGGGCCTCGAATCGCTCGGACGGCTTGCCCGTGCGCTGCCGGACCTGGCCGACCGCACGGAAAGGCTGTCGCTGGAAATCGAGGAAATGGCGGAAAGCGGCATGAAGCTGGCGCCGGAAACGGTGGCGGCCATCGGAAAGGCGGAGGCCCGCGAATCGCGCTCCGGCCGGGTGGCGCTGTGGGTGATCGCGCTCGCCGCGCTGTGGATCGCCTGGCAGGTCGGCTGAGGCTTTACGGAAATCGCGCGATGTGATTGGATCACTCCAACTTTGTTGGAGCGTTCCCATGTCAGAAATCGGAAAATTCGTCGAAAGTCAGCTTCAAGCGCTGAACAAGCGCCCGATAACCGCTGCTGTCGAAGCCGGGTTGGAACGGTCCTACCTTCGTGACCTGATTGTCGGCAAGAAGCAGACGATCCGTGCCGACATGATCGAAAAGGTTGCCGTAGCGATCGGCGCGACGCCGCAGCAACTGATCGCGCTGCAATCGGGCGGCACGGCGCGTGCCGCCGGCGAGCCGGCGACGGAGCCCGCCGCACCCGGTGACAGCCCGGTGGGGGGCAGACGCATTCTCCTGATCATCGGCGGCGGCATCGCCGCCTACAAGTGCCTCGACCTGATCCGAAGGCTGCGCGAGCGCGGCGCGTCCGTGCGGCCGGTGATGACGAAAGCGGCATGCGAGTTCGTGACGCCGCTTTCGGTCGGCGCACTGGCGGCCGACAGGGTGTTCACGGAGCTGTTCGACCGCGAGGACGAGCAGGATGTCGGCCATATCCGCCTGGCGCGGGAGAGCGATCTGATCGTCGTTGCACCGGCAACGGCGGACCTGATGGCAAAGATGGCCACAGGGCTGGCCAACGACCTGGCCTCGACGATCCTGCTGGCGGCAGGAAGCCCGGTGTTGATCGCGCCCGCCATGAACCCGCACATGTGGAACCACCCGGCGACGCAGCGAAACCGGAAAACGCTGGAGAGCGACGGCATCCACCTCGTCGGACCGAACCGCGGGGAGATGGCAGAGGCGGGCGAGGCCGGCGAGGGGCGAATGGCGGAACCGCTGGAGATCGTGGCGGCAGCCGAACGGATTCTCGACACCGCGCCGAAGCCGCTGGCCGGCAAGCGGATCGTCGTCACCTCCGGCCCGACGCACGAGCCGATCGACCCTGTGCGCTATATCGCCAACCGGTCATCCGGCAAGCAGGGACATGCCATAGCCGCCGCGCTGGCGCGGCTTGGCGCCGACGTGCGGCTCGTCTCGGGGCCGGTGGCGATTCCGGACCCGGCCGGCGTCTCGGTTACGCATGTCGAGACCGCACGGCAGATGAAGGCGGCGGTGGAAGGCCTGCTGCCGGCGGATGCCGCGATCTTTGCGGCAGCGGTGGCCGACTGGCGGGCGGCGACCGAAGCGGACGAGAAGATGAAGAAGGAAGGCGGCAAGGGGCCGTCGTCGCTGCCGCTGACCGAGAACCCGGACATCCTCGCGGGGATCGGCCGGCATGAAAGCCTTCGGCCCGGCCTCGTGATCGGCTTCGCCGCGGAAACTGAAAGACTGGTCGAGAACGGAAGGGCGAAGCTCCGGCGCAAGGGCGCGGACTATATCGTCGCCAACGACGTGTCACCGGACTCCGGCATCGGCGGCACGGGCGTGATGGGCGGCGACCGCAACCGCATCACGCTGCTCTCGCCCGACGGCGCGGAGGAATGGCCGGAAATGAGCAAGGACCAGGTGGCCGAACGACTGGCGGGACTCGTGGCGGAACGGCTCGGCCGACCGTTTCCCGCCGCTGAACAATCCGTCTCCGGCAGGTGAAATTGTGGACTTTCACCTGCCCGCCCTATCTATGCGGCAAAGGAGACACGCCATGTCGATCAGACCCGTCAAGCATATTTCCGGCACGCAGCCGACGCTGGAAGGCGCGGGGGTGAAGCTGCATCGCGTCTTCGGCTTCGGCGACCCGTCGATGACCGACCCGTTCCTGATGATGGACGATTTCCGCAACGACCGGCCCGAGGACTACCAGGCCGGGTTTCCGTGGCATCCGCATCGCGGAATCGAAACGATCACCTATGTGCTGGAAGGCTCGGTCGACCACGCCGACAGCCTGGGCAATGCCGGTACGCTCGGTCCCGGCTCCGTGCAGTGGATGACGGCCGGCTCCGGCATCATGCACCAGGAAATGCCGAAGGGCGACGAAAAGGGCCGCATGCACGGCTTCCAGCTGTGGGCGAACCTGCCGCGCGACCTGAAGATGACAACGCCGCGCTACCAGGACATCGGCGCCGCCGACATTCCGGAAATCATCGACGACGACGGAACGCGGGTGCGCGTGGTCGTCGGCGAATTCTGGGGCAAGAAGGGCCCCGTGGACGGCATCGCGGCAGACCCGCAATATCTCGACGTGTGGGTGCCGCCGGGCAAGCGCAAGGTGCTGCCGGTCGACACCTACCGGCAGGCCTTTGCCTACATCTTCCAGGGCTCGGCCTCCTTCCGCGACGCCTCGAAACCGTTCGGCGTGCTGGTGGAAAAGGAGGTGGCGGGCGAGGAGGTCCATGTCCGAGATATGAGCGGGAACCGCACGCTCGTGGTGTTCGACACCGGAGACGAGATCGTGGTGCAGGCCGGAGAGGAAGGCGTGCGCTTCCTGCTCGTTTCCGGGGCGCCGATCCGGGAGCCGGTCGCCTGGCACGGGCCGATCGTGATGAACACGCGCGAGGAACTGGAACAGGCGTTCCGCGAACTGCGCAGCGGCACCTTCATCCGCGAATCCGCCACCTCCTGAGCGATCCTCCGGCGCGCAAATCGTCGCGCACCGGAAATCCTGCATCGACTGTCGGGCTGCCGGCAGCTACGGTTCCTCCGGAAGCGCGCCGGAGACACGGCGTCGCACATCGACAGGCATAGACGATGACCCACCCCGTTCTCGACGACCTGCAAAGACGCATGTCGAACACCCGGAAGGAAATCGAGGCGGAGATGGAGGCGCAACTCGCCGAACAGCGCGAACGCTTCCGCTACACCCTGCACCGGGGAAAGGTACGCTTCGAGCGTGACATGCGCGCGCTGCAGCGCCGCTACCGCGTCGGATTGCTGAAATATGTTTCGCGCGCTCGGCTCGGCTATGTGCTTTCGGCGCCGATCATCTACGGGCTGATCGTGCCGCTGGCATTTCTCGACCTGTCGGTGACGATCTACCAGCATGTCTGCTTCCGGATCTACGGGATCCCGCTGGTGCGACGCGGCGACCACGTGGTGGTGGACCGCCATCACCTGGCCTATCTGAACGGCCTCGAGAAGCTGAACTGCGTCTATTGCGGCTATGCCAACGGCGTCATCTCATTCGTGCGCGAGGTGGCCGGTCGCACGGAGCAGTTCTGGTGCCCGATCAAGCATGCGCGGCGCAATGCCGGGCCGCACGACCACGCGCACCGGTTCTTCGACTTCGGGGACGCCGAAGCCTACCGGTCCGGCCTCGCGGACCTGCGCAAGGACTGGAATGCATAACGGCAGCCTAGACCGCCTGGCCCGCCGCCCAGCCGGACGACCATGCCCACTGGAAATTGTAGCCACCGAGCCAGCCGGTGACATCCACCGCCTCGCCGATGAAGTGCAGGCCGGGAACGGATTTCGCTTCCATCGTCTTCTGGTCCAACCCGGCCGTATCGACGCCGCCAAGCGTCACCTCGGCGGTGCGATAGCCTTCCGATCCGGCCGGCTTGACCTGCCAGTCGTGCACAAGTTCGGCCAGCCGCCGGAGAGCGGCATCGTTCCTTTCCGCGACCGGCCCCGCCATGCCGGCCTCCGCGACGACGAACTGCGCCAGCGCCCTGGGCAGATACCGCGAGAGAACCGTCTGCGCCTCCTGCCTGCCGGATGACCGGCGTGCCGCGCGCAGCTCGGCGAAGATGTCGATGCCGGGTGCGAGGTCGACTGCGATCGCATCGCCCTCTCGCCAGTAGCTGGAGACCTGCAGGATCGCAGGGCCGGACAGGCCGCGATGGGTGAACAGCAGCGCCTCGTCGAAGGCGGTGTCGCCGCCCGACACGCGGGCGTCCGCGCTCACGCCGGCCAGCGGCGCAATCCGCTCGCGCAGATTCGGCTCGAAGGTCAGCGGCACGAGGCCGGGCCTGGTTTCGGTGACGGCAAGACCGAACTGTTCGGCCACCCGGTAGGCAAAGCCGGTGGCCCCCATCCTGGGAATCGACTTGCCGCCCGTCGCGATCACCAGCGACGAGCAGGCGACCGGGCCCGATGACAGGCGGATATCGAAGCCGTCCGGCCGCCGCGCGACGTCCTCGACGGATGTCGCGAGTTCGAGGGTTCCGCCGGTTCCGGCAAGATCGTCGGTGAGCATCGCCACGATCTGCGTCGCGGGGCCGTCGCAGAACAGCTGGCCAAGCTTCTTCTCGTGCCAGGCAATGCCGCGCGCATCGACCCGGGCAACGAAATCGGCGGCGGTGAATCGCTTGAGCGCGGAAATGCAGAAATGTGGATTGGCCGAGAGGAAATTGCCCGGCGAGGCGTGGATGTTGGTGAAGTTGCAGCGCCCGCCGCCTGAAATGCGGATCTTCTCGCCCGGCGCGCGGGCATGATCGACAACCAGGACGCGGCGGCCACGCCGCCCGGCTTCTGCCGCACAGAACAGGCCGGCGGCACCGGCTCCAAGAACGACGACATCGAAATTGCGGGATTTCATCGTTCGGGTCCAATGCGATCCGGCATGCATGTCAGATGGCCAAACGAAAAACCGGCGGATGACCGCCGGTTTTCGCGCGCTTTTCCCTCAGCCTCAGGCCGGGAGCTTTGCCTTGCGCAGATAGGGGAAGACCTTCTCGAAATCGCCGAACTTCTCCTTCGCCGCCTCGTCATCGACCGAGGTCGGGATGATGATCGGCTCGCCGACCGTCCAGTCCGCCGGCGTCGCAACCGTGTGCTTCGCTGCCGTCTGCAGCGCGTCGACGGCGCGCAACACCTCGGCGAAGTTGCGGCCGACATTCATCGGGTAGGTCATCGACAGCTTCAGCTTCTTGTCGGGGCCGATGATGAAAACGGACCGGACCGTCTGGCTGTCGGCCGGCGTCGGGTTGCCCGGCAGGTAGTATTCCGCGGGCAGCATGTCGAAGGCCTTGGAAACCGCGAGATCCGTGTCGGCAATGATCGGGAACTTGGCCGGAAGACCGGCATAGGTCGCGATATCGTCCTTCCACTTCTTGTGGTCCTCGACGCCGTCGACCGAAACGCCGATCACCTTGACGCCGCGCTTGGTCCACTCGTCATCGAGACGTGCGACCGCACCGAATTCGGTGGTGCAGACGGGCGTGAAGTCCTTCGGGTGCGAAAAGAGGATGGCCCAGGAATCGCCGATCCAGTCGTGAAAGCTGATCTTGCCCTCACTGGTTTCGGCGGTGAAATCCGGGACGGTGTCGTTGATGCGCAAGCCCATGTTTCTAGCTCCTTTGCAGTTCGCAACTGGACGGGTTCTATCGCGATTTCTCGTAACAGGCATGACATAGTATCGCGCGGACGAGCGTCAAAGGGGAAATCCATTTTCCGCCCGCGTCACTTCACCGCTGCACCTTTGCGGAATCGCAAGACCGGCAGCCGGCACCGGCCTCATGCAGCCCGGGCACGAACCTGGTAGTCCTTTATCTCGTTGAACACCATGCCGGGCGCGCGCTCCGCCTCGTAGTTCAGGGAGAAGGCGTTCTCGGCAAGAAACACGGGGTCGCCGTCCAGATCGCGGGCAATCGCGGCGCGATGCTTAACCATGAAGGCCTCGAGCTGGGCCCGATCCTCGTGCTCGATCCAGCGGCAGACATTGAAGCGGGCAGCCTCGAAATCGACAGGCAGGCCGTATTCCTGCTTCAGCCGCTCCTTCAGCACGTCAAGCTGCAGCGCGCCGACGACACCGACAATGGCCGGCGAGCCGTCCTCGGGAACGAATAGCTGTACGACGCCCTCCTCAGCCATCTGCTGAAGGGCTTCCTTGAGCTTCTTGGCCTTCATGGCATCGCCCAGACGGACGCGACGCAGGATCTCGGGCGCAAAGTTCGGCACGCCGTGAAACACCAGCGGCTCGCCCTCGGTCAGCGTGTCGCCGATACGCAGGGTACCGTGGTTGGGAATGCCGACGACATCGCCGGCATAGGCGGTGTCGGCGATCTGGCGCTGCGAGGCGAAAAAGAATTGCGGCGCGGTCAGGCCGAGCTGCTTGCCGGTGCGCGAGAGCCTCGCCTTCATGCCCCGCTGGAGCTTGCCGGAGCAGATGCGCGCGAAGGCGATGCGGTCGCGGTGGTTCGGGTCCATGTTGGCCTGGATCTTGAAGACGAACGCCGTCATCCTTTCCTCGTCGGCATGGACCGTGCGCGAATCCGCCTGCTGGTCGCGCGGCGGCGGCGCGAAATCGCCCAGCGCGTTGATGAGATCGCGCACGCCGAAATTGCGCAGCGCCGAACCGAAGAAGACCGGGGTCAGGTGGCCCTCGAGAAAGGACTGCCGGTCGAAGGGCCGGCAGGCCTCGCGCGCCAGTTCCAGCTCGTCGATGAAGGTTTCCCGCTCGTTCTCCGGCAGATGTCCGGCGACCGCCTGCGGACCGTTGACGGGCGTCGCCTCGACCTGGGAATCGCTGCCGCGGAAGGCGTTGTTCGCCAGGTGATAGGCGCCGCAGAAGGTTTTCGAGCGGCCGACCGGCCATGTCACCGGCGCGGTGTCCAGCGCCAGCTTCTCCTCCACCTCGTCAAGGATCTCGAAGGGATCGCGGGACTCGCGGTCCATCTTGTTGACGAAGGTGATGATCGGAATGTCGCGCATGCGGCAGACCTCGAACAGCTTCAGCGTGCGCGGCTCGATGCCCTTGGCAGCGTCGATGACCATGACCGCGGCATCGACGGCGGTGAGCGTTCGATAGGTATCGTCTGCGAAGTCCTCGTGACCGGGCGTGTCGAGAATGTTGAAGACCTTGCCGTCATACTCGAAGGTCATCACCGAGGTGACGACCGAAATGCCGCGCTCCCGCTCGATCTTCATCCAGTCGGAACGCGTCTGGATGCGGTCCTTCTTCGCCTTGACCTCGCCGGCGAGCTGGATCGCGCCGCCGAACAGCAGCAGCTTTTCGGTCAGTGTCGTCTTGCCCGCGTCCGGGTGGGCGATGATCGCGAAAGTGCGCCGGCGCGCGACTTCCGTCTGCAATGCGCTTTTCATGCGTGTCGGTCCTCAAGAATTGCGCGGTGTGTGGCAGGGTGCGCGCCGCAAGTCAACGACAAGGCAGGGCAACGGCGGTAGCGGCGGGGCCGGACAAATCCCGGCTCGAGATCGTGAATTGCAGATATGTTGATATCAACTGTTTTTCGTGCTAGCGGCGAAGGCGGGTTGCTTGCGACTCGCCGGACGCGAGCGCTGCCACCCACCGAACCCGAGTGCAGAATGGAGCCTCCGTGGAACCGACCATCCATTTCGATCCCGGCGACAACCGGATGGAAGCAATGGCGTTCCAAACCGGGCGTTTCGCCGTGTTCACCGACCGTACCGAAACACCGTGGATGCCTGGTTTCACCGACTCGAAGGGATGAACACAAAGGGAGCAAGGCAGGATGACCTATGTCAACGGAATGGTGGCCGCGGTGCCGGCCGTCGGCAAGCAGAAATATGTCGAACATGCCCGCATGGCCGCAGAAGCATTCAGGGAACACGGCGCGCTGTCGGTGGTCGAATGCTGGGAGGTCGACGTGCCGGACGGCAAGGTGACGTCCTTTCCCATGGCCGTGCAGAAGAAGGACGACGAGGTGATCGTGTTCTCCTGGATCACCTGGCCCTCGAAGGCGGTCGCCGATGCCGGCATGGAGAAGATCATGAGCGACCCGCGCATGTCGGAGGAGAACAACCCGATGCCCTTCGACGGAAAACGCATGATCCATGGCGGCTTCGACGTGGTGTTCGAGGCGTAGACCGCAGGCAGGCCTGGCCGGGCCGCTGCCCATGCACGGAATCGACATCGCGGCGCCGGACGCCGCGGCAATCCGAGGAGAGCGAAAAATGCTGCCAGTCGAAAAGACCGCCCACGAGGGTGCCGGGCTTTCCGTTCCCTGCGTGATCGAACGCGAAGCGGAACATTACGTCGCGCTGCCCGCGGCCGGGCCGATGTCCAATCTGCCCGAGTTCGCGCCGCCGAAATTCCGGGAGCTGCACGACCTGCTCGCGGACATGGGCATTGCAGACATCGGCGACGGGTTCTTTCGCTACCGGAGCTTCAGCCGACAGGGCCACGCGGAACTGGAAGTCGGGAACCTGGTGAAGCGCGGGATCGACGCCGCGGCCGAGATCATCGCCGGGGAGATTCCCGCCGGCCGCTACGCCTTCGCGACCCATACCGGACCCTATGACAGGCTGCACGACGCCTTCCTGATGCTTGAAGGCTGGATGGGCGGGCGCGGGCTGGAGCCGGAGGGCATGTACGGCCCGGAAGAAACGCGACCGGCCTGCCAGCTCGAAATCTACCGGATCCACCCGATGATGGAGCAGGACCCGCGGCTCTGGAAGACCGACATCCTGGTCAAGCTGGCCGACTGAGGCGCATTTCGCACAGAAATGCACCGTCCGCGGCTTGCGCGGCGAAACGCTGCGGGCCAGAAAACCCGCATGACGAAACCGACCCTCACACTGATCCGGCTGCCGCACGGCGAAGGCATCGCCCTGCCGGGCTACGAAACCGAACAGGCCGCCGGAATGGACCTGCGCGCCGCCGTGCCCCGCGACGCGCCGCTGACGCTGGCGCCGGGCGAGCGCGCCCTGGTGCCGACCGGCTTCGTCTTCGAGATCCCCGCCGGCCACGAGGGCCAGGTGCGGCCCCGGTCCGGGCTGGCCTACAAGCACGGCATCACCTGCCTCAACACGCCCGGCACGATCGACGCCGACTATCGCGGCGAGGTGCAGGTGCTGCTGGTCAACCACGGCAGCGAGCCCTTCGAGGTCACGCGCGGCATGCGCATCGCGCAAATGGTGATCGCGCCGGTCACGCAGGTCGCCGTGGCCGAGGGCACGCTCGCATCACAAACGGAACGCGGAACCGGCGGCTTCGGCTCGACCGGCACGCATTGACGGACAAAGCTCCCATGGCCCCACCCGAACTGGTGATCTTCGACTGCGACGGCGTGCTCGTCGACACCGAGAGCCTCGCCAACCAGCGACTCGCGGAAATACTGACCGCGCACGGCCTTCCCGTTTCCATGGAGGAATCGCGCAAGCGCTTCATGGGCCGGACAATGAAGAGCGTACGCGACATGGTGCTGGCGGAGAACGGAATCGATCTCGGCGAGGACTTCGCCGAACGCTGGCTGGCCGAACTGCCGTCGATCTTCGCCGACGGCGTGGAGCCGATCCCGCATGTGCGCGAGGTGCTCCTCTACCTG
The DNA here is from genome assembly GCF_013358405.1 of Oricola thermophila. NCBI lineage: Bacteria > Pseudomonadati > Pseudomonadota > Alphaproteobacteria > Hyphomicrobiales > Ahrensiaceae > Oricola > Oricola thermophila. The sequence goes on from NZ_CP054836.1 coordinate 3,225,623, forward strand.
CGCGCCATCGACACGCCCTATTGCGTCGCCTCCTCGGCCAAGATCGAGAAAATGCACCTGACGCTCGGCGCCTCCGGCCTGCTGCCGCTGGTCGAGGACGTACTGTTCTCGGCCTGGATGGTGGAGCGCGGCAAGCCGGCGCCGGACCTGTTCCTGCATGCCGCCAGCACGCTGGGCTTCGAGCCGGAGCGCTGCGCGGTGATCGAGGACAGCGTGCCGGGCGCGGAGGCCGGAAAGGCGGCGGGCATGCGCGTCTTCGGCTATGCGGCCGATCCGCTCACCGACCGCGAGGGCCTCGCGAAAGCCGGCGCGCGGGTGTTCGACGACATGCGGGAACTCCCGGCGCTCATGGGTTTTCACTGACGCGCCTCGTCATCGCCACGCCCCGGAACCAACCGGTCTGGCCATTGAAACGGGTGGAAGACGGGCGGTCGGAGGCCGCTCATCTTGATTTTTGCGCGGTCCCCCGACCGCCCGCTCGGCATTCTCACGACATCAGTCATCCCGCCGCCTTGCCCGTGGGCAGCTCGCAGGCCGGATACGGCACGCATCTGTGACCCGCCTTCCCCGTGGCGGATGCGCTCGCGTTCCGGCGCCGCTCGCCCGCCGCTGCTGCTACCGCCCGGGGGAGCCGGCGGCACGGCGGTCACGCGCGGGACCGATATGCCTCCCCGGTTTCGGAGCTGTTGGGCGACTTCCGTCAAGCCGGCTCCTGCCCGCGCCACCTGCACGCGGACACCGGGTACCGTCCCCCTCCCCGAAATGCCGGTGCGCACTCAGGCTTCCGCGAGGGGGCAGGAGGAAGGGTAAGGCAGGCCGGAGGGCGGTGGACAAGTTTTCGCGGAAATGCCGGAGTCCCGGGAAAGCCGCGCGAAATTTATCCAACGGGGGCATCACCTATGCCGCCGACGCCAGCCTTTCGCCGGCGACACGGCAGGAGATGGCCTCGGCGACATGGATGCGGCCGGTTTGCGCCGCACCGTCGAGGTCGGCAAGGGTGCGGGCAACCTTGAGAACGCGGTGATAGGCGCGCGCCGAAAAGCGCATCTTGTCCGCGGCATCCGCCAGCAGCTGCAGGCCACCTTCATCGAGATCGGCAACCTGCTCGACCAGCGCGGTGGGACAGTGGGCATTGACGGAAACGCCCTCAAGGCCAAGCGCCGCGTATCGTTCCGTCTGGATCGCGCGAGCGGCGGCGACGCGCTTCGCGACCGCCGCGCTCGGCTCGCCCGGCCGGGAACGGATCAGGTCGCCCGGCATGACGGCGGGCACCTCGACGCGCAGGTCGATCCTGTCCATCAGCGGGCCGGAAATGCGCGCCTGGTAATCGGCCGCGCAGCGCGGACCCCGCGCGCAGGAATGGCCCGGCTCGCCGGCCATGCCGCAGCGGCACGGATTCATCGCCGCGACGAGCTGGATGCGCGCCGGGTAGGAAACCCGGTGATTGGCCCGCGCGATCACGCATTCCCCGGTCTCCAGCGGCTGGCGCAGGGAATCCAGCACCTGCGGCGTGAATTCCGGGAACTCGTCGAGAAACAGCACGCCGTTATGGGCGAGCGAGACCTCGCCGGGCTTCGCCCGCAGCCCGCCGCCCACCATCGCCGCCATGGAGGCCGAATGGTGCGGGGCGCGGAAGGGCCGACGGTCCGACAGCCTGCCGCCGGCAAGCTGGCCGGCGATGGAGGCGATCATCGAGACCTCCAGCAGCTCGGCCGGCAACAGCGGCGGCAGGATGGAGGGCAGGCGCTGCGCCAGCATGGACTTGCCGGAGCCGGGCGGGCCGACCATCAGGAGGTTGTGGCCGCCGGCCGCGGCGACCTCCAGAACGCGGCGTGCCGTCTCCTGCCCCTTGATGTCGGCGAGATCGGGCAGGTTGGCGGGCAGCTCGCGGCGGGCAGGTTGCGGGCGCGAAAGGACCTGCGTGCCGCGGAAATGGTTGGCCAGCGAGATCAGGCTGGCCGGCGCGACGATATCCACGTCCTCTCCGGCCCATGCGGCCTCGGGGCCGCACGCCTTCGGGCAGATCAGGCCCCGCCCCTGCGCGCCGGCGGCGATCGCCGCCGGGAGGACACCCGCGACCGGGGCGATGGTGCCGTCCAGCGACAATTCGCCGAGCACCACATATTGCTGCAGCACCTCCGCCGGAACGGCGCCCAGCGCCGCCATCAGGCCGAGCGCGATGGGCAGGTCGAAATGGGACCCCTCCTTGGGCAGGTCGGCGGGCGCGAGGTTTACCGTCACCTTCTTCGGCGGCATGGTCAGGCCCGAGGCATGCAGCGCCGACTGGACGCGCTCGCGGCTCTCGGCCACCGCCTTGTCGGGCAGGCCGACGATATGCATGCTCATCTTGCCCGGCGCGACCATGACCTGGACGTCGACCGGCACCGCCTCGATGCCCTGGAATGCAACCGTGGATATGCGAGAAACCATGAGCCACCCCCCGCGGTTGCGGGACATTAAGACTCATTTTCCGGAACAGATCAAGAACGGATTCGCGGCTCGAAGGAAGGCAGGGAGGTCTCGGCTACCGCTTCGCCTCGACCGCGTCCCAGAACAGGGCGGCGATGTCGGCACCGCCGAACTTCTTCACCTCGCGGATGCCGGTGGGCGAGGTGACGTTGATCTCCGTCATCAGGCCGCCGATCACGTCGATGCCGACAAGGGTGAAGCCGCGCTCGCGCAGCGACGGGCCGATGCGGTCGCAGATCTCGCGCTCGCGGTCGGTCATCTGCGTCTCGACGGCCTTGCCGCCGACATGCATGTTGGAACGGGCGTCGTTCTCGTCGGGCACCCGGTTGATGGCGCCGACCGGCTCGCCGTCGATCAGGATGATGCGCTTGTCGCCGCCGCGCACGTCGTCGAGATAGCGCTGGACGATGATCGGCTCGCGCGTCAGCTGGCCGAACATCTCCATCAGGGACGTCAGGTTGCGGTCGCCGTCGCGCAGGTGGAAGACACCCGCGCCGCCATTGCCGTAGATGGGCTTCAGGATGATGTCGCCGAACTCGCGCCGGAAGGCCCAGATCTCCTCGAGATCCTTGGTGATCATGGTCTCCGGCATCAGGTCCGGGAACTCGGTGACGAAGATCTTCTCCGGCGAGTTGCGCACCCAGGCCGGGTCGTTGACGACCAGGGTTTCCGGGTGGATGCGCTCCAGCAGGTGGGTGGTGGTGATGTAGTTCATGTCGAAGGGCGGGTCCTGGCGCAGCAGCACCACGTCCATCTCCGACAGGTCGGTGCGCACGGGCGCGCCGAGGGTGAAGTGGTCGCCCTCGACATCGCGCACGGAAAGCGCCTCGATGCGGGCGACGACGCGACCGTCGCGCATGGTCAGCCGGTCCGGCGTGTAGTGGAACAGCTCGTGGCCGCGGGCCTGCGCCTCCAGGCAGAGGGCGAAGGTGGTGTCGCCGGCGATTTGGATGGTGGAGATGTGGTCCATCTGGACCGCGACCTTGAGAGCCATGGTGTTCCGTTCCTTCGACTGCGCGGGATACTTGGCGACTCCGGCGCGGAAAATCAATCAGGGATATATGCCCGGCACGTGCACCGGCCAGCGGCGCGGCAGCACCGCAACGAGATCGAAGCGCAGCGACAGGCGGCCGTGATCGGGCTGGCGGGACAGCCAGAGATCGGCGGCCGCCTCGATGCGGCGCAATGCGTAGGGCGTCACCGCGTCCATGGCCTCGGCGAGGGTCGGCCGCGCCTTGACCTCGACGATGGCCACGAGATCGCCGCGACGGGCGACGAGATCGATCTCGCCCGACGGCGTGCGGTAGCGGCGGGCCAGGATGCGGAAGCCCTTGAGCCGCAGGGCCCAGGCCGCGAGCCGCTCGCCGCGTTGGCCGCGGGCATAGGCCACGCGGCGCCTTCCCTTAGCCGGTTTACTTCCCGCGCCCATCCTTCAGCTCCAGCAGGCGCGCATAGAGGGCGGATTTCGGCTGGCCGGTGGCGGCGGCGGCCTCGCGGGCGGCCTTCGACACCGGCATGGTCTCGAGCAGGTCGCGCAGCATCGCGTCCGTCCGTTCCGGCGTCCATTCCGTATCGCCGGCCGGGGCGGGGGCGACCAGCAGAACGATCTCGCCACGGACCGTTTCGGAAGCGAAGCGATCCCTCAATTCGCCTGCCGTTCCGGTGCGGATCGTCTCGAAACGCTTGGTCAGCTCGCGGGCGACGCAGACCGGGCGATCCGGGCCCATAACGTCGACGATCGCGGAAAGCGACGCCTGCAGCCGGTTGGGGGACTCGAAGGCGACCAGGGTCGACGGCTCGCGCGCCAGCTCGGCCAGCCGGGCGCGGCGGGCAGATTCCTTTGCCGGCAAAAAGCCCACGAAGCGGAAATCGTCGCTGGGCAGGCCGGAGGCGGACAGCGCGGCCAGCGTCGCCGAGGCGCCGGGCACGGGAATGACGCGAATGCCCTCCGCACGCGCGGCGGAAACAAGGCGGTAGCCGGGATCGGAGACAAGCGGCGTGCCGGCGTCGGAGACGAGGGCGACCGAGCGGCCTTCGGCCAGCGCGGCGACCAGCTTCGGGCCGGCGGCACCGGCATTGTGCTCGTGATAGGCGACCGTCTTCCGGCGGATGCCGTAGCGATCGAGCAGGCGGCGGGTGACCCGGGTGTCCTCGCAGGCAAGCAGGTCCGCGGCGGCCAGCGTCTCCAGCGCGCGGATGGTGATGTCGCCCAGATTGCCGATCGGTGTGGCGACGACGTAGAGGCCGGGTTCCAGCGGCGGGGCGGCGATCTCGTGGCCGCCGACAATGAAGCTGCGGACCGCGCTCATGCCGCCAGCTCCGCGATCAGGGCATCGAGGACGCGACGCCCGGCCGGGGTGGCGCGCAGCCGGCTGTTCGATACCGGCTCGACCAGCCGCTCGCCCTGCAGCATGGCGAGACGGGCCGGATCGAAGGACCGGCCGGACAGCGCCTCGTAGCGGGCAAGATCGATGCCCTCGGCCAGCCGCAGGCCCATCAGCAGCATCTCGTCGCCCTGGGCGGCCGCATCGAGCATCTCCTCATCGACGACGCCATGGCCGGCTTCCGCCACCCTTTCCGCCCAGCGCTCGGGGATGCGCTCCGCTATGGTGACGCGCTTCCTCCCGTCCCCGCCGGCAAAGCGGCCATGGGCGCCCGGACCCGTGCCGACATAGTCGCCATAGCGCCAGTAGGTGAGGTTGTGGCGCGATTCCGCGCCGGGCACGGCATGGTTGGAGATCTCGTAGGCCGGAAGGCCGAGCTCCGCGGTGACGGCATGGGTGAGATCGTAAAGATCGGCGGCAAGATCGGCATCCGGCAGGGCCAGCCTCCCGGCCTCGAACAGGGCGCGGAAGGGCGTGCCCTCCTCCATGGTCAGCTGGTAGAGCGACAGGTGATCGGCGGCGAGGCCGACGGCGCGGCGCAGCTCCGCCTCCCATGCGGCGAGCGCCTGGCCGGGGCGGGCATAGATCAGGTCGAAGGACAGGCGGGGGAAGGTTGCACGGGCCATGTCGATGGCACGGAGCGCCTCCTCCGTGTCATGCAGGCGGCCGAGGAATTTCAGGTCGGCGTCGTTCAGCGCCTGCACGCCCAACGACAGCCGGTTCACGCCCGCGGACCGATAGCCGGCAAAGCGCCCGGCATCGGCGGAGGACGGGTTGGCCTCCATGGTGATCTCGATGCCGGCGGGCAGGCCCCAGAGCGCGTCGGCCGTCTCCAGAAGGGCGGCGACGGTGGCCGGTTCCATCAGCGAGGGCGTGCCGCCGCCGACGAAGACGGATGTCACCTCGCGCGGGCCGGTCCAGCCGCGCATGGTCTCCATCTCGCGGCGGAAGGCGGCGAGGAAGGCCGCCTGGTCGACGCCCGCATGGCGGACATGGGAGTTGAAGTCGCAATAGGGGCACTTGGCCGCGCAGAAGGGCCAGTGGATATAGACGCCGAAGCCCGGCGTGCCGTCGTCGCCGTTCACCGGGGACCGGGCGGGATCACGTGACGCCAAGGCATTCATGCGCGAATTTCCGGAAGGCGCGGGCGCGGTGCGACAGGGCATCCGCATCGCCGGGCTTCCAGCCATGTTTCTGCTCGGCGGTCATCTCGCCGAAGGTGACATCGTGGCCGTCCGGCATGAAGACCGGATCGTAGCCGAAGCCGAGATCGCCACGCGGCGGCCATACCAGCGTGCCCTCGACCTCGCCGCGGAAATACTCGACATGGCCGTCGGGAAAGGCAAGGCAGAGCACGGAGACGAAACGGGCGGTGCGATCCGCAGGCGCGGTGGCACCCCTCTCGGCCAGCTTCTCCTCGACATTGCGCATGGCCATGGCGAAGTCGCGGCTGCCGTCGGGCAGTTGCGCCCAGTCGGCGGTATGGACGCCGGGCGCGCCGTCAAGGGCGTCGACGCACAGGCCGGAATCGTCGGAGAGCGCCGGCAGGCCGGTGGCCTCCATGGCCGCTACGGCCTTGGTGCGGGCATTCTCCTCGAAGGTGGTGCCGTGCTCCGGCGGCTCGGCAAGACCCAGCTCGCCGGCCGAGGTCACGTCGAAACCGAAAGGACCGACGAGATCGCGCATCTCGGCGAGCTTGCCGGCGTTGTGGGTGGCGAGCACGAGCTTGCCGGGTTCGAGCTTGCGGGTCATTCCAGTCCCCAGAGTTTCGGTTCCGCGATCTCGAGGCTGTTGCCCGCGGGATCGCGGAAATAGATCGAACGGGCGCCGTTGGGCCAGCGGAAATCGGCCTCGATCTCCACGCCCGCCGCCTCCAGATGCGCCCGCCAGGCATCGATTTCCACCGGATCGACCCTGAAACAGGCGTGGCCCGGACCATGCGCGCCGTGCGCCGGCACGGGCATTGCCGGGTCGGAGGGCGGGACGGCGGTCCGTTCCGGGTTGAACAGGAGCAGCACGCCCTTTCCGCAGGCGAAGAAGACGTGGCGTCCCTCGACGCGGGCGATGCGATCGAGCCCCATCACGGAGCCGTAGAAGCGCTCGGCGGCCTCAAGGTCGGCCACGTAGAGCGCCGTCTCGAGGATGCCGTCGAGGCGCGGCACGGCTCAGGCCCCGATCGCCTGCTTCTGCAGCTCGACGAGCTGCGCGATCGCCGATTCGGCCTGCGCGAAAAGCATGTCGAACTGCGCGCGGGAAAAGGGCGCGCCCTCGCCGGTGCCCTGGATCTCGACGATGCCGCCAGCACCCGTCATGACGAAGTTGGCGTCGGTCTCGGCCTCGGAATCCTCGGCATAGTCGAGGTCGGTGACGGCTGTGCCCCGGTAGATGCCGCAGGAAATGGCCGCGACGTGATCCCTCAGAACGCGCGTCTTCGACGCCATCTGGCGCTGGTGCATCCAGTCGAGGCAGTCATGCAGCGCGATCCAGCCGCCGGTGATCGAGGCGGTGCGGGTGCCGCCGTCGGCCTGCAACACGTCGCAGTCGATGGTGATCTGGCGCTCGCCGAGCGCCTCGAGATCGACAACGGCGCGCATGGAACGGCCGATCAGGCGCTGGATCTCCAGCGTGCGCCCGCCCTGCTTGCCCGACGCCGCCTCGCGGCGCATGCGGTCTCCGGTGGAACGCGGCAACATGCCGTATTCGGCGGTGACCCAGCCGCGCCCGGTGTTGCGCATCCAGCCGGGCACGCGCTCCTCCAGGCTCGCCGTGCAGAGAACGTGGGTGTCGCCGAACTTGACCAGGCAGGAGCCCTCGGCGTGCTTGGAGACGCCGCGTTCGAAGGAGATGGTGCGCATCTGGTCGGGCATGCGCCCGGACGGTCTGGCCATGGGTAATCCTCGCGATTTTCAACTGCCGGGGTTCTAGAGCAATGGCCGCGACATGCCTAGGACCAATTGTTTTGTTTGCGGATGGACACACTATATACAGGCATGACAAGCGTAACGCCGATGACCAAGATGCTGTCCAATAGCGAAATCAGCTCAGAGCTCGACGAACGGTCGCGCGAGATCTTCCGGCTGATCGTCGAGACCTATCTCGAGGAAGGCGAGCCGCTGGGCTCGCGCAACCTGTCGAAGAAGCTGCCGATGTCGCTGTCGCCGGCATCGGTGCGCAACGTCATGGCCGACCTGGAATCGCTCGGCCTGATCTATTCGCCGCATGTCTCGGCCGGACGGCTGCCGACCGAGCAGGGCCTGCGCTTCTTCGTCGATGCCTTCATGGATATCGGCGAGGTGAGCGAATCCGAGCGCGAGCTCATCGAGTCGCAGATCGCGCGCGACGGCGCCGAGAAGTCGATGGAGAGGCTGCTCACGGACGCCAGCCAGATGCTGTCGGGCCTCTCGCGCGGCGCGGGCCTCGTGCTCGCAACCAAGCGCGAAGGCATACTGAAACACATCGAGTTCATCCGGCTCGAGGAAAACAAGGCCCTGGCCGTGCTGGTGTGGGACAATGGCGACGTGGAGAACCGCGTCATCACGGTGCCCGCCGGGACGACCGCCGCACAGCTGGCGGAGGCGGCGAACTATCTCAACCACTATGGCCGCGACCACAGCCTTTCGGAGGCACGGCAGATCATCGAGCAGCGCCAGGAGGCGCTGCGCTCGGAGGTCGACGCGATCAGCGCGGACCTGATCTCGCGCGGGCTCGCCGTGTGGTCCGGCACCGAGGCCGGCCAACCGGCGCAGCTGATCGTGCGCGGACGCTCCAACCTGATCGAGAACGTGCAGGACAAGGAGCAGATCGAGCGGCTGAAGCTGCTGTTCGACGAGCTGGAGCGGAAGGACGAGATCGTGCGCATGCTGGAGCTCACGGAAGCCGGCTCGGGCGTGAAGATCTTCATCGGCTCGGAAAACCGGCTCTTCTCGCTGTCCGGCTCGTCGCTGGTGGTCGCGCCCTACCGCGATTCCAGCCGCCACGTGGTCGGCGCCATCGGCATCATCGGCCCGACCCGGCTGAACTATGCGCGCATCGTGCCGGTGGTGGACTACACGGCGCAGCTGATCAGCAAGCTGATGGAGAAGGGCTAGGGGAATCCGGCCCCTGCCCTTGATTTTTGCCGACCGAACATCGATATCGCCGTCAAAACATTTCCCTGACAACCATGGACGACATCCAGATGGCTGACGACAACAAGGCGCCTGAAGAGACCGTGCGCAGCACGGCAAATCCGCAGGATCGCGAAGCGCTGAAACGCGCTGCCGACGAAATCCTGAAGAAGGGCAAGACGCCGGAAACGGAAGACAAATCGGCCTGGGCGACGGACGAGGCAAACGACGGGACCTACGGACCCGACGGCACCTCCGGCGAGGAAGCACGCAATATCGAGGACGAGATCGCGGCGATCCAGTCGGAGAATGCCGAGATGAAGGACCGGTTGCTGCGGCTGGCCGCCGACATGGAGAACCTGCGCCGGCGCACCGCACGCGAGGTGCAGGACGCACGCGCCTTCGCGATCTCCAAGTTCGCCGCCGACATGCTGAGCGTCGCCGACAACCTGCGTCGCGCGCTCGAACACGTCACGCAGGAACAGCGCGAGACCGCCGACGAGACGCTGAAGAACCTGCTGGAAGGCGTCGAACTGACCGAGCGCGAGATGCACGCGACCCTGGAGCGCCACGGCGTCAGCAAGCTGGAACCGGAAGGCCAGAAGTTCGACCCCAATTTCCACGAGGCGCTTTTCGAGGTGCCCAATCCGGACGTGCCGAACAACACGGTGGTGCAGGTTGTGCAGGCCGGCTACCAGATTTCCGGCCGCGTGCTGCGACCGGCCAAGGTCGGCGTTGCGAAGGGCGGCCCGAAACAGGCAGCCCCGGAAGCCGAACCCGGCGCGCCGAACCCGGAAGCCGAAAAGGACGCCTGACGAAAGGGGCCGCGCAAGCGGCCCTTTTTCTTGTCAGGCCTTCACAAGGCCGGCATCGATGGCCGCCTGGCGCAGCGAGACCTGCGGGCGCGGACCGATCTGCTGGATGACGACGGCCGCCGCCAGCGAACCGAGATGCGCGCAGTCCTCCAGCGAACGGCCCTGCGTGTAGCCGTAGAGGAAACCCGCGGCGTAGAGATCGCCCGCGCCGGTGGTATCGACGAGCCTTTCGATCGGCATGGCCGAGACGCTGGCCGTCTCGCGCCGGCTCATGGCCGCCGAGCCCTTTTCCGACCGGGTGACGACGGCGAGGCTGCAATCGTCGCGCATGGCCGTGATGGCGGTCTCGAAATCGGCGGTCTGGTAGAGCGACTTCGCCTCGTCCTCGTTGGCGAATACGATGTCGACCGTGCCGGAACGCATCAGGTCGAGGAACTCGTCGCGGTAGCGGTCGACGCAGAAGGGATCGGACAGGGTCATCGACATCTCGCGGCCATGGGCATGGGCGATGTCGGCAGCCTTGCGAATGGCTTCCTTGGCGCGCGGCGGATCCCAGAGATAGCCCTCGAAGAATGTGACCTTCGAGGCCGCGACCTTGTCCTCCTCGATGTCATCGGGGCCAAGCTCGACGCAGGCGCCCAGATAGGTGTTCATGGAGCGCTCGCCGTCCGGCGTGACGAAGATCATGGAACGCGCGGTCGGCGGCGTACCGGCAAGCGGCGCCGTGTCGAAGGCGACGCCCTGAGCGCGAATGTCGTGACGGTAGATGCCGCCCAGGTGATCGTCGGAGACCTTGCCGAAGAAGGCGGCGCTTCCGCCGAGGCTGGCAATGCCCGCCGCCGTGTTGCCGGCCGAGCCGCCGGAGGTTTCGACGGCCGGCCCCATGCGGTCGTAGAGCAGTTCGGCACGCTCGGCGTCGATGAGGTTCATCGCGCCCTTGATGATGCCGTTGTCGTGCAGGAAGTCATCTTCGGCACGCGCGATGATGTCGACAATGGCGTTGCCGATGCACAGGACGTCGAACTCGGACATGGATCCCCCGGAATTGGTGTTTCCGGGCGTTTAACCCGCATGGCCCCGGTTGAGAAGGGCGGGGCGAAGAAAAGCCGCATCTTGCGATTTTCCGAAGAGATCGCCATGTGACCGGCATGATCTACTCGTCCTTCATCCTGGCGCTGCGCTCGCTGACCGATCCGGGCATGCGCCAGACCCTGTGGAAGACGCTGGGACTGACCATCCTGGCACTGATCGGTGCATGGATCGCCATCACGCAGGGCGTCACCCATCTCGCCATTCCCTGGCTCTCCGACCTGCTGCAGCTCGACTACCAGCTGCCCGAATGGACGGGCTGGCTTTCCGTTTTCGCACTGTTCGCCGCCGGTACGGGGCTGGCCGTCGTGCTGGCCTTCCTGATCGGGCCGGTCAGCGCGCTTATCGCCGGCGTGTTCCTCGACGACGCCGCCGAAAGCGTGGAACGGCACTTCTACCCCGACGATCCGCCCGGAAAACCCATGCCGATCGCCGAGGGCATATGGCTGGCCGTGCGGTTCACCGGCGTCGTCATAGCCGGCAACCTGGTGGCGCTGGTCCTGCTGCTGGTGCCGGGGATCAACCTGATCGCCTTCTTCGTCGTCAACGGCTACCTCGTGGGGCGCGAATTCTTCGAGTTCGCCTCGCGGCGCTTCGGGCCCGAGGACTACGCACGCAAGCTGCGATCGAAACACGGCGGAACGATCTTCGTCGCCGGGCTGGTGATCGCCGCCTTCATGGCGGTACCGGTGCTCAACATACTGACCCCGCTGTTCGGCGCGGCGCTGATGGTGCACCTGCACAAGGCGATAGCCGTGCGCGAGGCTGCACGGGCAAGGGCGGCCTAGCCGATCACCTGCGGCGGAAGCTCGACCAGCGGCGCCGGCACGTCGCAGCTCTTGGCCTCGTACCTGCAGAGGTCGGCGATGACGCACGCCTCGCAATCGGGCTTGCGCGCCTTGCAGCAATAGCGGCCGTGCAGGATCAGCCAGTGATGCGCGTGGAACAGGTATTCTTCCGGGATCACCCGCATCAGGTTCTCCTCCACCTCGTCCGGCGTCCTGCCGGGCGCCAGGCCGATGCGATTGGCGATGCGGAAGATGTGGGTATCCACGGCGATGGTCGGGATACCGAAGGCCATGGACATGACCACGTTCGCGGTCTTGCGGCCGACGCCCGGCAGGGTGACGAGTTCCTCGCGGGTGCGCGGCACCTCGCCGCCGAACTCCTCGACCAGCCTGCGCGAGAGCGCGATGACATTCTTCGCCTTGTTGCGCCACAGGCCGATGGTGCGGATGTATTCCCCGACCTTCTCCTCGCCCAGCGCCAGCATCTTCTCCGGCGTGTCGGCAACCCGGAACAGCTCCCTGGTCGCCCTGTTGACGCCGGCATCGGTGGCCTGGGCCGACAGGACCACGGCGACAAGCAGGGTGAAGGCGTTGACATGGGCGAGTTCGCCCTTCGGCTCCGGCCGCTGCACCGAGAAGCGACGGAAGATCTCGCGCAGCTCGTCGGGCGTGTATTTCGAGCGGGCCAGGCGGCGCCGGCGCGGCCGCGACGCGGATTTCGCGGACGACGCTGCGGCGTTTTGGGGCTTTGGCTTTTTCATTCGTCCCCTATAATGGTCCCGTATGGAGCAGACAATGCATGAACACGGCGCCCCCCCGGACCATGCCGACAAGCCGCTTTTCAACGCGCTGCTGACGCCGCACCGCTCGCTCTCGAGGAACGGCTTCACCATATTGATGGTGCTGACTGGCGGCGTGCTGCTGGTCCAGGCGTTCTTCTTCCTCGTCACCGGTGCCTGGCCGATCGCGACCTTTCTCGGCGCCGACCTGCTGGCAATCTACATCGCCTTCCGGCTCAACTACCGCTCGGGCCGGGCGCGCGAGGAAGTGCGCGTCTCGCGCCGGGAACTGCTGATCCGCAAGGTCACGCCGGCCGGAAAGGCCACCGACCACCGCTACAACCCGTTCTGGGCGCGGTTCCTGGTGGACCGGCACGAGGAAATCGGCATCACCGCCATGCGGATCACCGGCGAGGGCCGCACCACGCCGGTCGGCGCCTTCCTCAATCCCGACGACCGGGAAAGTTTCGCCGACGCCTTCAGCAACGCGCTGGCAACGGCAAGGCGCTGACCCGCGGCGTCAAGAAACGGGTGGCGGGCCGTCCCGCTTCGTGGTGAAGTCCGGCGACCGGAAGGACCACGCCATGAACGCCATGACCCAGCCGCAAACCGTACTCACCGACGAGATCACCGCCGGCGCCGACTACGAGATCGTGCGCAAGGTGATCGAGACCATCTCCGAGAACTACCGCGACCAGCCCTCGCTCGAGGAACTGGCGGCCTCCGTCAACATGGAGCCGACGGCGCTGCAGAAGCTGTTCACCCGCTGGGCGGGGCTTTCGCCCAAGGCGTTCCTGCAGGCGGTGACACTGGACCATGCGCGCCGGCTCCTGGCCAGCGACATGCCGCTGCTGGACACCGCCTACGAGGTCGGCCTGTCCGGACCGGGCCGGCTGCACGACCTGTTCGTCACCCACGAGGCGATGTCGCCGGGCGAGTTCAAGGCGAAGGGGGCGGGGCTTGCCATGCGCTACGGCTTCCATGCCTGCCCGTTCGGGCTGGCGCTGGTCATGATCACCGATCGCGGACTGGCGGGACTGGCCTTCTGCGACCCCGGCGGGGAGCGCGAGGCGCTGGCCGACATGCAGTCGCGCTGGCCGAATGCGCGCTACGGCGAGGACGTGGCGGCCACGGCGCCCTATGCGGCGCGGATCTTCGATCCCGCCAACTGGCGGCCCGACCGGCCGCTCAAGGTCGTGTTGATCGGCACGGATTTCCAGGTCTCGGTGTGGAACGCGCTGCTGAAGATCCCGATGGGCAAGGCACTCGCCTATTCCGACATCGCGCGGAAGATCGGCAAGCCGGACGCGCCGCGCGCGGTCGGGGCGGCTGTCGGCGCCAACCCTGTCTCCTTCGTGGTGCCGTGCCACCGCGCCGTCGGCAAGTCGGGCGCGCTGACCGGCTATCACTGGGGCCTGACCCGAAAGCGCGCCATCCTCGGCTGGGAGGCCGGGCAGCTGGCGCAGGTCTAGCCGGGGCTGCGCATTTTCAGTTTGCCGTCCGGTGCGCTCAGTGCGCGCCGGACATGTCGCCGAGGACTTCCTTGGAGGCGACGGTGGAATCGGCATTCAGCCGGTAGACCATCGGCACGCCGGTGGCGAGATTGAGCCTGGTGATCTCGTCCGGCGTCAGGCGGTCGAGGATCATCACCAGCGCGCGCAGGGAGTTGCCGTGGGCGGCAACCAGAACCTTCTCGCCGCGCAGCACGCGGGGCAGGATCTCGGTCATGTAGTAGGGCCAGACGCGGGCGCCAGTGTCCTTCAGGCTCTCGCCCTCGTCGCCGGGCGGCGGAACGTCGTAGGAACGGCGCCAGATGTGAACCTGCTCCTCGCCCCATTTCGCCCGCGCATCGTCCTTGTTGAGCCCGGCAAGGTCTCCGTAATTTCGCTCGTTGAGCGCCTGGTCACGGATCGTCTCCAGATCCGGCTGGCCGATGCCCTCGAGGATGATCCGGCACGTCTTCTGCGCACGCTGGAGAACCGAGGTGAAGGCGATGTCGAAGCTGATGCCGTATTCCTTCAGCGCGGCGGCACCCTGCTCGGCCTCGCGGATGCCCTGCTCGGTGAGATCGGGGTCGCGCCAGCCGGTAAAGAGATTGAGCTTGTTCCACTCGCTCTGGCCGTGGCGGACGAGAACCATGGTTCCTGACATCGAAAACTCCCTCGTTCGGATATGTCGTGCTAGCCGGTCAGTCCCAGCACGTCGTGCATTGAATAAAGGCCGGGCGCGCGGCCCGTGGCCCAGAGCGCGGCCCTGACCGCGCCGCGGGCGAAGATCATCCGGTCCTCTGCATGGTGGGACAGCGTCACCCGCTCGCCGGGACCGGCAAGGATCACCGAATGGTCGCCGACGACGGAGCCGCCGCGCAGTGTGGCGAAACCGATCGTGCCCGGCTCGCGGGCGCCGGTATGGCCGTCGCGCACGCGCACCGAATGGTCCTCCAGGCCGATCTTGCGTCCGCGCGCGGCCGCCTCGCCGAGCAGCAGCGCCGTGCCCGATGGCGCGTCGACCTTGTGGCGGTGGTGCATCTCGAGAACCTCGATGTCCCAGTCGGCGGCCTCGAGCGCGCGGGCGGCCTGCTCGACCAGGACGGACAGCAGGATGACGCCCATGCTCATGTTGCCGGACTTGACGATGGCCGTCTTCCGCGCGGCAGCGGCGACGGCGGCCTCGTCGTCGGCGGACAGGCCGGTGGTGCCGATGACATGGGCGATGCCGGACGTCGCCGCGTATTCGGCCACGGCAACCGTTGCCGCCGGGGCGGTGAAGTCGAGAACGGCATCGGCATCGGCAAAGGCCGCTTCCATGGTGTCGGAGACGGAAATGCCGCTCGGCTCGAGGCCCGCCAGCGTGCCGCAATCCGCGCCGACATGGGGCGAGCCCTCGCGCTCCAGCGCGCCGGAAAGCTCCGCGCCCCCGGTCTCAGAGATGGCGCGGATCAGGTTGCGGCCCATGCGGCCACCGGCGCCGACAACGGCGATGCGTGTCTTTTCCATTTCCCTATCCCGTTTGCTTGGCTTGCGTTTCGCCCGGTCGCGGCGCCTCCAGAAGGTTCGGCGCGCTTTCGCCCTGAAGCCGGTAGAAACGCGCATATACGCCGTCCGGCTTGCCGATCAGGGATGCGTGGTTTCCCTCCTCGACCACCCGGCCGGCCTCCATGACGACGATCTTGTCGGCACCGACAACCGTGGAGAGGCGGTGGGCGATCACGATGGTCGTGCGGCCCCGCATCGCCTTGTCGAGCGCGTCCTGGACCAGCTTCTCAGACTCGTTGTCCAACGCGGAGGTGGCCTCGTCAAGAAGCAGGATCGGCGCGTTGCGCACGAAGGCACGGGCGATCGACAGACGCTGGCGCTGGCCGCCGGACAGCGTGACGCCGTTCTCGCCGACCGGGGTGTCGTAGCCCTGCGGCTGAGAAAGGATGAACTCCTCCGCGTTGGCGAGGCGGGCGGCCTCCTCGATCTCGGCGTCGGTGGCATCCTCGCGGCCGTAGCGGATGTTGTCGCGGATCGTGCCCTCGAAGAGATAGGGCTGCTGCGAGACATAGGCGATGGCACCGCGCAGCGACGCCATGGTCACGGAACCAATGTCCTGGCCGTCGATCGATATGGTGCCGGATTGCGGATCGTAGAAACGCTGCAGCAGGGCAATGACCGTGGATTTTCCTGCACCCGAGGCACCGACGATCGCCGTGGTCTTTCCGGCCTCGGCGACGAAGGACAGGTCGTGCAGGACGGGGCCGCCGGCCGGATAGGCGAAACCGACCCGGTCAAACACGATCCGGCCGTCGGAAACGGCCAGCGAAGCGGCTCCCGCCACATCCTCCTGCCTCACCTCCATGTCGATCAGCTCGTAGATCATGCGCGCATTGACCATGGCGCGCTCCATGTTGACCTGGAGGCGGGCAAGCCGCTTGGCCGGCTCGTAGGCGAGCATCAGCGCGGCAATGAAGGCGAGCGTCGAGCCGGGCGGCTCGTCGACGACAATGGCGCGGTAGCCGCCATAGGCGATGACACCTGCGATCACTATGCCGGCAAGGATGTCGGACATCGGCGTGACGCGCTCGGAAATCCCGGCCAGCCGGTCGGCGCGCTCGCGCGCCTGCTCGATCAGCCGGCCGACGCGGGCGGTCAGCTGCTCCTCCATGGTGAAGGCCTTGACCACGGTAATGCCCTGGGCGACCTCCTGCATGGAGCCGATGACATGGGCGTTGAGCAGCACCGTATCGCGCACGACGCCCCGAATGCGCCGCGACACGTAGGCCACCGCGAGCACCATGGGCGGGCCGATCAGCAAGGAAGCGAGGGAAAGCACCCAGTCCTGCGTCACCATCACGCCGACAAGGCCGACCAGCGACAGCAGGTCACGCGCAAGCGAGGTGACGGTCAGGTTGAGCACGTCGCGGATGGCGGTGATGTTCTGGTTGATGCGGGCGGCCAGTTCGCCGGAGCGGGAATCGGCAAAGAAGTCGACGCCGAGCGCCATCAGCTTGGCGAATACCCGCTTCTGGTAGCGGGCGACGATGTCGTTGCCGACACGCGCGAGGATGACCGCTTGCCCGTAAGTGGCAAGGCCGCGCACCAGAAAGGCGACGAGAACGGCCGCGCAGATCCAGACGATCAGATCCTCGCGGCGATTGTAGAAGATCTCGTTGATGACGTCGCGCAGGATCCACGCCGAAAAGGCGGTCGTGATGGCGACGAGAACGAGGCAGCCCGCGGCAACCGCATAGGCGCCGACATAGTCCCGGCCGTTTTCCGCGACGACACGGCGGAGAAGGGAAAAGACATTCCCCGCCATGTGCAACCTGTTGCCCTGGTCCCCGTTCAACGGCCTGTCCGTATCATCCTGCCTCGAAAATCGCGCGAGCTATACATGAGGCATGCGCGAAATGATACAGGGCAGATCGTCCTATCGCCCGGGGGCCTCCTGCGCGCGCCACCAGCGCCCGGTGGTATCGACGCCGAAACGGGCCGGCATGCGCGCATAGGCGGAAAGGCCCTCCAGCGGCGCCTGGTCGTGGGTGATGACATAGACCGGAATCTGCTCCAGCAGGTTGCGATGCGGCTCCTTGTTGTCGAAGGCGGCGCGGAAGCGGTTGTCGTCGAGGAGGCCCAGCACCTTCCTGGTGATGCCGCCGGTCAGGTAGATGCCGCCGCGCGCCATGAAGACCAGCGCCATGTCGCCCGACACGCGGGCGAGATAGTCGAAGAACAGTTGCACCGTCTCCACCGCCACCGTGTCGGAACCCTCGAAGGCCGCGGCGGTGATCTCCTCGGGCTTCGACAGGACGTCGGGCCGCCCGTCTGCCCGGGCGATGGCGCCGTAGAGATTGACAATACCGCGGCCGCACAAGACCTGCTCGCCCGACACGCGGCCGCCGATGGTCTCCAGATGCGGGAAGATGGCGTAGTCGCGCTCGGTGCGCGGGCCGAGATCGACGTGACCGCCCTCGCCTGCGACCGGAATCCAGGAATTGGCGCCGTGGACGATGCCGGCGACACCGAGCCCGGTGCCGGGGCCGATGACGACACGGTTGGCACTGTCGATGCGCTCGCCGCCGCCGACCTTCTGGAGATGCTCGTCATCGAGCGCAACCACCGCAAGCGCCTGCGCCTCGTAGTCGTTCATCACCAGCACGTCGGAAAAGCCCATCTCGGCGATCAGGCGCTTCGGACGAACCACCCAGTCGCAATTGGTCAGGTCGATCTCGTCGCCATCGGTCGGCCCGGCGACCGCGAGAACAGCCGACTGCGGAATGATCGAGGTCTTGTCGAGGACGACCTGCTGGATCGCCGCGTCGAGCGTCTCGTAATCGGCCGTCTTTATGGACGGAAACCGTTTCGGCTCCGCATTTGCATCGACGATAATGGCAAATCGCGCATTGGTGCCGCCGATATCGGCAATCAGGACCGGAAACGGCAAGCGCATTTCAGTTTCCGAACGGCCATTGGACATAACGCAGCTCTCCTTCCGGCATGGTGACGGGCGGAACGAACGCCCCCGCGCGGCCGCGCGCGACTGGCGTCAATCGACGCCGCCCGCTCCTTCACCCTGCCTGGTTAAATCGTTTGAACCCGATTAATCCAAAAGTCGAAGCGTTGGAAGGGCGAAATCGCGCCCGCATTGCTATTCCGGCCTCCTGGCCGGTACCGGAACGATCGGGGGCAGGCGCGAGGCCGCCACGCGCGGCGGCTCGACCGGCACGGCGGTGGAACGCGCCAGCCGCGGATCGTAACCGGAATCGAAGGTGACCAGCGACTCGTCGGCGGGCGCCGGCTCGCCCAGGACCCTCGCACAGGCGGCGGGCAGGTCGGCGAGCGTGACGACCCGGGGTTTCGCCGGTTTCGCACCCGGCTTCGGCTTTTTCGGTGCCCAGGGCTCGGAGGTGAACCACCAGTCCAGCGACTTGTCGCAGCCATTGCCGGAGCCGGTCGACTGCTGAGGCTTGCAGCCCGGCGATCCCTCCGGGCAGAACAGGCGGATGTGGAAATGATAGTGGTGGCCGTAATAGGGGCGAAGCTTGTTCATCCAGGGATCGTTGGCGCGCTCCTCGCCATAGGTATCGCACATCGCCTTCTTGATGCCGGGATGGATGAAGATGCGCTGGACCTCCGGATAGGAGGCGGCGCGCTTCAGCAGCCGCGCATGGGCGGGCGTCCACTTCCGCGGATCAACATGGAGCGAATCCTTCTTCAGCACGGAAACGGCCGACATGTTGGCGCGCTCGCTGACCGACAGGCGGCGATCCGGCATCGGGGTCAGCCAGACATCGGCATCAAGGCCGACCTGGTGTGAGGCATGCCCCGACAGCATCGGCCCGCCACGCGGCTGCGAGATGTCGCCCACCAGAAGGCCCGGCCAGCCGTCCTGGACGGCCTCGCGCGACAGGCGCTGCAAAAGCGCGATCATCTTCGGATGGCCCCAGCGGCGATTCCGCTCCAGCCGCATGGCCTGCCAGGTCGGTCCGTCGACCGGCATGGCGACAGCGCCCGAAATGCACCCCTTCGAGTAGAAGCCATGCGCCTGCGGCTCGGAGACCGACGGCAACGGAACGCGGCCGAACAGCTCCTTGGCCGCGGTCTGGGCATGGGCGGGCACGGCCAGCGCCGAAATCGCCGCGGCGGCGGCAAGTGTCAGTAAGCTTTTCAACTGCATCGGCATTCGCCTCATCGACTGGTCGGTGGATTCTAGCCCTGTTCGCCGCGCCAAGTCACGGGCGCACGCGATATAACACCAGCGGTTCGCCGACGGTCTGCCTCACCGGTTCCAGCCAGTCCGGCACGGCATCCGACCGCAGGGCGGCCTGCAGGCCACCGGGCGCGGCGCGCATGAAATCCGCCGCATCGGCTGCGCGCATGCAATCGGCCACGATCGTCACCCCCCCGGCGCGCAATATGCCGCGGGCCACGGCCGGCGGCGCCGTCATCGCCTCGATCAGCAAGAGATTGCCGGCGGTGTTGCGATGATAGGGACCGGCAACGGCGCGGTGATTCGTGTGCAGCAGGATCATTGCGCCGATATCCGTGGCACCGAGCACCACCCCCTCCGGCTCGGTGGCGAGCGGCGCGTAGAGATCGGCGGCATAGCAATAGTCGCGCGGCGAGACCGAGGCGGCCTGTTCATGCAATGTCGGCGTGCCGGAAAACAGGTTTGCCGCCTGCGCGCCGGCGATCCACCAGAGGAAGTTGAGCGACACTGCCCACGCGCCGGCAAGGCGCAGTGAATCGGTGGTGCCGCGTTTCTCCGGCATGGAGGCGCGCAGGCGACCGATCCAGAAGCCGAGCGGAAGGACGGCAAAGACCGCGGCGAAGACAAATCCGCGCTGCTGCCAGGCGGTGACCGCAAGCCCCATTGCCAGGAACGCCGCGAACACGACGGACTGGTGCCGCGGCAGCGGCCGGCCCGTCGCCGCCCCGACCAGCGCGACGACGAGAGCAACGCCAGCCATGCCGTAGAGGCCGGGTATGGCGAACGGATCCTCGCGCCAGAGATCGGCGAGCGAGCGCGTCTCGATCACGCCCTCCAGCCAGAATTCGCGCAGCCGCGGATCCAGCGAGGCAAGGGGGTTCGCGAGACAGTGCGGAAACAGAAGCACGACAACGGCCAAGAACGCCGCCGCCAGAAGCATGAGGGACAGCACGCGGCCGGACAGGCGTCGCGGAAGGGCGGTCGCGGCGACAAGGCCGAGACCACCGGCCAGCCCGGTCACGAGATGAAAGGAGGAGAAGCCGTCGCAGGCGTCGTCCGTCCAGCGGGCGGGCGCAACGGTGGCGAGGAAGACCGCGCCGGCGGTAAGGGCGACCGAAACACCGAAGGCGCGGGCCGCGCGCGGCGACACGGCTCCGGCGACATAGCCCAGCGAGACGACCGCGCCGGCCACCGCCACATAGGGAAGGACCTCCATGCCGATGGCCAGCATGAGAACGGCCACCAAGCCGGCCGCCGCATGGGCCGCCACCGGCCGGCTGCCAGGCAGGAGCAGGGCCAGCAGCCACAGCGCCAGCGCCGCCTGGATATTGTGATGGTCGAGCGAACCGGGCGCGAAGACGCCGACGGTCCACATGGCGACGGCGCCGACCACGGCGACGGGCAGGCGCAGGGCCTCGTTTGCGGTGCGCCCGCAGGCCGTCATAAGCGCCATGAGGGCGAGGAACTGCACCAGCGCAGGCCAGAGGACGCGGGCCAGCCATTCCCCGAACGCGGCGTCGCCGGCGATCCGCGTGCCAAGGAAGGCGATGGCGGCGATCGGCGCATCGACAAGGCGCGACCAGTGCATCGGCGTGCCACCGTCGAGGCCGAGCCGGTATTGCGTCAGGTCGAACCAGTCCTGCCCGGCAAGCAGGTCACGCACCTGGACAAGGCGGACGAGATCGTCGGAATTGGGAATGCCCGGTCCATCCATGGAGGGCAGGCCGATCGCCGTGACGAACAGCGTGCCGGCCATCGCAAGCAGGGCCGGATCGAGGCGGCGCAGGGGCTGGGCCGGGCGCATCCCGGTTTCACTCGGCTCTGAAAGGACGGTCATTTCGGGCAATCCGCGGCACTACTGGTCTCGCTAAACCTAAACTTAACCGGATCAAGAAAAGGTAAAGCACAGAAATCGCGAGGCCCGCCCCATGCCGACTGACACGACCCGAAACGCGCCCGACATCGCGGTCATCCTGCCTTGCTACAACGAGGGACTGACCATCGGCGACGTCGTCAGGCGATTCCGCGAGACGCTTCCGGGCGCGCGGATATACGTGTTCGACAACAACTCCAACGACAACACGGCGATCATGGCCCGGCTGGCAGGCGCCACGGTGGTGCGCGAGCGCCGGCAGGGCAAGGGCCACGTGGTGCGGCGCATGTTCGCCGACATCGACGCCGACATCTACATCATGGCCGACGGCGACGGCACCTATGCGCCCGAGGATGCGCCGCAACTGGTGACGACGCTGCTCAGCGAGCGCGTGGACATGGCCGTGGGCATCCGCTCCGGGGTGAAGGACGATGCGGGCCGCACGGGCCATGCCTTCGGCAACCGCGTCTTCAACGGCATCTATCGCTACCTGTTCGGCGCAGACTTTTCGGACATCCTGTCGGGATACCGCGCCTTCACGCGCCGGTTCGTGAAGAGCTTCCCCGCGATCTCGCACGGTTTCGAGATCGAGACGGAGATGTCGGTCCATGCCAGCCAGCTGAAACTGCCCGTGGCCGAGGTGGAACTCGACTATGGCCGCCGGCCCGAGGGATCGACCTCAAAGCTGTCGACCTTCCGCGACGGGCTGAAGATCCTGATGATGTTCGCGCGGCTGATGAAGGAAACCCAGCCGTTCCGCTTCTTCACCGTCATCGCGGGCATGCTGCTCGCGGCGAGCATCTTCTTCATGATTCCGCCAGTCTACGAGTACCTGACCACCGGGCTGGTCGACCGCGTACCGACCTGGGTCGGCGCGATCGGCATACTGATCCTGTCCCTGCTGACCTTCGTGACCGGGCTGATCCTGGATTCAGTGGCCGCCGGACGGGTCGAACAGATGCGCATGGCCTATCTCGCGCAACCGCCGCTGCGCGGCGAATCGCGCGCTTCGGGCACGCCGGCGACCGGTCGACGCGGCGCGCCGAAAGGTGTATCGACCGCGACCAAGACAAAACGGAAGAAGAAGGCCGAGTCGGCCGCCTGATGCCGGCTCCCCGGAAACGAAATGCGCGACATCGTATCAAAACACCGCATCCTGCGGCTGGCCAGCTTCGCCG
Organism: Oricola thermophila; assembly: GCF_013358405.1. Lineage (NCBI taxonomy): Bacteria > Pseudomonadati > Pseudomonadota > Alphaproteobacteria > Hyphomicrobiales > Ahrensiaceae > Oricola > Oricola thermophila. Next base: position 3,248,295 of record NZ_CP054836.1, read on the forward strand.
TCGCGGGGGGCACCGGCTTCATCGTCGACGCCTCGGTGCTGACGCTGCTCATGAAGTTCACGCCGATGGGGCCGTTCTCGGCGCGCGTCTTCGCCATCGCCGCGGCGATGTTCACCACCTGGATGATCAACCGCAACATCACCTTCGGCAAGAGCGGCCGCCACGTGGTCAAGGAGGGCGCGCGCTACGGATTCGTGGCGCTGATGGGCGCCGGGCTCAACTACGCCATCTATTCCGGTCTCCTGCTGGCGGCACCCGGACTGTTCCCGCCGCTGGCGGCACTCGTCATAGCGGTCGCCGTCGTGACCGTGTTCTCCTATCTCGGCTACTCGCGCTTCGTCTTCAACCGCGCCTGACGGCCGCATGACGGGGGACTCCACGACGCGCCGTTCCATACCCATATGGATGGCATGACGATTCCGTTCCTGCATGGCGATCACATCATATTGCGACAGCACAGGGCGCTGAACGCGCTGCACACCTGGCTGCTGTCGGCCGGCAGCATGGCACTGCTCGCCGTCACCGCATGGACCATCGCCGGCGCGACAGGCATCCTCTACGCGGTGGCGATCGGCATCATGACGCTCGTCGCCGCACAGCGCATATCGCCGACGATGGTACTGCGCATGTACAAGGCCGAGCCGGTAACACCCTTCAACTTCCCGGAAGGCTACCGGCTGATCAACGAGCTGGCCGACAGGGCGGGCCTGCCGGCAACACCGAAACTGCATGTCGTGCCGTCGCGGATGCTGAACGCATTCGCGGTCGGCCGACGCGACGATTCCGCGATCGCCGTCACCGACGGGCTGCTGCGCAGCGTCACGCTGCGCGAGCTGGCCGGCGTGCTGGCGCACGAAACGACCCATATCGCCAACGAGGACATAAAGGTGATGGCGCTGGCGGACATGGTATCGCGCATGACCTCGACGCTCTCGACCGTCGGCATGCTGGCGATCCTGTTCAACCTGTCGGGCTTCTTCGGCCACATCCCCTGGCTCGGCGTCCTTGCCATGATCTTCGCGCCGACCATCGGCGGGCTGTTGCAGCTGGCGCTTTCGCGCACGCGCGAATTCGACGCCGACTACGGCGCGGCCCTGCTGACGGGCGACCCCGACGGGCTTGCCTCGGCGCTGATAAAGCTGGAACAGGCGCACGGCCGGCGATGGGAAGGCATGGTGCTGCCCGGCGGCCGCATTCCCGACCCCTCGATCCTGCGCACCCACCCGCCGACCGAGGAACGCATCGCACGGCTGATGGAACTGAAAAGCGCGCTGGGGCCGCAGACGGCGATGAGCCATGCGACGCCGGGCGCACGGCTTCCGCGCGGCCGGTCCCCTGTGCCGCAGATCAGGCTGTCGCGGCGCGAGCGGGATCTCTTCGACCACTGGCTCTCCCTGGCCGGGGAATTGCCGGAGCGCGAGCCGCTGACCGACGATTCGGGATGCAGCGGCCCGGCCTGCGCGGACGGGCTGAATCCGTGGGAACGGCACGGCAAGGGGCCGCGCATCCGCATCCGGCGCGGCGGCGTCTGGTGGTGACCGCCCGTCCGGCCACCCTTCCGCGCGACGCCGAGGGCTAGACGGCCTCCCAGGCGCCCGATTCGCCGGCGCGGAATACCGCGTCTATGAATTTCTGGTTGCGGATCGAATCCTCCAGCCGGAACAGCTCCGCCTTGCCGCCCGTCGCCTTGCGGGCAAAGGCCTCGACCTCGAGGCGATACTGGCGCACGCCCGGGAAACGCCAGACCTGCGCGCCGTCATGGCCGGCATTGTGCAGGGTGACGCGGTCGTGGTCGTAGAGCCCGGCATTGAAGGGCGCGGCGACCTCGATAAAGCCCTTGTCGCCGTGGAAGACCATGAACTGCCGCGCCGCCATCTGGGTGGAGCAGTAGAAGGCCAGCTCGAAACCGTCGAACCTCGCGCGCACATCGGCATAGATGTCGGTGCCGAACACGGGATCGCGCTCGACGGTGGCGGAAACGGAGAGCGGCTCCTTGCCGGTGGCAAAACGGGTCGTCACGGTCGGGTAGACGCCGATGTCGGGCAGGCCGCCGCCGCCCAGTTCCGGCCTGTTGCGCATGTTGTCGGGATCGACATTGTGGTAGGTGAAAGCGCCCTGCACCTGGCGCAGGCGGCCTATGGCACCGTCGGCGATCAATTCGCGCACCTTCAGCCATTGCGGGTGATAGGTGACCATGAAGGCCTCCGAAATGATGACGCCGGTGCGCTTTTCCACTTCGAGCAGCGGCTCGATATCCGCGGCGTTCAGCGCAAGCGGCTTCTCCACCAGAACGTGCTTGCCGGCCTCGGCCGCCTTCGCCGCCCACTCGACATGCTGCGAGGTCGGCAACGGAATGTAGACGCCGTCGACCGCGTCGGAGGCCAGCATGGCCTCGTAGCTGCCGAAGGCATGCGGTGCGCCGAAACGGTCCGCAAGGGCGCGGGCACGCGCCTCGTCGCGACTGGCGATTGCCGACAGCACACCGTTCCCGGCCTCGGCAATCGCCGGAATCACGTGGTCGCGACCGATCTTCGCCGTCGACATCACTCCCCATCGAAACATCGTTATCTCCTCGTGGTCGATCATCTAGGTTAACTCCCGGTCACTCCGGACACTCAAATTCCGCGCCGGAATCCCACCCAATCGAAATTTTCACCCCGCATCCTTGTCCCCGTCAGAAGTCTGTCGAGGGGCACGGCAATGAACCGCTTGCTGACACGTATCGCCGTCATGATGGCGGCATATTTCTTCATGGCGGCGTCCGGCGCGGCGCTGCCCGCAATTCACGCGGCGATGCAGGTCTTCCACATCCCCGCCGCACACGACCTTCCGCGCACGATGTTAGCGCATCCGCCGATCGCGTACGAGATGGAAGCCACCTGCCTGACGGCCGCCCTCTATCACGAGGCGCGCGGCGAACCCCGGGAGGGCCAGCTCGCCGTTGCACGGGTCATTCTCAACCGGATGCGCTCGAAAGCCTATCCGGATACGGTCTGCGGCGTCGTCTACCAGGGCGCGGAAAAACCGTTCCGCTGCCAGTTCTCCTTCGCCTGCGACAGGATTCCCGACTTTCCGCGCGAGGTCGCCTGCTTCCGTGAACTGCACGCCCTGGCGCGCGAAATACTGGAAAATGGCATGCCGGGACGGCTGCTGCCGGGCGATCCGCGCGAATGGCGCGAGGCCGAATTCCACGAGATCACGCATTATCATGCGACATATGTCAGCCCCTACTGGGCCGACAGGATCGGACGGGTCGGCCAGATCGGCCGCCATGTCTTCTATCGCAGCGAGCGGGTGGCGCGAAGCCTGTAGGGGCCGTCAGCCCCGCAGCACGCCGCCCGCCTGCTTCTCGACATTGGCAACGATCCGCGCCGTCAGCGCCTCGAGATCCTCGTCGGTAAGCGTGCGCTCGACCGGCTGGATGGACACCTCCAGCGCCACCGACTTCTTTCCCTCGCCGAGCGAAGCTCCCTCGAAGACGTCGAAGACGTTGACACCCGCGATCAGCTTCCTGTCGGCGCCGGCAACGGCACGGACGAGGGTCTGCGCGGCAACATCCCGGTCGACGACAAAGGCATAGTCGCGGCGCAGCATCTGGAAGGGCGAAAGCTCCAGCTTCGGCTTGGTGCGCGTCGGTTTCCTCTTCGGCTCGGGGATTGCGTCGATGAAGACCTCGAAGCCGCACAGCGCTCCGGACACGTCCAGCGCCTCGAGCGCCTTCGGATGGAACTCGCCGAAATGACCGAGCACGACCTTCGGCCCGAGCTTGATAACGCCGGAACGGCCCGGATGGTACCAGCCGGGCGCACCGGCCTCGACCTGCAGGTTGGCGACAGGGGCGCCGCAGGCCTCCAGAACGGCCAGCGCATCGGCCTTGGCGTCGAAGACACCGACGGGTTCACCGTTGCCCGCCCAGTGGCGGCCGCCGCCGGCAAGGCCGGCCGTGCCGCGGCGGATGCCGCCGGCAACGCGGCGCTGGTCTTCCGGCCGGTCGCCCTCATATGTCGCAGAGACCTCGAACAGGGCAACATCGCCAACGCCCTGGTCGGCATTGCGCTGCGCAGCGGCCAGCAGGCCCGGCAGCAGGGACGGACGCATGTCGCTCATGTCCGCGGCGATCGGGTTCGCAAGCGCAAGCTCCTTCTTCCCGCCGCCGAAGAGCTCGGCATGGGCTGCGGGGATGAAGGACCAGGTGACCGCCTCCATCATGCCGCGCACGGCCAGCGCGCGCTTGGCGAGGCGGGTGCGTATCTGCAGCGTCGTCAGGATCTTCCCGTTGACGGCGCCGTGGCCCGGCAGCGGCTGCGGGGCGATATTGTCCTCGCCGTGAATGCGCATGACCTCCTCGACCAGATCGGCCTTGCCCTCGACATCATGCTTGCGCCAGGACGGCACAGAGACATCGACCTCGACACCGGAGCCGGACACGCCGAAGCCGAGGCGCCCGAGAATTTCCGTCTGCTCGCCGGCCGGTACCTCTATGCCGACGAGGCGCTTGACCTCGGTGAAGGGGAAGCGGATCACCTTCGGTTCATAGGGCCGGTATCCGACGATCTCCGGCGCGGTCGGGGTGCCGCCGCACAGGTCGAGGACCAGCCGCGTCGCCAGCTCCATGCCGGAAACCATGAATTCGGGATCGACGCCGCGCTCGAACCGGTAGCGGGCATCGGTGATGATGCCGAGATCGCGACCGGTGCGCGCGATGTTCATCTCGTTCCACAGGGCCGACTCGATCAGCACGTCGGTCGTGTTCTCGTCGCAGCCCGATTCCTCGCCGCCCATGATGCCCGCGATGGACTCGACGCCGCGTTCGTCGGCGATGACGCACATCTCCGGTGTCAGCCCGTATTCGCGACCGTCGAGCGCCAACACCTTCTCGCCATCGCGCGCGCGGCGAACGACCAGGTTGCCGGCGACCTTTTTCGCGTCGAAGACGTGCAGCGGACGGCCGCGGTCGAAGGTGACATAGTTGGTGATGTCGACCAGCGCGTTGATCGGGCGAAGGCCGATGGCGATCAGGCGGCGCTGCATCCAGGCCGGCGACGGTCCATTCTTCACGCCCTTCACCAGACGCAGCGCGAAGCCGGGGCAAAGCTCCGGCTCCTCGATCGTCACCTTGACCGGACATTCGCCGGAGCCGGGAACCGGCTCGACGGCCGGCGTCTTCAGCCTGCCAAGGCCGGCGGCGGCAAGGTCGCGGGCGATGCCGGCAACGCCGGTGCAGTCCGCGCGGTCGGGAGTGAGCCCGATCTCGATTACCGGATCGTCGAGACCGGCATATTCCGCAAAGGGCGTGCCGACGGGCGCGTCTTCCGGCAGGTCGATGATGCCGGAATGCTCGTCGGACATCTGCAGCTCGCGCTCGGAGCACATCATGCCGTGGCTCTCGACGCCGCGGATCTTGCCGACGGACAGCGTGACGTCGATGCCCGGGACATAGGTGCCGGGCGCCGCGAAGGCGCCGACAAGGCCGGCACGCGCGTTCGGCGCGCCGCAGACGACCTGGACGGGCTTGCCGTCGCCGGTATCGACGCTCAGGACCTTGAGCCGGTCGGCATCCGGATGTTTCTCGGCGGTCAGGACCCTGGCGATGACAAAGGGCTTGTAGACCGACTTGTCATCGACGTCCTCGACCTCGAGGCCGATGGCGGTCAGCCGCTCGACGATCTCGTCGAGCGTGGCGTCCGTTTCCAGGTGATCCTTCAACCAGGAGAGGGTGAATTTCATGGCTCAGTGTTCCGTGTCATCGACTTCGAGGATCTCGACCAGGCGAAACCGCTCGCAAACAAGATTCATGTCCGGCGCAAAGCCCCCGGTGCGCTCGAAAAAGGCGCGATGGCCCTCACGCCATTCCTCCAGGGTGCCAAGGCCCTCGCCCTCGTCGCGGGCGAAGTCCTCGTCGATCTCGTCGAAACGGCGGAAGGTGACTTCCTCGGTCTCGATCACCGCGGCCGGACGGCCGCTTCCGTCCAGGATCACGTCACGTCGGCCGACCACGGGCAACGTCTCCCCGCCGGGGCCGAAATCGCTGGCGCGACCGCAGGTCGCCGTCTTCCGGCCGGCAAGCACCAGCGCCAGCAGCTCGTCCGCCATCTCCGGGCTGTCGCCGAAGGAGAAGGTGACCGAACCGGAGAGGTGATCCGGCAGCTTCGTCACGCGCTCAGCCCCCCGAACAGGGTCGGCATGTCGAGCGGACGGAAGCCGTAGTGGGACAGCCAGCGCACGTCGGCGTCGAAGAAGGCGCGCAGGTCCGGCATGCCATATTTCAGCATGGCCAGCCGGTCGATCCCGATGCCCCAGGCAAAGCCCTGGTACTCGTCGGGATCGAGCCCGCCGGAACGCAGCACGTTGGGATGCACCATGCCGCAGCCCAGGATCTCCATCCAGTCATTGCCCTCGCCGAAGCGGACCTCGCCGGGCCGAGAGCGGTCGCACTGGATGTCGACCTCCATGGACGGCTCGGTGAAGGGGAAGAAGGAGGGCCGGAAACGCATGTTGATGTGCTCGACCTCGAAGAAGGCCTTGCAGAACTCGGTCAGCACCCATTTCAGGTTGGCGACATTGGAATGGCGGTCGATCACCAGCCCCTCGACCTGATGGAACATCGGCGAGTGGGTGGCATCGGAGTCGCAACGATAGGTCTTGCCCGGAATGACGATGCGGATCGGCGGCTTCTGCGCCTCCATGGTGCGAATCTGCACCGGGGAAGTGTGGGTACGAAGAAGCTTGCGCTCGCCGTCACCGTTCTCGTTGAAGAAGAAGGTGTCGTGCATCTCGCGGGCCGGATGGCCCTCGGGGAAGTTGAGCGCCGTGAAATTGTAGTAGTCGGTCTCGATGTCCGGCCCCTCGGCGATCGAGAAGCCCATGTCGGCGAAGATGGCGACCAGCTCGTCCGTGACCTGGGTGATCGGGTGAATGCGGCCGGCCTCGGCAGGGGATGAACGCACGGGCAGGGTGACATCGACGGTTTCGGTGGCCAGCCTCGCCTCGATCGCCGCGTCGCGCAGCTCGGCCTTGCGGGCATTGATCGCCTGCGTGACGCGGTCACGCAGGCCGTTGAGTGCCGGCCCCATGACCTGGCGTTCCTCCGGCGTCATCCTGCCCAGCGTCTTCATCCTCTCGGACACGGAGCCCTTCTTGCCGATGGCCGCGACGCGTACCGCCTCTATGGCCGCCTCGTCCGCGGCGGCAGCGATATCCGCCATCAGGGCCTCTTCAAGACGTTCCAGTTCCTCAAGCATGTTGCATTTCCGGTTAGCGGTTGCGCGCACCTTCTAGCGGTGCGCCTCTGGATTTCAAAGAAAAACCCGCGCCTGGGCCAGCCAGCGCGGGTTTCTCCTGATTCAAGATCGGGAAGGCGCTGACTTAGCGGACAGCGCTTTCAAACGCGTTCGGCGTGGTGTCCTTGAGATAGGACAGCGCGTCCTTGGCCTGGGCAACCAGCTTGCCGAATGCCTCCGGCTGATGGATCGCCATGTCCGACAGGACCTTGCGGTCGAGCTCGATGCCGGCCTTGTTCAGACCGTCGATGAAACGGCCATAGGTCAGGCCGTGCTCGCGCACGGCGGCGTTGATGCGCTGGATCCACAGCGAGCGGAAATTGCGCTTGCGGACCTTTCGGTCGCGATAGGCATACTGCTTGGAACGATCCACCGCCTGCTTGGCGATGCGGATGGTGTTCTTGCGGCGGCCATAAAAGCCGCTGGCCTGCTTGAGGACTTTCTTGTGCTTGGCGTGGGACGTCACGCCGCGTTTCACACGTGCCATGAGTGTTCTCCTGGAATCGGGTCGTGACGGCTCAGTCGCCGTAGGGCATCATCTTCTTGACGATCTTCGCATCCTGATCGGCCAGCACCATGGTGCCGCGCGCATCGCGGATGAACTTGTTGGACCGCTTGATCATGCCGTGACGCTTGCCTGCGGCAGCGACCTTGACCTTGCCAGAGGCCGTGATCTTGAAGCGCTTCTTGACGGAAGCCTTCGTCTTCATCTTGGGCATTTTGCTCTCCATTTCTCGCGCAATCGCCGCCTCGCGGAGAACGGTCAAGTCCGCCTGCCGCATGATTTCATGCGAGGGGGCCGGCCCGTACGATGTGCGCTGTTCCTGCATTCGGAGCGGACACGGCATGCCCTGCCGGCCCGCTCGGGACGCGGCTCTATAGACTCGAAGCGGACCGATTGCAAGCTCCCCGGCAGCGCGGAAACGCTGCAGGGCCGCGCATGACGGGCGCGAAAACAAAAAGCGGGCCCGAAGCCCGCTTTTCTTCCCGAGAATCGACGGTGCCTAGCGCGGAGCCAGCACCATCATCATCTGACGGCCCTCGAGCTTCGGCTCGGCCTCGACCTTTGCGATCTCCTCCGTATCGGACTTGACCTTCTGCAGCAGCTCCATGCCCAGATACTGGTGCGCCATCTCGCGCCCGCGGAAGCGCAGTGTCACCTTGACCTTGTCGCCTTCCTCGAAGAACCGGCGCATCGCCTTCATCTTCACCTCGTAGTCGTGGGTGTCGATGTTGGGGCGCATCTTGATCTCCTTGATCTCGACGGTCTTCTGCCTCTTGCGGGCGGCAGCAGCCTTTTTCTGCTGCTCGTATTTCAGCTTACCCAGATCGAGGATCTTGGCCACGGGCGGCTTGGCATTGGGAACGATCAGGACAAGGTCCAGACCGGCTTCCTCTGCCATCCGAAGGGCTTCCTCCGTATCCGTCGGGCCAAGGTTCTGGCCTTCGGCATCGATAAGCTGGACTTGGGGCTCGCGAATGTCGCGATTGGCGGTAGGACCTGTTTTTTGAGCCGGGGGGGCTCGGAATGGACGGCGAATGGTCGTTGTCTCCTGTGTCGTTTCAGATTCGGCGGATGCCGGAAACCCGCGCACTGTCGGTATTCCGGGCGCGGAGTCAATAGCATGGTCCGGTAAAAAAATCACCATCGGCGCTGCCGAATCCCGCTGCGGGGCTTCACAAGGAGCCGCGACCCGCGCAAAACACCGGTACAAGCGAGAAACGGAACCGAAATGACGCAAGATCCGCAAACATTCACTGTCGGCAACGCGAAAATCGCCGTGCGGCACCGGCCGGGCGGAAATCCCGGGCTGGTCTGGCTCGGCGGATACCGCTCGGACATGCTGGGCACCAAGGCGGAAACCCTCGATACGCTCGCCGGAGAGCTCGGCCTGTCCTGCACCCGGCACGACTATTCGGGCCACGGCGAATCCGGCGGCGAGTTCACCGACGGCACGATCTCGAAATGGCTGGCGGAAAGCGTGGCCGTGTTCGAGCGGTACACGCGGGGGCCGCAGATACTCGTCGGCTCGTCCATGGGCGGATGGATCGCGCTGCGCATGGTGCAGGAACTGAACAGGGGCGGGCAGGACGACCGGATCGCCGGGCTGGTGCTGCTGGCACCGGCGCCTGACTTCACCCACGAACTGATGATGCCCGAGCTCACGGATGCCCAGAAGGCCGATCTCGAGAACAAGGGATATTTCGAGGAACCCAGCGAGTACTCGCCGGAACCGAACATCTTCACCAGGGCGCTGTTCGACGACGGCGAGAAGAACCGCGTGATGACCGGGCCGCTCGACACGCATTGCCCCGTGCACATCCTGCAGGGCATGGCCGATCCCGACGTGCCATGGACGCACGCCCAGAAACTCATGGAGTTCCTGCCGAAGGACGACGTAACGCTGACGCTGGTCAAGGACGGCGACCACCGGCTGTCGCGACCGCAAGACCTGGACCTGCTGAAACGCACGGTAACCGCCATGGCCGGGCGGATGAAGGAAGGCGCCTGAACGCGCACCTTACGCTACGGAACATCTCTCTTTTGCGTCCCCGGACGGCGGATTCCGAAAAAATTTTTGGACGCGTCGTGTGGAGAATTCTCCAGTGAGTCGCCTCCGGAAGCCCGGAAATCCGGGCTTTTCGGCTTGCAAAGGCAATTTGCCGCCACCACCTCCAACGAGGGCAGCGACAAGCGCCGTCCGAACCGGAAAGGGGTAGCGAATGACACACACAGCACTGATACGCCCGGCATGGACGCCGGCGACGATCGCACTGATGGTTCTGGGCTTCATGGTCTTCTGGCCGCTCGGCCTGGCAATGCTCGCCTACATCATCTGGGGCGACCGGCTCGACGAGTTCAAAAGGGAAGTCAACATGAAAACCGACGAGGTCTTCCGCGGTTGCAGCGGCATCGGCCGCAAGCGCGGCCACCGGCACCACCACAGCGCCCGGACCGGCAACGTGGCCTTCGACGAGTGGCGCGAGAAGGAGCTCGAGCGGCTGGCCGAGGAACGCCGCAGGCTCGAGGAAATGCGCGCCGAGTTCGACAGCTATGTGCACGAACTGCGCCGGGCCAAGGACCAGGAAGAGTTCGACCGTTTCATGCGCGAGCGCAAAAATGCCAAAAAGGACAGCCACAATGAAGCCGGACCGTCCGTGCCGAATGTCACGGACATCGACTGAGCGACGAGCCTAAATCCGGTCTGACCTCCAATCGACCTTCCAGGCTCCGCCCGCGGATCGCACGATCCGCGGGCCTTTTTCTTCTCCAACCGCTCGCGAGAATCGGTTAAACCGCGAACCATGTCCTTCGGCTTTTCACGCAGGCGGCCGACCACGCGGCCCGGAGCGGGTGTCCGCCACCTCACCCACGAGGTCGCGGGCCGAACGCTGCCGCTGCGCGTCGCCGAAAACCCGCGCGCGAAGCGGCTGACGCTGCGCATCAAGCCCGGCAACAAGGGGCTTGCCGTCACGACGCCGGTCGGCATCTCCATGCTGGAGGTGGAACGCTTCCTGCACCGCAACCGGGACTGGCTCGAGGAGCGGCTGGAAAAGATACCGGACCGGCCGCAGGTCCGTCCGGGCATCAAGATCCCGATCCGCGGCGTCAACCACGAGATCGTGCACGAACCCGGCCGCGGCGTGACGGAAGCGGTACGGGACGACAACGGCGCCCGGCTGGTGGTGCGCGGCGACCGTGTCCACCTGCCGCGCAAGGTGGCCGACTTCCTGAAGAAGGAGGCGAAGGCAGATATCGGCGCCCTGGTCGAGAAGCACACGGCAACGATCGGCAGGCGCGCGAAGGCGATCCGCTACAAGGACACGGTCAGCCGCTGGGGCTCGTGCTCGTCGGAGGGAAACCTGTCCTTCTCCTGGCGGATCATGATGGCACCGCGACCGGTGATCGACTACCTCGTCGCCCACGAGGTCGCGCACCTGGTGCACATGAACCACGGCAAGGAATTCTGGGCGCTTTGCGAGGACCTTTGCCCGGATACCGAGCGATGCAAGGCATGGCTCAAGAAGAACGGCTCGGCGCTACAGGCGATCCAGTTCTGACCTCCGGCGCTAATTGCTCGACTCTTCGCCGTACGGGCATTATCTCGTTTGCATGACCCTCGACATCAAAATCTGCGGCCTGAAGACGCCGGAAGCCATCGACGCCGCGCTTGACGGCGGGGCGACGCATGTGGGCTTCATCTTCTTCCTGAAAAGCCCGCGCAACGTGGACGTCGAAACCGCCGCGGCACTGGCACGACGCGCCCGCGCGGGCGGGGCGAAGACCGTCGCCGTGACAGTGGATGCCGACGACGCCTTCATCGAATCCATCGTCACGCTGGCAAAGCCCGACATGCTGCAACTGCATGGCGGCGAATCGCGGGATCGGGTGCGCGAAATCAGGGAACGGCACGGCCTGCCGGTGATGAAGGCGCTGGCCATACGCGAAGCGGCCGACCTCGCCAAATGCGTGCCCTACCTGGGCGTGGCGGACCGCTTCCTGTTCGACGCCCGCCCGCCGGACGGTTCCGACCTGCCGGGCGGCAACGGCGTCTCCTTCGACTGGCAACTGCTGGCCACGCTTGACGATGGCATCGATTACATGCTTTCCGGTGGCCTCGATCCCGAAAACGTGGCAGAAGCGCTGGCCGTGACGGGCGCGCGCGGGCTCGACGTGTCGTCAGGGGTCGAAAGCGCCCCCGGCGTAAAGGACATCAACAGGATCGCCGCCTTCCTGAAAGCGGCGCGGGCGGCCGACGCCCGAAACGGGAGCAGGACATGAACAAGCCGGCCGAACCCAATTCCTTTCGTACGGGCCCAGACGAGCAGGGCATGTTCGGCATCTTCGGCGGCCGCTTCGTCGCCGAGACGCTGATGCCGCTCATCCTCGACCTCCAGGAACACTGGGAGGAGGCGAAGAACGACCCCGAATTCCGCGCCGAGCTCGAGCATCTCAACACGCACTATACGGGCCGGCCGTCGCCGCTCTATTTCGCCGAACGGCTGACCGAGCATCTCGGCGGCGCGAAGATCTACTTCAAGCGCGACGAGCTGAACCACACCGGATCGCACAAGATCAACAACTGCCTCGGCCAGATCCTGCTGGCGCGACGGATGGGCAAGACACGCATCATCGCCGAGACGGGCGCTGGCCAGCACGGCGTGGCGTCGGCGACCGTGTCGGCGCGCTTCGGCTTTCCGTGCCATGTCTACATGGGCGCGACCGATGTCGAGCGGCAGGCGCCGAACGTGTTCCGCATGAAGCTGCTCGGCGCCGAGGTGACGCCGGTCAGTTCGGGCCACGGCACGCTTAAGGACGCGATGAACGAGGCGCTGCGCGACTGGGTGACCAATGTCGAGTCGACCTACTACCTGATCGGCACCGCGGCGGGTCCGCATCCCTATCCGGAGATGGTGCGCGAGTTCCAGTCTGTGATCGGCAGGGAGGCGAAGCAGCAACTGATGGAAGTCGAGGGCCGGCTCCCCGACATGATCGTCGCGGCCGTCGGCGGCGGATCCAACGCGATCGGCCTGTTCCACCCGTTCCTCGACGACAAGAACGTGCAGATCGTCGGCGTGGAAGCCGGCGGCAGGGGGCTGGAGGGAGACGAGCACTGCGCCTCGCTGACCGCCGGGTCGCCGGGCGTGCTGCACGGCAACCGCACCTACCTGCTGCAGGACGGCGACGGCCAGATCAAGGACGGCCACTCGATCTCGGCGGGCCTGGACTATCCGGGCATCGGGCCGGAACATTCCTGGCTGAAGGAGACCGGCCGCGTCGAATATGTGCCGATCATGGACACGGAAGCCCTGGAGGCATTCCAGCTGCTGACGCGCCTGGAAGGCATCATCCCCGCACTGGAACCCTCCCACGCACTGGCAGAGGTGATCAAGCGGGCGCCCGAGATGGGCAAGGACCAGATCATCGTGATGAACCTGTGCGGACGCGGCGACAAGGACGTGTTCACCGTCGGCAAGATACTCGGGCACGAGCTATGACCGCCTTCGAGATCTACCAATCGAAACAGAACCCGCTGCACTACGTGGCGATCGAGGAAGGCGACACGCGCGAGAACGCCGAGGGCGTGCGCCGCAGCCAGAACCTGAAATTCCTCACGCGCATTCCCGACGACGGCGAGCCGCGCATCGCCTTCGACCCGAAGGAAGCGGTCTCGCGCATCGCGAAACACGGTTTCTACGCCTTCACGGTGACAATCAGCATCCGGGAGTCCGCCGAAGGATGACGGTGACGATCTATCACAATCCGAAATGCGGCACGTCCCGCAACGTGCTGGCGATGATCCGCGAGAAGGGCATCGAGCCGGAGATCGTGGAATATCTGAAAACGCCGCCGGGCCGGGAAAGGCTGGTCGAGATCCTGCGGGCGACGGGCGAACCGGTGCGCGCGATCCTGCGCGAGAGGGGCACGCCCTATGCCGAACTCGGCCTCGACGATCCGAAATGGTCAGACGACGAACTGATCGACTTCATGGTCGAGTACCCGATCCTGATGAACCGGCCGATCGTGGTGACCGACAAGGGCGCGGCGCTATGCCGGCCGAAGGAAAAGGTGCTGGAGCTGCTTTAGGCCGCCCGCCAGAAGGAACGAATGCAATGACTGCACGCATGGATGCCCGTTTCGCCAAGCTGAGGGAGGAAAACCGGCCGGCGCTGGTGACCTTCGTGATGAGCGGCGATCCCGACTTCGAGACCTCGCTCGCCATCCTGAAACGGCTGCCCGCGGCAGGCGCCGACGTGGTCGAGCTCGGCATGCCGTTCTCCGACCCGATGGCCGACGGCCCGGCGATCCAGGCGGCGGGACTGCGGGCGCTGAAAGCCGGCCAGACACTGGAAAAGACGCTCGACATGGTACGGGCCTTCCGCGAGGAGGACACCGACACCCCGATCGTCCTGATGGGCTACTACAATCCGATATACGTCTACGGCGTCGACCGGTTTCTCGCCGACGCAAAGGCCGCGGGCGTTGACGGGCTGATCATCGTCGACCTGCCGCCGGAGATGGACGAGGAGCTGTGCCTGCCGGCACTCGCAGCCGACATTAACTTCATCCGCCTGGCGACGCCCACGACCGACGACAAGCGGCTTCCCAAGGTGCTCGCGAATACGTCGGGCTTCGTCTACTACGTGTCGATGACCGGGATCACCGGCGGCGCCATCGCGTCGACCTCCGCAGTGGCGGATGCAGTCAACCGCATCAAGCGGCACACCGACCTGCCGGTCTGCGTCGGCTTCGGCGTCAAGACCGCCGAACAGGCCAGGACGATCGGCCGCGATGCCGACGGCGTCGTCGTCGGAACGGCGATCGTGCAGGCGGTCGCCAACACGCTCGACAACGAAAACAGGGCGACGGGCGACACGGTGGAAGCCGTGGCGACGCTGGTCGGCGGACTTGCCGCCGGCGTGCGCGGCGCACGCCTTGAAGCCGCCAAATAGACTCGCCAGATTGACCTGACAGGAACATACGGGGTTCTTCCATGAACTGGATCACCAACTATGTCCGCCCGCGGCTGAACTCGATGCTCGGGCGCCGCGAAATGCCGGAAAACCTCTGGATCAAGTGTCCGGAGACCGGCGAGATGGTGTTTCACCGGGATCTCGAGGAAAACCAGTGGGTGATCCCGTCCTCGGGCTACCACATGAAGATCTCCGCCAAGGAGCGGCTGCGCCACTTCATGGACAGCGGCGTCTACGAGCTCATTCCCAACCCGGAAGTCCCCGTCGACCCGCTCAAGTTCCGCGACCAGAAGAAGTACACGGACCGGTTGCGCGAGAACAAGAACAAGACCGGGCTGGACGATTCCATCGTCAACGCGCTGGGCACGATCGAGGGCCTGCCGATCGTCGCCTGCCTGCACGATTTCAACTTCATGGGCGGCTCGCTCGGCATCGCCGCCGGCGAGGCGATCATCAAGGGTTTCGAGACGGCGATCGAGAAGAAGCGGCCGATGGTTCTGTTCGCCGCCTCCGGCGGCGCGCGCATGCAGGAAGGAATCCTGTCGCTGATGCAGCTGCCGCGGACCACCGTGGCCGTGGAAATGCTCAAGGAAGCAGGCCTTCCCTACATCGTCGTGCTGACCAATCCGACGACCGGCGGCGTGTCCGCGTCATACGCCATGCTGGGTGACATCCACATCGCGGAGCCCGGCGCGGTGATCGGCTTCGCCGGTGCGCGGGTGATCGAGCAGACAATCCGCGAGAAGCTGCCCGAGGGCTTCCAGCGCTCGGAATACCTGCTCGAACACGGCATGGTGGACATGGTTGTGCCGCGCCAGGAGTTGAAGCCGACGATCGCGCGGCTGCTGCGCATGCTGCTGAAACAGCCGGCCGCCACGCCCAAGCTGGCGCCGCCGAAGGAAGAGCCCCAACCCGCGAAGGCGGAGAACACGGAAGAGAAAGCCGAACCCGCGGCGGCCGAGGAAGCGGCGGACGCGGACCAGAAGAAATCCGAGAGCGCCTGATCGGACACTGACTTGACCAAACCGGCCCAACGCCGCCCCGGATCGCCCGCATCCGACAAGCGGGGCGATCTCGCCGAGCGCGAGATCGACGCCCTGATGCAACTGCATCCGAAAGGTTTCGACCTTTCGCTGGACCGCATTTCCGGGCTGCTGGAGAAACTCGGCAATCCGCAGGACCGCATGCCGCCGGTGATCCATGTCGCCGGCACCAACGGCAAGGGATCCTGCGCCGCCTATTGCCGCGCGCTGCTGGAAGCGGCGGGCAAGTCGGTCCACGTGCACACGTCGCCGCACCTCGTGCGCTGGCACGAGCGATTCCGCATCGGGCGGAAAGGCGAGGCCGGCCGCCTCGTCGAGGACGAGGCGCTGGCCGACGCCCTTCGCCGGGTGGCCGCTGCCAATGACGGCGCGCAGATCACGGTGTTCGAGATCCTTACCGCGGTGATGTTCGTGCTGTTCTCGGAACATCCCGCCGATGCGGCGATCGTCGAGGTCGGTCTCGGCGGCCGTTTCGACGCCACCAACGTGATCACCAGCCCCGCGGCCAGCGTCATCATGCCGATCGGACTGGATCACCAGGCCTATCTGGGCGACCGGATCGAGCTGATCGCGGCGGAAAAGGCCGGTATCATGAAACCGGGTGCGCCGGTGGTGATCGGCTACCAGGACAGCGACCTGGTGCGCGAAACTTTGCTCGAGACCGCGGAGCGGCTCGATTGCCCCGTTTCCGTATACGGCCAGGATTTCTATGCCTACGAGGAACACGGACGCATGGTGTTCCAGAGCGTGGCGGGACTGATGGACCTGCCTCTGCCCGGACTGCACGGTCGACACCAGCTGGCCAACGCGGCCACGGCGTTGGCGGCGGTCTCCGCCGCCGGCTACGAAATTTCCCAGGACGAGGCCGAAAGGGCAATGCAGACCGTGACCTGGCCGGCGCGCATGCAACGGCTGCCCGCCGGGCCGTTTTCGGCATTGCTGCCGGACGGCTCCGAACTGTGGCTCGACGGCGGGCACAATCCCCACGCGGCGGCAATGATCGCCGAGACGCTGGCCGGCATGCAGGATCGCGCGGAACGTCCGCTCTTCCTGATCGCCGGCATGATCAACACCAAGGACGCCACCGGCTATTTCCACGCCTTCGAGGGCATGGTGCGGCACGTCTTCACCGTGCCTGTAACCGACAGCGACGCCGGCGTCGATCCGGAAGAACTCGCAGCCGACGCGGTAGCCGCAGGGCTGTCCGCGCAGCCGATGAAGAGCGTGGAGGAAGTGCTTCGTCTGCTCGGCGAGGGCTGGAACCGGATGGAACCGCCGCCGCGGGTGCTGATCGGCGGATCGCTCTATCTCGCCGGCGAGGTGCTGCGCGAGAACGGAACCTTTCCGGAATGAAAAAGCCCGGCGCATGGCCGGGCTCGTGCATGTTCCCGAACCGGGAGCGTCAGCCGGTGGCGCTCTTGATCCAGTCCATCAGGCGGGCCTTGGGCGCCGCGCCGACCATCTGGTCCGCGATCTCGCCGTTCTTGAACATGAGCAGCATCGGAATCGAGCGGACACCGTACTGCACGGCCAGGTCCTGATTCTCGTCGACATTGACCTTGGCGATCTTGACCTTGCCGTCCATCTCTTCGGAGATCTCCTCCAGCGCCGGGGAAATCATCTTGCACGGTCCGCACCATTCGGCCCAGAAATCCACGACCACGGGCTCCGAAGCGCCGAGCACGTCGCTCTGGAAGTTGCTGCTGTCGATCTTGACGGTCGCCATATCGGCTCTCCTTGTTTTCGCAATTCGGGTGACATCTGGGTATCAGAGCAAACGAGTCAAGACCAGAACCCGATTTGCCGCAGATCACGATGGCGCGAGCGAATCCAGCGCCGCGTCGAGCAACTCGCCGGGCAGGGCAATCATGCGCGGCCCGGCGGTGTAGAGCAGGTAGGCGTCAACCGGCCTGTCCGGATAGAGCGGCGCGACGAGCGCGCGATAAAGTGCCATCTGGCGCAGATAGACATCAGGCACCTGCCGCGGCCCCGAAGGCGGATGGGCATTGGTCTTGTAGTCGACAAGCAGCACGCGATCGTCCGTCACGGCTATGCGGTCGATAACGCCGGACACCGCGCGTTCCTCGCCGCCGATCGTCAGGGTGCCCATGACCGGCACCTCCGCGGCCGTGTTGTCGCCGAACAGGGGCGCGTGGGCCGGATCCTCGAGAATGGCAAAGGCCTGGCCGACGATATCGGCGATGTCCTCCGCGTCCCAGCGATGATCGAAACGATGGCAGTATTCGGCCGCCTTGCGCCGCCGCTCGCCGGTCGGAACCGAGGGCAGCATCTGGAGCAGCCGGTGCAGGACGATACCGCGCCGCACGGCGAGCGACGGCGAATCGTCGGCCGCGCCCGCAAGCAGTGACGGGGCACCGGCTGTTTCGGCGGTGTCCCGTTCGCGCTCGACGGCGATCCCGGATGCCCCCGAAGGGGCCAGCGGCCGCGGCAGGGGCGGTTCCGACGGAACCCGTGATCGAAACCATGACGGAAGCGGAACAGTCTGCGCGCTTTCGGTCTTCCTTTCTTCCACGGACAGTGGCGGTGCGGTTGTGACCTGAAAGCGCAGGGCCTCGAAATCCGGATAGGCGACCGGCACGGATTCCGGGGCGAGGGCGCGCTCGACCACGGCATGCCACGTGTTGTCGCCGCCACCATTCACCCCGGCGTAACCGGCAACGATCAGGCGGTCGGCGGCCCGCGTCATGCCGACATAGAGCAGGCGGCGATATTCCTCCTCGGCCTTGCGGGCGATCTCGGCCCTGGCGGCCTCGGAAACCGGGGATTTCAGCTTCGATACGGCGTTCCACAGGATGACCGGCTCGCCGTCCTCGACGGGAATCTCCAGGAATCCGTCTGCGTGACGCGAATTGTGCGGAGCCGAGCCGCGATCGACCAGAAAAACCACCGGTGCCTCGAGCCCCTTGGCTCCATGCACCGTCATGATGCGGACCTGGTTCTGTGACGGATCCATCTCGCGCTTGATGACCGGGCTGGCCGCTTCCAGGACCGAAACGAAGTTCTGCAGAGCCGGCAGGCCGGCGCGTTCCTGCGCCAGTGCATAGCGCATGAACTCGTCGAGCATGTCGGGCGTTTCCGGGCCGAGACGGCCGATAAGCTTCTCCCGGCCGCCCTCGCCGGAAAGGATCGAGGCATAGAACTCGAAGACCGGCAGTGCCGCCGCACGCTCGCGCCAGCGCGACAGCGTGGCATGGATGCCGGCAAGCGCGTCATCGGTTGCCGCCGCCACTTCCAGCGACTCGAACAGGGTCATCGAACCGCGGTCGTGGGCAATCGCGAACAAGGCTTCCTCGGACAGGTCGAAGAGGGGCGAGCGCAGGAGAGCCGCCAGCGACAGATCGTCGGCCGGTTGAAGGACAAAGCGGGCAAGCGCCAGCAGATCGAGCACGGCAATGTGGTCGGTCATCTTCAGCCGGTCCGCGCCGGCGACCTGGACACCGCGATCCTTCAGCGCGCGCGACAGGGTGACAATGAAGCTGTCTCGGCTGCGCACAAGAACCAGTATGTCGCCGGCCGTTACCGGACGGCCGAGCCCCTCGATGATGTCGCCCTCGCGTATCCAGCGTGACACCGTATCGGCAATACGTTCGGCCACGATGACTGCGGGCGGACGCGGCGCGTCCACCGGCGCGGTCCAGTCCTCCGGCTCTTCCTGCCTTTCGGCCTTGACCAACGGCCATATCTCGACCCGCCCCGGCTGGTCCTTTCGCAACGAGACGTGGCGGATCGGGCCAGACGAAAGGGCGACACCGGCACGGTTCGCCTCAAACTCGAACACCTTGTCGACGGCGCTCAGGACGTCCTGGGTGGAGCGGAAAGAGGTTTCCAGCGGCACGTCGCGGAAGCCTTCCTCGCCGAAGACGGCGCGCGCCTTCCGCCGCACCGCCTCTCCGGTCTCGCCGAAACTCACGGGATCGGCACCCTGAAAGGAATAGATCGACTGCTTCTCGTCACCGACGGCGAACAGGGTGCGCCGCGCCTGACGTGCACCTTCGCCGGCAAAGAACTCGTCGGACAGTGCGCGGATGACCTGCCACTGGCGCGGGCTGGTGTCCTGCGCCTCGTCGACGAGAATGTGATCGATGCCCTGGTCGAGCTTGTAGCGCACCCATTCGCCGACATCCGGCCGCGCCAGAAGGTTGGCCGTGCGCTCGATCAGGTCGTCGAAATCGAGATAGCCGCGCCGCCGCTTCAGGCTTTCGTAGCCGGACAGGAGCCGATCAACGATGGTCAGCGCCGCAAGCGTGTTGTCGATCTGGGCAAGCAGCGCGATGCGGTCGCGCGCTTCCTGCATCGCCTCGAAGGCGCTCGCATGGGCGGCCTCGAATCCCGCAACCTGCTGTACCGCCTTGTCCTTCATGAGGGTCCCGGTGGAACGCGGCGCTCCCGCCTTCGTATAGAACAACTCCTCGAAGGCGGCGAAGGCGTCGTCGGCATCAAGCGCGGCGAGAAAGCCCTCGGCGAAGGCGCGACCGGTCTTCGCGGAGACACCGGCGGCGGCATCCAGAACCTCGCGCATGACGGGTGCATTCGCGCGCAGGATCTTCAGCGCCCTAGCGACGATCGTGTCCCGCGAATCGCCCTCGGCAAAGCCGAAAACGGTCCGATAGAAAGCGCGGCGGTCCCTTGCCGGATTCAGGTGACGCAGGAAGGCGACCAGTTTCGAGCGGTTCTGAACCGCCTCGTCGAGCAGGGCATCGAGGCCGTTCTCCCCGGTCAGCTCGATCACGGTCCGAAATGCCTCCGCCACGTCCGCGATCCGGCCCGCGTCGATGCCGGAGAGCATCTCGGTGCGCGCCTCTCCGATCAGCGCAGCGATCATGTCGTCGTCGAGCTGCTCGAAATGACCGGGAACGTTGGCCTCCAGCGGAAAGCGATGCAGAAGCGCGTCGCAGAAGGCGTGGATGGTCTGGATCTTCAGTCCGCCCGGCGTTTCCAGCGCGCGGGCGAAAAGGCAGCGGGCGAAGGCGAGCCTGCCGGAGTCCGGCGTCCTGCCCTCGAGCTTTTCCAGTTCCTCCCGCAGGTCGGCTTCCGGCATGGTCACCCAGGCGCCGAGTCGCTTGAACACGCGATCCTTCATTTCCGCCGCAGCGGTCTTGGTGTAGGTCAGGCAAAGAATGCGCGAAGGGTCCGTGCCGGCCAGCAGAAGGCGGATGACGCGGGTTGCGAGCACATAGGTCTTGCCGGAGCCGGCATTGGCGGACACCCAGACCGAGCGCTCCGGGCTCGCCGCGACGGCCTGGCGCGAAAGCGTGTCGGTGTCGGGCTGTATCTGGCGCCGTTCACTCATCGCCGCCGTCCCCGCCCGAGCGCCATTCGTGCATGCGGGCAAGGTGATCGTAGTCACCGAGCCGGTCACGCAGCTTCTGCGGCATTCTGCCGGCGAGATAGCCGTTCGTTTCGATACCGTAATACGCAAGCATTGCCGCCAGCTTGTCCCATGCGGCATCGCTCAGTTCCACAGGGTCGACCTCTCCCTTGAGCACATCGACCGGCCGGACCTCTCCACGCGCCTCGATCTTCACGTAGAGCATGGCGGCCGGATCGGCGGCGCCCAGATCCCCGAATGCGCCGCGGCGCAGCAGCGCGCCCTCCAGCGGCAATTGCGGCGCAAGCAGCGCCTTGACCATCCTCGCGGACGGCTGGCCGCCGGTCTTGAAATCAATGATGTCGACCGCGCCGCCGGGCAGCAGGTCCATGCGGTCGGCGCGGCCGGTCAGGCGAACGCCGGTCGCCCCGACCTCCACGGGATCGGCGTCGACCTCGGCATACCGGTGCTCGACCGATGCAGCTCGCCCGGCCTCCCAGGCAACGATACCGGCCGCGGCGGCCTCGAGGCGCGGCCACCAGATGGCGCGGATATCCGGCGGCAGGTCTTCCGCATCGAACAGCCGGCGAGCGATTTCCAGCGTTTTGTCGAGCGCGTGATCACCGAGCGGGTCGACGCGCTCCTTGACGACATTCTCGAATATGGCGTGAAACAGCGAACCGCGCTCCGCGGCGCCGGGATCTCGCACCAGTTCCTCGACCGGTCGCAGGCGCAAAACCTTCTTCGCATAGATCGCGTAGGGATCGCGGATCAGGGTCTCGACCTCGGTGACGGAGAGCGATTTCGGACGCGCGGCAAGCGGCGGCGCCGGGTTCGGCCGAGGCGCCGGCCTGGCCGGAATTCCTTCTTCCATGGCGCGGGCGTATTCGAGCCAGCGATTGCCTTCCGCCGTCATCCGTTTCACCGCCTCTTCGCCGGCAAAGGTCGTCAGGCGCTGCCACCAGCGCGACGCGATGGACGGCGCACCCTCGGCGCGTTCCGACCGCGACAGGATCACGCGTTCCTGCCCCATCGCCATCTGGAAATCGTGCGCGGCCAGCCCGATCCGACGCTCCGGCGGCTCGAGACCCAGGCCGGCCTTCATGCCGCGGGTCAGGAACTGGTCGTCACGCGTCTGCGCCGGCCAGACACCCTCGTTCAGGCCGCCCAGAACCACAAGGTCGACGGTTTGCAGGCGAGCCTCCAGCGTGCCCCAGATACTGATTCGGGGATGGCCTCCGGGCGCGGGCTTGACCGCGAGATCGGCCATCAGCGCCTCCACGGCCTGAGGCCACTCCGCTGCCGTCATGAAGAGAGGCACCTCGGCGGCGACAAGACCCGACAGGAAGGAACGGAGCATGGCGCCGGCCTCGCCGTCATAGAGCGCATCATGAAAACCGTTCTCGTCGCGAGCGAGCGCTTCCAGCGTGCGGACGGTCGCGGCAACGAGCGCTTCCAGCGAAACCTCCTCGTCACGGGCCGCAAGCCCTGCCAGCGGCTCAAGCGCCGCCTCGAACCTCTCCGCAAAGGCGATCAGGCGATCGAATCCCGAATCGTCCACCTCCTTCAGCCAGGGCGAGACCCGGATATCGGTGCGCCCGGCTTCCGCCCGGCGGCGACGGACAAGATCAACCAGCGCCCGGGGACCGATACGTCCGGTGCCGCCGCGCAGGATCGCCATCTCGAAAAGCGAGACAATGGCGGCATGATCCCCGGGAGGGGCGGAAAGGCGAACCAGCGGATGCTTGGCGAGCGCCAGCAGCGTCGCCGGATCGCTGGCGCCGAAAACGGTCTGCAGCACCAACGTCAGCAGGCGCCCCTGGGGCGTGGAAGCCGCCGGCGTGCCGCCGGTATCCGCCGCAACGATTCCGTATCGCGCCAGTTCGGCAGCGACGCGGCGGGCGAGTTCGCGGTCCGGCGTGACAAGCGCGGCGGTGGCTTCCGGACGGTGGATCGCCTCCCGCAGCGCGGCTGCAATGGCTGCAGCCTCGAGATGCTCGTTGGGCGCAACCAGAAGGGAGACATTCTCGAAGGCCGAATCGGCAACCGCCCGGCGCGTCGCCGTCCAGCGGTGCGTCACGGCCGAAGGCCGCAGGCTTTCGGCGACCCAGAGGCGGCGCATGCGCATCGCTTCGGACTCCTCGCCACCAAGCGGCGCAACGGCGTCGGGCGCGACGCCGATGCGACCGGCGAGCTTGTGCAGGCCATATTGCGGATGTCCGATCACGGACGACACATCCTCGTCGGAAGCCAGCAGGTCACGCGATTCGGCGTCCATGTCGCGGTCGAAACCGGGCAAGACCACCGCGCCCATGGGGAGGCGCGCGACGGTGGCGATCAGGTCCGCCGTGGCGGGGATCGAGCCGGTCGAGCCGGCGACCACCACCGGACCTTGCGGCGGATTTCGCTTCAGCCTCAGCGCCTCGGCCAGCAGGCGGCGGTTGCGGTGCTCGGCCGGGTCGAGCGCGTTGCGTTCCGCCAGGATGTCCGGCCACTCGCTTCGCATGATCTCGAGAAAGGCGAGCGTCACCTTCCACCATTCCGGCAGCTCGGCGGTATCGAGGCCGGCGATGTCCGTCACCTGGACCTGGCCGGTGGAGAACTGGTCCATCAGGGCGGCGAGGTCGCGCGCCAGCCAGAATGCATCCGCAGCGGAGACCGGCGTACGGATCGACTCCTCGCCATAGAGCCTGCCGACATCGATCTTCAGGTGCTTCGTCCACTGGCGAACCAGCGTTCCCAGGAGCAGCTGGCGCTCGGTTGGGTCCATGGCCGGAGGAATGTCCATGACCGCGGCGTCGTCACCGTCAAAGAAATGGGCATCCTCGTCGAATTCGCCGAGCGGGCGGATGTGCGGTAGCAGGATGGTGCTGCCGCCAAGGTGATCGAGAAAGGCGGAGCGCATCTCGCGAGCCGCGCGCCGCGTCGGCACATAGATGGAAACCGTCGACAACTGGAGGGGATCGCCCCCGTAGCGAAATCCGGGCACTAGTTCGCCATCGCACAAGGCGCGCGTAACCGCCGGCAAAAACGGTACGCCGGGAGCAACGGTATAGACGCGCGGCTGGACGTAACCGACCAAGGAGTGCCTCTTGCTACGGGGTGATTCCCGACCGCAGTTTCCCCTGACGGATTGTGCCGGTCAATTGCCGGATGCGCCCCCGAGCTCCCTCAGCCTCGCCTCGGCCGCCGGCAGGGCTTCCGGCGTACCGACGGTGAACCAGTGACCGTCCTCCATGACGTGGCCGAACAGCCGGCCGGCCTCCTGCGCGCGATCATAGTAAAGATTGAGGGAATGCGGTTCGGCGGCTGCGCCCTCGAAGATGGCCGGGTTATAGATAGAGGCGCCGGCATAGAGGAGGGCATCGGGATCCGACCTGTCGGCCGCCCTCATGAGGCGGCCCGTTTCGTCCACCAGGAAATCGCCGCCGCCAACATGCCCGGTGGTGTCCGACAGCCGGCAAAGCATCAGCATGATGTCCATACGCGCCGGATCGAACGCCTCGATCATGGCGGCAAGGTTCGACCTGCCCATCTCGACCCAGAAGGTATCGGCATTCAGCAGGAGGAAGGGCTCGCCGCCCAGGAGCGGCAAAGCCCTGACCACGCCTCCGCCGGTCTCTAGCAGGCAGTCCGTCTCGTCGCTGATGACGATTTCCGGCCTTTCGCGCCCGCGGCAATGGGCAACGATCCTGTCGGCGAGGTAGTGGACATTGACCACGGCCCGCTCCACACCGGCCGCGACCGCGAGATCAAGGCTGCGGTCGAGCATCGTCCGGCCGCCGACCTCGACCAGCGGCTTCGGGATCGTGTCGGTGATCGGACGCAGCCGGGTGCCGAGTCCGGCCGCCAGGACCATCGCGGTGCTTATGCGTCCGACCACCTAGCGCCGCTCCGGTTTCGCGTCGAGAATGCCGTGCCTGCCGTACCATGCGGCGAGTTCGGCAAGCGCCGGATGGCGCAGGCTCTCGCGCAGATATGCCTGCAGGCGCGGAATGTGAACGAGATAGCCGGGCTTGCCGTCGCGCTCGTCCAGGCGAACGAATATGCCGAGAATCTTGGTGGCCCGCTGGGCGGCGAACACGGCGAATGCGAGACGAAATGCGTCCTCGTCGAAATCGCCGGCGGTGCGGCGCGCGGCGCAGTACCGGTCAAGCAGCCGATGCTGCAGGTCCGGAGGAACATCTGCCCGGGCATCCTGCACCAGGGAAGCGACGTCATAGGCGGGAGAACCGATCATCGCATCCTGGAAATCGATCAAGCCGACACGGTCGGTACCATCGGCCGAATCGTCCCAGATGACATTGGGGGAGTGGAAATCGCGCAGAAGCAGGGTCTTCTCACCGGCATCGACGATATCGAACAGCCGCGTCCAGATCCCGCGATACGTATCCAACTCCGGTTCCGGCAGGGCATGGCCGGCCACGCGCGGCAGGTACCAGTCGGTCAGAAGCTCCACCTCGATCAGGAAGGCCGGAAGGTCGAATTCCGGCACCTGGTGCGTCCGGCCGGCAACGTCGACTAGACGCGGCCAGTCGGCGCCGTGCATGGCAGCAAGGCAATCGACGGCGGCCTCGTAGCGTTCGACAACCGGGTTGCGGGCGGTATCCAGCACGCTCCCATTTCCGAGATGCTCCAGGAGGACAAAGCCGGCATCGAGATCGAAGGCGAATATCTCCGGCGCGCGAAACCCCTTGTCGCGCAATACCTGATCAATCGCGACAAAGGGCAGCACGTCCTCTGCGAGATGGGCGATCCGCGAATAGGGCATGCCGTCGCGCACCGGCGGGCCGTCGGGACGACGCGGCGCGTTCATCAGGATCGCGATTTCGGAGCCACGCCAGACGGTTTCATAGGCCCGGGTCGACGCATCACCGAGCAGGAACTGCCGCTGCGCGTCGCCCCACCCGGCCGTATCGAGGAAGGCCCGTGCGGCGAGGCTGCGATCAAGACGAGCGGCAAACTCAACCGGGGCATCGATCGCGATCTCGCGCGCATCGGGATCGCCTGCCACCTCCGAAATCGAAAGCCGGACTGCGCCATCCGGCAGGTTGCCTGCGGCGCGTTCCGGCCACTCGACCAGCGCCACGCCGGTTTCCAGCATCTCGCCAAGGCCAAGCTCGTCGACTTCCGCCGGGTCGGCTATGCGATAGAGATCGAAATGGGCAACCGGCAGCGGCAGATCGTAGGTCTGCACAAGGGTGAAGGTGGGACTGGGGACTTCCATCCGGCCTTCGCGGTCGCCGGCGAGCGCGCGGATCGCCGCGCGTGCGAAGGTCGACTTGCCTGCCCCGAGATCGCCTTGCAGCAGGAGGCAGTCGCCGGGCCTCAACGCCATCACCATGTCGCAGGCAAAGCGAGCCAAGGCCTGTTCGGAGGATAGGACTCGTTTCACGGCTTTGGCCATGCACCCTATTCGGCGGCAACCCGCACGCCGGGCGGGACCTGCGGAAAGCGAAGAAACACCTCGGTGCCGCGCTCGGGCGACGAATCGATCGAAACCTCGCCGTCGTGCAGGGAAACGAAGCTCTTCACCAGCGAAAGACCGAGGCCGGCGCCACGGCGGCGGCCGGGCTTGCCGGTCTCGAAGGGATTGAAAATCTCCTCCATCGCTTCCGGCGGGATGCCCGGGCCGCGGTCACGCACCTTGAAAACGACGCCGTCCTGCTCGCGCTCGCAGGTGAAGGAGACCGTGGAACCTTCCGGCGCGAAATCGGCCGCGTTGGCCAGCACGTTGAACATGACCTGGCGAAGCCGTGCCGCATCGGCATAGATCGAGCCGGCGTCCGGGGCGACACGCACGACGAGATCGATGCCGTGCTCGGAAAAGCGGGGACCGAGGCCGGCAGCGACCTCGCGCATGACCGGTTCCAGCTCGACCTCGGAAAAATCGAGTTCCATGATGCCGGCGTCGATGGTCGCGAGATCGAGGATGTCGTCAACGATCAGCATCAGGGCGTCGGAGGACGAGGCGATGTGATCGACATAGTCCTTCTGTTTCGGATTGAGCGGCCCCGTCGCGGAATCCTGCAGCAAGGCGGTGAAGCCGGAAATGTTGGTCAGCGGCGTGCGCAGCTCGTAGGAAACGTGCTGGATGAAGCGCGAGCGCAGATGCGCCGTCCGCTCCAGAGCCTCGTTGCGATCACGCAACGCGCGCTCGACCTGATCCGACGCCGTGACATCGACAAAGGTGATCATGGTCTGGCCATTGGGCAGCGGCGCGATCATCCAGGACAGGATGGTATCGCCAATGGCGCAACGGCCGGCTTCGTTGTCGCGGTCGTCTGCGAAACCGGTCACGGCGCCGGCAAAATAGGACCAGGGCTCCGAATCGCCAATGCGGGTCTCACACGCCTGCGCAATCTCCGAAATGTGCATCTCCTTGCCATCCGCCGGCTCCTCCAGCCCCCAGAAGCGGAGAAATGCCGGGTTCGACAACTGCAGGCGACCATCAGCACCGAACACGGCGACACCCTCGGCCAGGTGATCGAGCGTCTCACCCTGAACGCGCATCAGGGTGTTGTAGCGGCTCTCGAGATCGATGCGCTCCGTCAGGTTCTCGAACACCCAGGTCAGGCCGCCCTTGGGATGCGGATTGGCGACAACGCGAATTGTCTGGCCATCGGGCAGGTGCCACCAGTCTTCCTGCGATTCGACCGCGCGGTAGGCAGATAGGATCTCGTCCTTCCAGCGGCGCCATTCGGGCTGCTCGGCCAGCTTGCCCTCGGCACGAAGACGGTCCAGAAAGATCGCATTGTCCGGGCCGGACTCGAGAAAGGCCTGGTCAAGCCCCCACATTTTCTGGAACGCCTGATTGTAGAAGCGCAGCTTGGCGTTCTCGTCGAACATCGCGACGGCCGTCGTCAGCTTGTCGAGCGTTTCCTCGTGGCTGGAGATGGTCTTGTTCAGTTCGGTGCGCATCGCGTCGTATTCGGTCTTGTCGATCGCGAGGCCGGCAGAGCCGAACGGTCCTTCCGCCTCGGCAACATCGAAGACCAACCGGTCGCCGTTGACGACGGTGGAAACG
Source organism: Oricola thermophila (assembly GCF_013358405.1). NCBI lineage: Bacteria > Pseudomonadati > Pseudomonadota > Alphaproteobacteria > Hyphomicrobiales > Ahrensiaceae > Oricola > Oricola thermophila. Next base: position 3,276,450 of record NZ_CP054836.1, read on the forward strand.
GACGCCTTGTAGCTGCCGTTGTTCTGGCGGCCGACCGCCATGTTGTGCAACGCTTGGCTGCCAAAGAGTTCAGTGCCCTCCTGAACGGCTTCCGCGGAACCCGCATGACCGGTCGCCTCGCAATAGGCGCGATTGACCCAGGCCAGCATTCCGTCAGAGCCGCGCAGCCAGACCGGTGCTTCGAGCGTGTTGAGAAGTTCCTGCAGCGTCTCTAGGGTCTCGACGACGCGATTGTGCTCCAACGCCAGGCGGGCGTGGCTGGCGCGCTCGCCAGACAGGTTGGCGAAACGGACCACGGCGCTCGAGCCATTGGTGCGGCCGACGATCTCGAGCGGGACCCCGTGGCGGGTCTCGATCGTATCGCTGAAAGGTCGGGCCTCGTCGCGCAACTCCGCGACCAGATGATCGACACGCGCGGCCGAACGCGGCTCCAGCCAACGACCGAAGGCCAGGAAATCGGCATGCCCCTCGGGCGCACCTGTCTGTTCATCGAGCTTGCCGACGATGACCGGCTTCTGGTTGCGGTTCTCCCAGATTATGGCGCGCTGGCCCTCGGTGGTCGCCAGCGCCTCGAGCTTGCCGATGCGGGCATTGAGCGTCACCACACGGGCGCGAAGCGTCTCGTTCTGGCGGGCGATGCGCCCGCGCTCGCGAATGAGCCAGAGCGCCGAGGCGAGGGCGGCCGTCATCGCGCCGGCGAACAGGGCAAACTGAACCACCTCGGGTGTTCCCAGAGGCTGGCCGAGCAACTGTTCGAAGACGCTGCCAAGTCCCTGCGCCCGAGCCGGCGCGACACTCCCGAGCAACGCGACCGACGACCAGAGTGCAGCCAGACACCCGACGCGCCCACTGCGTTCCCCCAGACCGACTACCCTCTCCGAATCCGGCATGTTTCGTCCCCTCGCCGCAGGTACGCCAAACCGCCACTTTCATGTGGATTTCACGCAATCATTTCGCGAAATCGGCGCCGCCGAGCGCTTTCGCGAATCACCTCAAGATAACCGCAGGCGGATTCCGCGTGAAGCGCCGGGAGGGGAAAAAAGAAGCCGGAGAATGCCTCGCATCCCCCGGCCACCACATGTTGTGCCGCAACGTAATCCGATCAATACCGGTAGTGGTCCGGCTTGAAGGGACCTTCCGGCGTGACGCCGATATAGGCAGCCTGTTCCTCGGAAAGCTCGGTCAGGCGGGCGCCAAGCTTGTCCAGATGAAGGCGGGCGACCTTCTCGTCGAGATGCTTCGGCAGGACATAGACCTCGTGGCCGTACTCGTCGCCCTTGGAAAAGAGCTCGATCTGGCCCAGCACCTGGTTGGTAAACGACGCGCTCATGACAAAGCTCGGATGACCGGTGGCATTGCCGAGATTGAGCAGGCGGCCTTCCGAAAGCAGAATCATGCGATTGCCGTTCGGGAACTCGATCATGTCGACCTGCGGCTTGATGTTGGTCCACTTCAGATTGCGCAGCGCGGATACCTGGATCTCGTTGTCGAAGTGGCCGATATTGCCGACGATGGCCATGTCCTTCATCTCGCGCATGTGCTCGAGGCGAATGACGTCCTTGTTGCCCGTCGTGGTGATGAAGATGTCGGCGGTTGAGACGACGTCCTCCAGCCGGACGACCTCGAATCCGTCCATCGCTGCCTGCAGGGCACAGATCGGATCGATCTCGGTGACCTTGACGCGGGCACCGGCGCCCCGCAACGACTGGGCCGAACCCTTGCCGACATCGCCATAGCCGCAGACGACCGCCACCTTGCCGGCCATCATAACGTCGGTGGCGCGGCGGATACCGTCTACCAGCGACTCCTTGCAGCCGTACTTGTTGTCGAATTTCGACTTGGTAACGCTGTCATTGACGTTGATCGCCGGGAAAGGCAGCAATCCCTTCTTCTGCAGCTGGTAGAGGCGGTTGACGCCGGTCGTGGTTTCCTCGGTCACACCACGGATGGCATGCCGCTGCTTCACGAACCAGCCCGGGCTGGCCTCCATGCGCTTGCGGATCTGGGCGAAGAGGACCTCCTCTTCCTCCGATCCGGGATTGGAAAGGACGTCCTCGCCTTCCTCGGCGCGGGCGCCAAGGAGGATGTACATCGTTGCGTCGCCGCCGTCGTCCAGGATCATGTTGGACAGGCCGCCATCGGGCCACTGGAAGATCCGGTCGGTGTAGGACCAGTATTCCTCGAGCGTCTCGCCCTTCACCGCAAAGACCGGCGTGCCGGTCGCCGCGATGGCCGCGGCGGCATGGTCCTGGGTGGAAAAGATGTTGCAGGATGCCCAGCGGACCTCGGCGCCAAGCGCCTTGAGGGTCTCGATCAGCACCGCGGTCTGGATCGTCATGTGCAGCGAGCCGGAAATGCGCGCGCCCGCGAGCGGCCGGGATTCGCCGAACTCCTCGCGGCAGGCCATCAGGCCCGGCATCTCGGTTTCGGCAATTTCTATCTCCTTGCGGCCGAAATCGGCCAGCGCGATGTCGGCGATCACGTAGTCGTTCGAATTGGACATGGGAAAACTCCGTTCGTTTGCGGGCTCCGTAGCAGAGAGGACCCACACTGACAATCACTACATAAGGAAATCTTTATATGCTGATCCGACCCCGACGAGAGCGGCGGCCCTCACTCGCCTTCGCCGAACTTGTCGGCGACAAGCGCCGCAACGGCATCGAGCGCCTCCTCGGCGTCGGGACCATCGGCCGTGACCTCGATCTCGCAGCCCGGTCCGGCGGCCAGCAGCATGAGCCCCATGATCGATGTCCCGTGCACCGACAGACCATCCTTCGAGACGGTGACGGTCGAACGGAAACCGTCGACAAGCTTGACGAACTTCGACGAAGCCCGGGCATGAAGCCCGCGCTTGTTCTCGATGACGAAACTGCGGGTCAGCGACACGGTTCCGGAGGACACGGTCAAGTCACTTTCCCGCCAGTATCTGGCTTGCCACGTTTATGTACTTGCGTCCGGCCTCGCAGGCCTGCGACAGCACGTCGTCCATCAGCCGATCCTCACGCAGCCGTGCAAGCTTGATGAGCATGGGCAGGTTCATGCCGGCCAGAACCTCGACATGTCCAGGCTTCATGACGGAGATCGACAGGTTGGACGGCGTTCCGCCGAACATGTCGGTCACGATGATGACCCCGTCCCCGCTGTCGACATCGGAAACACGGGCGAGGATGTCGCGCCGACGCTGCTCCATGTCATCATCCGCGCCGATACAGACGGTCGCGAACTGCACCTGGGATCCGACAACGTGCTCGACCGCGTCCCTGAATTCATCGGCCAGGTTTCCGTGCGTTACCAGCACGACACCAATCATCCCGTCTATTCTCCCGTCCTGCGCCGCTTGTTACGTACCCTTGCCGACCGGGCACGCCGCTCTCAGGCGGCCCGCATCATGATCAGCAAAATCGGCGACTGACAAGACTTTTCAGGGCGAAAACGGCCTAGATTATCCGCTCCGACAGACCAAGCCAGCCGAACACCGCAAAAGCCGCGGATACGGCCGCGCCAGCCGGGAGGGCCAATTCCGGCAATTCCGCACCGCAAATGACGGCGCGGCGGGAGGGATCGGCCACCCGTTCCGCCTCTTCCGGGGGAACCAGCGCCACCGACAGGACCAGCCTCGTGCGGGGAACATGGCGGGCCGGGCCGACCGGGACCACGCCGCATCCGCGCAACTCGATCAGACCGGCTATCCGGTCGGGAACCTCGGCGATGACGGCTTCGCTTTCGCCGTCACGCGACAGGAAGGCGTAATCATCGGCCACGAGCGCAGACGGAATCCCGCAGGCGCGGCTGCGTGACAGCAGTTCGACGGCCAGGGCCGTCTTGCCCGAGCCGGACGGGCCGCGAACGAGCACGCCGCGCCCGTCAATCTCGACGACGGTGCCGTGCTCGAGGGTGCCGCCGCCGGTCATTCGCGCGGCAACCGGACCGTGAAACGGGCGCCGGCCGGACCACCATCCGGACCGCCCGGGATGTTCTCGGCAGTCAGCGTGCCGCCGTGGGCCTCGACGATCTGGCGCGAGATCGAAAGACCGAGACCGGAATTGCGACCGAACTGGTCGGGACCGGGACGGTCGGTGTAGAAGCGCTGGAATATCTTCTCGAAATTGTCGTCCCGGATACCGGGGCCGTTGTCCTCGACCATGACCACCACGCTCGACGGTGTCATCGACAGGCGGATGTCGATCCGTCCGTTCCCGGCGGGCACGAAGGAAAAGGCATTCTGCACGAGATTGGTGACGACCTGGCCGATGCGGGTCTCGTGCCCGGTGACGAAGTATCCCCTCGCATTGGCAGGCGGCGGAGCGACGTGGAGCGTCAGCTCGACATCGCGGCCGCGGGCGGGACTCTGGCCGAGGATACCGGTCAGCTCCCGCAGCAGCTTCACCATGTCGACGCGGGACGCATCCTCGCGGACAAGCTCCGCATCGAGCCGCGAGGCGTCGGAAATGTCGGTAATCAGCCGGTCGAGCCGCTTGACGTCGTGCTGGATGACGTCGGTCAGGCGCTTGCGCATGTCGTCGTTCCTTGCCAGCGGCAACGTCTCGACGGCGCTGCGCAGGGAAGTGAGCGGGTTCTTCAGCTCATGGCTGACGTCAGCGGCGAAGCTCTCGATGGCATCAATGCGCGCATAGAGGGAATTGGTCATGTCGCGGAGCGCCACGGACAGGTTTCCGATCTCGTCCTGTCGGTTGGAGTAGTCCGGAATCTCCTCGCGATGCTTGATCGACCGGCGCACGCGCACCGCGGCGGCCGCGAGGCGGCGCAGCGGATTGGCGATGGTTCCAGCGAGCGCCACCGACAGGATGATATTGACCAGCACGGCGACGGCGAACACCCGCATCATGGCGAAGCGCTCGGCACGGACGATCTTGTCGATATCCCCGCCCTGCGTGGACAGCTGGAGCACGCCAAGCACGGCACGGTAGCGCTGGATCGGCACGGCAACGGAAACGATCATCTCGCCCTGGCTGCTGACACGGACGACCTGCGAGCGGCCACCGGCCAATGCGCTCATGACCTCCGAATAGGCCGTGCCGCTGCCGCCCGGCTGCTCGGTATAGACGGTCAGGTCGCGACGGCGGAATACCCAGGATATGAACTTGTCTATGCGGTCGAGTATTCCCGTCTCGGTCTCCCCGACCGGAGGCAGATCGTAGCGGAGCACCTGACCGCCCGAATAGAGGGCCTTCGAATCCAGGAGGAGATTGGCATCGCGGTCATAGATGCGGGCTCGCGTGCGGGTGGGCGATATCAGCCGCCTCAGGACAGGCGCGACACGTTCCGGATTGATCGGGAAATCGAGATTGTCGAAGCGATCCGGATTGGGAACAATCGACTCGCCCGCCTGCAGTTCGAGCAGCTTGTCGGGATCGATCAGGATGGAATTGGTCTCGACATTGGCCGACGCGGCGATGGCGCCGGCAATGATTTCGCCCTGTGTCATCAGGCTTTCCACGCGGGCGTCGATCAACCCCTCGCGGAACTGGTTGATGTAGAGGATCCCCGACATCAGCACGCCGAGCGCGGCGAGGTTCAGAAACAGGATCCGGTGCGTCAGGGAGGAAAAGATGAAACCGCCGAACAGGCGCCGCAGCGGCTTCAACAGCCCCTGCTTCGGCGCAACCGGGCCGGCGGCGCCCGTCCGCGCGCGCGCGGCATTCGCCCCGCCCGCCGCGGTCCGGTAAGCCATGTGCTCCGTTTCCGCCGTCATCGCGTTCCTTATTTCCGCCGCGCCAGCAGCTTTCCGTCGAACGGTCAGGTTTCCCGGAACCGATAGCCGACGCCATACAAAGTCTCGATCATGTCGAAGCTTTCGTCGACGGCCTTGAACTTCTTGCGCAGACGCTTGATGTGGCTGTCGATCGTGCGATCGTCGACATAGACCTGATCATCATATGCCGCATCCATGAGAGAATCACGGCTTTTCACCACCCCCGGACGCTGGGCCAGCGCATGGAGGATGAGAAACTCGGTGACCGTCAGGGTGACCGGCTGGTCCTTCCAGGTACAGGTGTGGCGCTCCTGGTCGAGCACGAGATTGCCTCGCACGATGGTCTGCGCCTGACCGCCACCATCTCCCTTGACCATGACCTCCCGCGCAGCGGTGCGGCGGAGCACCGCCTTTACCCGCTCGACGAGCAGCCGCTGCGAGAACGGCTTGGTGATGAAATCGTCCGCACCCATCTTGAGACCGAAAAGCTCGTCGATCTCGTCGTCCTTGGACGTCAGGAAGATCACGGGAAGGTCCGATTTCTGGCGCAGGCGACGAAGGAGTTCCATGCCGTCCATGCGGGGCATCTTGATGTCGAGTATGGCCAGGTTGGGCGGCCGGGCGACAAGACCTTCCAGTGCCGATGCGCCATCGGTGAAGGTCTCGACCCGGTACCCCTCCGCCTCCAGGGCGATCGAGACCGATGTCAGAATGTTCCGGTCGTCATCGACCAGCGCAATGGTCTGCATGCTGAAATTCTCCCCAGCCATGGCGTCTTGTCCCTTGCTCGTCCTACCAACCCGAGCCGTTGACGCCGAAACTTGGCGCAAAATGTGGCACAGAACTCATCTGGTGTCATGAAGGCCCGATTTCCATGTCTTTCCCGGATTGCACAAAGGCGGGACAGGGCGCGCCGCAATAGCGGCCGCATCATGCGCACTCCCCGATCCGGTTGAACCGATTTAATCGTTTTTTGAAAGCTTAAATCGATTAATCATTTGAAACGGCAAGCAATTTCTGTTTCAGCCTCTAATCTGTTTAAACGTTGTTTTAAACAGGTTAAACTTCCGGAGCGGATGACCCGCCCCGCAAAGCAACACACGCAGACCATCGGTGAGGACAATGAAGACCAACGGATTGTACAACGCAGCGCACGGATTGGAGAAACAGGGATTTCGGACTCCGGCTGCCGTTTACTACAACCTCACCGAGGCCGAACTCTACGAGGAAGCCATCGACCGGCGCGAGGCCCAGCTGAGCGCGCATGGCGCGCTCGTCGCCAAGACCGGCGTGCACACCGGGCGTTCCGCCAAGGACAAGTTCATCGTCAAGGACGGCGTCGTCGACGAGCACATCTGGTGGGACAACAACAAGGCAATCATGCCCGAGCACTTCGAGCGGCTCTACGAGGACTTCATGTCCCAGGCCCAGGGCATGGAACTGTTCGTTCAGGACCTTCATGCCGGCGCCGACAAGGACCATCAGCTGAAAGTCCGTGTCGTCACGGAAAACGCGTGGCACTCGCTGTTCATACGCAACCTCCTGATCCGCCCGGAACGCGAGGAGCTTGCGTCCTTCGTGCCGGAAATGACGATCATCGACCTGCCGTCCTTCGAGGCCGACCCGGAGCGGCACGGCTGCCGCAGCGGCACGGTGATCGCGGTCGACCTGACGCGGATGATCGTGTTGATCGGCGGCACGTCCTATGCCGGCGAGATCAAGAAGTCGGTGTTCACCGCGCTGAACTACATCCTGCCCACCAAGGGCGTGATGCCGATGCATTGCTCGGCCAATGAAGGCCCTGACGGCGACGTGGCCGTGTTCTTCGGCCTGTCGGGCACCGGCAAGACGACACTTTCGGCCGATCCGAGCCGCACACTGATCGGCGACGACGAACACGGCTGGAGCGAGAACGGCGTGTTCAACTTCGAAGGCGGCTGCTACGCCAAGACGATCCGCCTTTCACGCGAGGCGGAACCGGAAATCTACGCGACGACGGAACGCTTCGGCACGGTGCTGGAAAACGTCGTCCTCGACGACAACAAGATGCCGGACTTCCACGACGCCTCGCTGACGGAAAACACCCGCTGCGCGTACCCGCTGCACTTCATCCCGAATGCCAGCGCCACGGGCACGGGCGGACAGCCGAAGAACATCATCATGCTGACGGCCGATGCCTTCGGCGTAATGCCGCCGATCGCCAAGCTGACACCGGCCCAAGCCATGTATCACTTCCTGTCCGGCTACACGGCCAAGGTCGCCGGTACGGAGAAGGGCGTCACGGAACCCGAGGCGACATTCTCCACGTGCTTCGGCGCACCGTTCATGCCGCGCCACCCGTCGGAATACGGAAACCTGCTGCGCGACCTGATCGCCGAGCACGGCGTCGACTGCTGGCTGGTCAATACCGGCTGGACCGGCGGGGCATACGGCGTCGGCAACCGCATGCCGATCAAGGCGACGCGCACGCTGCTCAAGGCAGCCCTTTCGGGCGAGCTCAACTCCGCCGAGTTCCGCACGGACCCGAATTTCGGTTTCGCGGTGCCGGTGGCGGTCAACGGCGTCGATTCCGCGATCCTCGATCCGCGCTCGACCTGGGCCGATCCGGAAGCCTACGACCGCCAGGCCGAAAAGCTCGCCGGGATGTTCACGACCAATTTCGAGAAATTTGCGGCGCATGTCGATGCCGACGTGATGAACGCCGCACCGCGCTATCTCCAGGCCGCCGAATAGCACCCGTTCACGGGACCGTCATGCGGCGCTTGCCCCGAGGCAGGCGCCGTTTTTCGTGCCGGCGGCCCTTTTTTCGAGGTTTCGCACAGCGTATCGTCCGGTCGCCATGATGACCAGCACCACGCCCGAGGAAATGCCCCGATGAGCACTGCCGACCTGCCGATCCGGCACGGGCTGACATTGCCCGGCTGGTCGATGACGGAGGAGTTCGTGCTGTCGTCCGGACCGGGCGGCCAGAATGTCAACAAGACATCGTCGGCGGTCCAGTTGCGCTTCCATCCGGGTTCCGCGGGCGTCTTTTCGGACCACCAGCTCAAACGGCTCATGCAGGTCGCAGGCAAGAGGGCCGCCAAGGACGGCTCCATCCTGATCCAGGCGAACCGCTTCAGGGCGCAGGAACGCAACCGGGAGGACGCGCGGGAACGACTGAAACAACTGGTGCTGAAGGCGCTGGAGCCGCCACCGCCGCCGCGACGGAAGACCAGGCCCTCGCGCGGAGCGGTCGAAAGACGGCTGAAGGCGAAGGCCGGACGGTCACGGATCAAGAAGATGCGCGGCAATGTGGACACGGACGACTAGGACCGGGTCGGCAGATCGGTCGCCGAAGGAAGCACATCGAATTGTCCATATAAATGGGTACGGGCCCTAGCGCACCCCGCGCGGCGACACTACCTTACATTACTGGCCGCCCGGCGCGGCATCACTTCAACCCTACCCGGAAGGACGCTGCGATGGGATTTTTCGACTTTGTGAAATCGGCCGGCAAGAAGCTCGGCTTCGGCGATGATGACGAGACGAACGCGAAAGAACTGAAGAAGGAGCTCGATTCCTACGGACTCGGCACGGATGCCGTGCAGATCGAGATCAAGGGCGACACGGCGGTCATCAAGGGCGCGGTGGAAGACCAGTCCATCTTCGAGAAGGCCGTCGTCGCTGTCGGCAACACGCTCGGCATTTCCAAGGTCGAGGCCTCGGAACTGAAGGTCGTCGTGCCCGGCAGCGGAATGAAACTCGACGCCGCCGCCGACATGAACGCGCTCATCGCGGCAGCGACGCCGGCGAAGGAACCGAAATTCCACACGGTCGAAAAGGGCGATACGCTCTGGGCGATCGCCGACAAGGCCTATGGAAACGGCTCCAAGTACAACGCGATATTCGAGGCCAACCGGCCGATGCTGACGCATCCGGACAAGATCTATCCGGGCCAGGTGCTGCGCATTCCCGACCTCGACGCGGCCTGACAAAGGATCGCCGGCGGCGGGTGGGAAACCGGCTGCCGGCACGCTACATTCCCGTCCATGCTGGTTCTCCCCAAGGGTGTTCGCCACATACCCGGCTGCCTTTCCCCGGACGCGCAGCGCGCGCTGATCGAGGAGATCCGCGACATCGTCAAGCAGTCTCCCCTCTACACGCCGACAATGCCGCGCACCGGCAAACCGATGAGCGTGCGCATGACAAATTGCGGAACGCTCGGCTGGGTGACGGACAGGGAGCACGGCTATCGCTACCAGGAAACCCATCCGGGCACCGGAAAGCCGTGGCCACCAATACCCCAGGCTCTGCTCGACATCTGGGCGGACCATTCCGGCTACCCGCATCCGCCGGAGGCATGCCTGGTCAACTTCTACGATGACAAGGCGAAGATGGGACTGCACCAGGACCGCGACGAGGAAGATCTGGACGCGCCCGTGCTGTCGGTTTCGCTCGGCGACGAATGCCTGTTCCGCATCGGTGAGACAAAACGATCCGGACGAACCGTCTCGTTCAGGCTTGCCAGCGGCGACGTGCTGGTGCTGGGCGGGGAGGGTCGGCTATGCTTCCACGGCGTCGACCGAATCTATCCGGCAACCTCGACGCTGCTGAAGCATGGCGGGCGGATCAATCTGACGCTGCGCCGGGTGACGAGGCCGTAGCCTGCGCTGCTTTCCACGCCGGCAGGTGGTCACGGCGACCGAACCTCGCACACAACGGATGTCCGGAATACGAACCAGCGAAGGGCGATGAAATTGACGATCGGCACAAGCGTTGCCGTCAGGAGAACGGGAAGAAGTAGCGGAAGCTTCATGATATCGTGCAGGACCAAAGGCAGAAGCGCCGCCAAAGCATAGCCGCCAAGGGTGACGACGATGAATCTGGGCGCCTCTTGGGCATGGTCGCACTCGGACCCGAACGTGAACAGCTTGTGCGCGAAATAGGAGAACAGGCCAGCGATGGCATAGGCGCCGACGGCGCCCGCGGCAGCGGGCCAGCGCGGAAACGAGGCCTCAAAAGCTAGCGCCAAGACCATGTAGAGCATCGTGGCCGCAATGCCGACAATTCCGAACCGCGCGATCCGGGACGATTTCCAAGACCGGGACATGTCAGGCTTCACCAATCGCCACATATTGCGCGCCCAGGGGTACGCGGGCGAGCGCCCTTTCGACCGCCACGGCGACCCGGTTTTCCCACGGCAGGAACAGGAACTGCCGTGTCGAAAGCGCAGAAAACCCCGCACCGGCCAGGAGGCCGCGCGTACGCCGAGGCGACAGAAGCACCGCGTCCTCGTCGAACGGACAGCGTGCAACCGCCAGGCGCGTCAGTGGATTGAACGGATTGTGCTCGATGATACAGGCTATGCCGCCGGGCTTCAGAACGCGCCGCAACTCGGAAAAAAAATCGGGCCAGTCGGAGGGGGGTACGTGATGCACGACGCAGATTGCCGTGAGAACATCGAATTGCCGATCCCCGTAGGGCAGCCGACCGCCATCATAGGCCTGATACGCGACCTCCGGATTTGCCGCCTTCGCCTTTTCAATTGATTCGCCAGAAACATCACAGCCGGAAACTTGGGCGAAACGGCCGGCCACATAGGGGTGGAAGGAGCCAACGCCGCAGCCCACATCAAGATAAGCCAGCGCATCGACTGCGGCCAGACCGGGACGCGTTTCGATCGCCTCGAAGAGGATTCGCGCCTTGGCACGCATGAAGAAGTCATGCTCGAGACCCGAGAAATCGATCGAAGACTGGACGACCTCCCGGTAATTGTCCTTGTAAGTGTCGAAAGTCCGGGTCACGCAAACCTCCGGTCAAGCGACGCGGGTACGTTCCCGGCAATGCGCGCATCCTCGAAACCGATGTATTCGTCGACGATATAGAGGGGCCGGCGTTTAACTTCTGCATGAATGCCGCCGACATAGAGACCGACCACGCCGGTCATGAGAAGGTTCATGCCCGACAGGAACGAAACGATGACCACGGTCGACGTCCAGCCGGTTACCACCTCGTCGCTGAACATCCAGCCCAAAACTGCATAGAGGCCGGTCAGGGCCGATATGCCGGATACCGCAAGGCCCGTCCAAAGCGCGAAACGCAATGGTTTTTCCGAAAAGCTGACGATGCCGTGAACCGCGAGGCGCAGCATCTTCCAGAACGGATATTTCGTTTCCCCGGCGGCGCGCGGAGGACGCGTGTAGGTCACCTCGGTCTGCGAGAAGCCCAGCCAGCCGAACATGCCGCGCACAAACCGGTCACGCTCCGGCATCATGCGGAACGCGTCAAGCGCCTTGCGGCTGACCAGCCGGAAATCCCCGACGTCGCGCGGTATCGAGACATCGGTCATGCGCGAAAGCAAACGGTAGTAGAAAGCGGCCGTCGCCTTCTTGAAGACGGTCTCGCCCTCCCGCCGGACCCGGCGGGCATAGACGATGTCGTAGCCTTCCTTCCATTTCGAAACCAGTTCAAACACAACTTCCGGCGGGTCCTGCAGATCGGCATCCATGACGATGACCGCTTCACCCGCGGCAGCATCCATGCCAGCCGTGATGGCGATCTGGTGACCGAAATTGCGCGAGAAACGGATCAGTTTGAGCCGGGAATCCTGCTTCGCCATCTCCGCCAGATAAACGGCGCCCGCGTCACGACTCCCGTCATCGACAAAGATCACCTCGGCCGGACCGTCGAGTCCGTCCAGCAACGCGCCAATCCGCTGGAGCAGAATCGGCAGCACAGCTGTCTCGTTATAAATCGGTATGACCAGACTGTACCGTATTGGTGCCGCCTCTGGTTTCTTGGAGTCGGTCATGGTCTCACCGCTGCCGGAACCTGATCCCCGCAACCTAGGAGTGCCGGGATAAAAAAGGCTTAATGGGCGCCGGCGGAGCCTACAGCTTCCTCAGCAACACTTCCTCGACCAGGTGGTTCGAGCCCTTCTTGAGGATGAGATCGGCACGCGGGCGCGTCGGCTGGATATTTTCCTTCAGGTTCTTCAGGTTGATGTTGGTCCAAAGCCCCTCGGCCACGGACCTTGCCGCGTCCTCCGAAAGATCCGAGTAACGGTGGAAGAAGCTTCTCGGATCGCGGAAAGCCGTATCGCGCAGGCGCATGAAGCGCGTGACATACCAGTCGTGGATCAGTTCCTCGTCGGCGTCGATATAGATCGAGAAATCGAAATAGTCCGAAACGAAGGGCACCATCTTGCCGTCCTCGGGCAGGTCGCGCACCTGCAGCACATTGATGCCCTCGAAAATCAGGATGTCCGGCCGGTCGATGGTGACGTATTCGCCGGGCAGGACATCGTAGGTCAGGTGCGAGTAGAGCGGCGCGCGCACCGAGTGCTCGCCGGCCTTGATCTGCGACAGGAAGCGCAGGACCGCCCCCACGTCATAGCTCTCCGGAAAGCCCTTGCGCTCCATCAGGCCCTGTTCGCGCAGGACCGCGTTGGGCAGCAGAAAGCCGTCGGTCGTCACGAGATCGACCTTCGGGCTGGACGGCCAGCGCGCCAGCAGCTCCTTCAGGATGCGCGCGGTCGTCGACTTGCCGACAGCGACCGAGCCGGCGATGCCGATGATGAAGGGCGTCTTGGTCGCACCGTCGATATTGAGAAAGCGCTTGCGCTGCCTGAAAAGGCTCTGCGAGGCCTCGACATGAGCGGAAAGCAGGCGCGACAGGGACAGGTAGATGCGCCGGACCTCGTTCAGGTCCACCGGATCATCAAGCGAGCGCAGGCGCTCGACCTCGTCCTCGGTCAGGGTCAGCGGCGTATCGGCGCGGAATTCCGCCCACTTGGCGGCCGAATAGCGACGATAGGGTGAAAGTTCACTGCCGGACAGCTGATCGAAGGCGTCGGGATGCGCGGCAAGGCCGTCGCTACGCTTGACTGACTGATCCATCGAAACGCCCGGGGTCACTCTTCACTGCGGGCGGCCTTTTCCTGCAGCCCTGTCTGCGCGGTACGGCCTTCCAGTTCGGCCAACACGTCATCCAATGCCACGCCGCGCATGTGCAATACTACAAGCAAATGGTATAACAGATCAGCGGATTCCGCCACAACGGCAGCGCGATCCTGGGCCAACGAGGCGATCACCGTCTCGACCGCCTCCTCGCCGAGTTTCTTCGCAGCCTTGCCGATGCCACCGGCCACGAGCTTCGCGGTCCAGGAATTCGCGTCGCCCGATGCGGCACGCCGGGCCACGATCCGTTCGAGTTCGGCAAGTGTGAATTCGGTCATGATCCGTATCCCGGTTCAGGCATCGCGACGAACGGCGATACCGGCAGCGGCCATGTGATCCTTGGCCTGCTGGATTGTATAGGTCCCGAAGTGGAAGATCGAGGCGGCAAGCACCGCCGTGGCATGGCCGTCGCGAATGCCCTCTACCAGGTGATCGAGCGTGCCGACGCCGCCGGAGGCGATCACGGGAACGCGCACGGCATCCGCAACGGCGCGGGTCAGGGGAATGTTGTAGCCGATCTTGGTGCCGTCGCGGTCCATCGAGGTCAGCAGGATCTCGCCGGCGCCGAGTTCGACCACCTTGCGGGCAAACTCCACCGCGTCGATGCCGGTCGGCACGCGGCCGCCATGGGTAAAGATTTCCCAGCGCGGTCCGTCGGGGCCCTCGTCGACGGTCTTGGCATCGATGGCAACGACAATGCACTGGTTGCCGAACTTGTCGGCAGCCTCGGCGACGAGTTCCGGCCGCTTCACCGCAGCGGTGTTGATCGAGACCTTGTCGGCACCGGCCAGCAACAATTTTCGGACATCCTCGACCGCGCGCACACCGCCACCGACGGTCAGCGGCATGAAGCATTGTTCGGCGGTCCGGGCCACGACATCGTAGATCGTGTCGCGGTTCTCCGACGAGGCCGTGATGTCGAGGAAACAGAGCTCGTCGGCACCGGCGGCGTCATAGGCCCGGGCCGCCTCGACCGGATCCCCGGCATCGACCAGATCAACGAAATTCACGCCCTTGACGACGCGGCCGCCGGCAACGTCTAGGCAGGGAATGACGCGGGCCTTGAGGGTCATTTCACGCTCCCATCGCCGCGCAACACAGCCAGCGCCTCGGCCGGATCGATGCGGCCGTCATAGAGCGCGCGACCGGAAATCGCGCCTTCCAGCCTTGCCGCATCCGGCATGGTCATGCGCACGATGTCGGCAATCGACGCAAGACCGCCCGAAGCAATGACGGGGATCGAAACCGCATCTGCCAGTTGAAGCGTCGAATCCCAGTTGATGCCCGTCAGCACGCCGTCGCGGTCGATGTCGGTGTAGATGATCGCGGCGACACCGGCACCCTCGAACTTCCTCGCGAGCTCGATGACGCCTAGCTCGGAGGCCTCCGCCCAGCCCTCGACGGCAACCTTGCCGCCCCTGGCGTCGATTCCGACGGCGACCTTGCCCGGATAGCGCTTGCAGGCTTCCTTCACCAGGTCGGGATCTCGCACGGCAACGGTGCCGAGAATGACGCGAGCCAGGCCCTTGTCGAGCCAGTTCTCGATATGGGCGAGCGTGCGGATGCCGCCGCCGAGCTGCACAGGATTCGTCGTCGCCTTCAGGATCGCCTCGACGGCGGCGCCATTGACCGACCCGCCCTCGAAGGCGCCGTTCAGATCGACAACGTGCAGCCACTCGAAGCCCTGCTCCTCGAAGGCCTTTGCCTGGGCTGCGGGATCGGCGTTGTAGACGGTGGCCCGGTCCATGTCGCCCTTGACGAGGCGCACGCACTGGCCGTCCTTCAGGTCGATGGCGGGAAAGAGGATCTTGTTTGCGGGCATGGCCTTCACGGCGTCCATTTCAGGAAATTGGCGATCAGGGCGAGCCCCAGCTTCTGGCTCTTTTCTGGATGAAACTGGGTGCCGAACATGTTGCCGCGTACAACGGCGGCGGTGACGGGACCGCCATAGTCCGTCCGCGCGACCACGTCCGCCTCGTTCTCCGCGGCAAGATGGTAGGAGTGGACGAAATAGGCGTGCAGCCCGTCCTCTCCCATCCTGATACCATCGAAGAGCGGGTGCGGGCGCACGAGATCCAGCGTGTTCCAGCCGATTTGTGGAATCTTCAGGGACGGATCGGACGGCGTCATCTCGATGACATCACCGGAAATCCAGCCGAGACCCTGCGTGACGGTCTTTTCCAGCCCGCGGGTCGCCATGAGCTGCATGCCGACGCAAATGCCGAAAAAGGGGCGCCCCCTTTCGACAACGGCATCGTTCAAGGCATCCACCATGCCCGGCACGGAATCGAGACCGGAACGGCAGTCGGCATAGGCGCCGACACCGGGAAGGACGATGCGGTCGGCGGTAGCGACCCGCTCGGCCTGCGACGTCAGTTCTATCTCGGCGGCGATGCCCGCCTCGCGCGCCGAACGCTCGAAGGACTTCACCGCGGAACGCAGATTGCCCGAGCCGTAGTCGATGATCGCGACGCGCATGACGCTCACCGGGCCGGCTCTTCGCCGAAGCCGAACAGGACATCGCCCTCCGGCTGGCGCGAGTTGCTTTGCGAACCCGCCAGCCGCCGCGCGGGACCGGCGGCCGGAATGTCGGCGGGCTTTCCGCGACCCGTGAACCAGCGAATCTCGGCGTCGTCCAGGTTGCGCGCGACCACGGTTCCGGCCTCGACGAAGCCATCGCGCCAATGCCTTGCCATTCGCCATGCCGGGCCCTCCAGCGCGACATGGAGGCTGACGGCAATGCCCGCGACGGCCATGGCCAGCCCGGGCGCGACGTACTGGCCCGTGATGCCTATGGCAGCGGATACGAGAAGAAGCATCAGCGCCGCGAACCAGAGCCGGTGCCACAGCAACCAGACGAGCGGAAAGAACAGCGCCAGAAAGGAAAATTCATCGCGCACGAACACCGTATCGGGCCGGCTGCCGGCAACGGGCCTGCGTTCGAGAACAACGTAGCTTGCCATCGTCTTCGCCTAACCGTTCAGCGTACCCTTGGTGGAGGGAATCGCATCCGCCTGGCGCGGATCGATCTCGACCGCCATGCGCAGCACCCTTGCCACTGCCTTGAAACAGGTCTCGGCGATGTGGTGGCTGTTGGCGCCGTAGAAATTCTGCACATGCAGCGTGATGCCCGCATTCTGCGCGAAGGCCTGGAAGAACTCGCGCACCAGCTCGGTGTCGAAGGTACCGACCTTCGCCGTCGGGAATTCGACGTGCCAGACGAGGAACGGGCGGCCCGAGACGTCAATGGCGGCCCGGGTCAGCGCCTCGTCCATGGCAAGGTCGAGGCTGGCATAGCGGGTGACGCCACGGCGGTCGCCCAGCGCCTTCGCCAGCGCCTGGCCGAGCGCGATGCCCGTGTCCTCGACCGTGTGGTGATCGTCGATATGCAGGTCGCCCTCGGCACTGACCGCCATGTCGATCAGCGAATGGCGCGCAAGCTGGTCGAGCATGTGATCGAAGAAGCCGATCCCGGTCTTCATTTCGTGCCTGCCGGTTCCGTCCAGGTTCACGGTGACGGAAATCGCGGTCTCGTTCGTCTTGCGGCTGATTTCGGCCGTGCGCGCGGTCATGGCATAAGCCCTCAAATTTCGGCGACTGCGCCTCTTAACAAGGGTTTAGCGCAATTGCCAGCCTGCCGAAACGCGTTTGCATTTGAACGCCACCCGCTTACATAGCGGGAACGACGAAACGACGCGGGCACAAGGACAGGCCATGAGCGAGAACGACAATCCCTTCGGCACCATGCATGCGACCACGATCATCACCGTACGCAAGGGCGGCAAGGTGATCATCGCCGGCGACGGCCAGGTCAGCCTCGGCCAGACCGTCATAAAGGGCAATGCGCGCAAGGTGCGCCGGATCGGCAAGAACAACGAGGTGATAGCCGGTTTCGCCGGGGCAACGGCCGACGCCTTCACCCTTCTCGACCGGCTGGAGAAGAAGCTTGAACAATATCCGAACCAGCTGATGCGGGCGGCGGTCGAACTTGCCAAGGACTGGCGCACCGACAAGTACCTGCGCAACCTGGAAGCCATGATGCTGGTCGCAGACAAGACGGTTTCGCTGTGCGTTACGGGAAACGGCGACGTGCTGGAACCGGAACACGGCGTGATGGCGATCGGGTCTGGCGGCAACTACGCCCTGGCGGCGGCGCGCGCCCTGGTCGACAGCGACCTCGATGCCGAGGCCATTGCCCGGCGCGCCATGGAGATCGCCGCGGATATCTGCGTCTACACCAACGGCAACATCATCGTCGAAACGCTGGATGCCGAAACGTGACACTCAAAATACGTCAACCGGGAAAGGTTGCCACGGATGCCCAGCGCACTATCCGGCGGGCAGAATAGAACTGATCGCCGGCGACCCCATAGCCGAATATCCGATGGTCAGGTTTCTCGACGGATATGAATGGCAGCCCTGACATAGCCTTCCTGCCGGTAACGCCGGACGACTATCCGATGCTGCGGCGCTGGCTCGAAAAGCCGCACATGCGGGAATGGTGGGGCGAGACGGAAACGGAACTCGGCTTTATCCGCGACATGGTCGAGGGTCGCGATCCGACCCGGCCCTTCATCTTCCATGTCGACGGCAAGCCGCTCGGATACATACAGGCCTGGCGCGTCGGTGACGCCTTGGCGGGTGGTTTCGACGAGGAAGCGCCGTGGCTGCACGATCTTCCGGCGGACGCGGTCGGCGTAGACCTGTCAATCGGCGACCCGGAAAATCTGTCGCGGGGTATCGGGACGGCGGTCCTGCGGAAATTCCTCGCCATTCTGATCGAGGAGGGTCACGAAACCATCGTCATCGATCCCGACGAAGCCAACCGGCGTGCCGTGCGCGCATATGAAAAGGCCGGGTTCGTGGCTTATGATCGCCATGCAGGGGATTCCGGCGTGACGCTCCTGATGGTACTCGACCGGAACAGATTCTTGGAGACAGCCGGATGATTTCCGACGATACGCTCGAGCTGGCGGTCAGGCGCGCCATCATCTCCGCAGAGCAGCGGGACCGCATCGCCGCCCTGGCGGTCGAACCGGCGGGAAACGACACGGACCGCCCTTCAACCGACGAACCGATGCGCCTGGTCGGCGGCGGAAACGACCTGTTCGTCACGGTCGGCATCGTGCTGCTGTTCGCCGGCGCGTTGTTCGCGCTGCAATCGATTTCGGGCGTCACGGTACCGATCACGGCGGCCGCGCTGGGCATTTTCGCCTGGCTGGTCGCGGAGTTCGTCACCCGCCAGCGCCGGATGCGCCTGTCGAGCACGGTGCTCGGGCTCGGATTCATTCTCGCGGTGACCATCCTTCTCGGCCATGTCCTGGAAACCCGCCTCGGCCTCGCCGGAATCGACGATCCGCTGAAGCTGGCCGCGCTCCGGCCGCGGGCGGAAGCCTACGGAATGCTGTTCTTCGGCGGCACGGCGCTGGCGGCGATCAGCCATTTCCTCCGCTTTCGCGTTCCCGTGATGGCGGCGATCCTGGCATTGTGCTTTACGGGCGCGGCCTTTTTCCTGGCGACGCTCCACTTCTATGACGGCGTGACGAGGGGCGAGATGCTCCTGCCGACACTGGAGCAGCTTCCCGATGTGCTCGCGAAGGCGCTTTACGTGCCGCTCGTTTGCGGCTTCGCCGTGTTCGCCGCCGGACTCGCACTCGACCTGCGCGACCGCGAAAGGTTCACGGTGTGGTCGGACTGTGCATTCTGGCTTCACGTGATCTCGGCGCCGCTCCTGGTGCATCCGCTCTTCATTCTCGCGACCGGTCAGGACGTCGTGTTCGGCGAGATCGAGCCGGGCGCATCCGCCTCGGTCATGCTGGCGATCCTGATCATCGCCTTTGTCTATGTGGCACTGGCCATCGACCGCAGGTCCCTGCTGGTACCGACCTTCGCCTATTTCGGCTCGCTCGGTGTCTACTACCTCGTCAATTCTGCCGCGAACACGACAGGAATCCCGCCTTTCGCGTTGATCCTGCTGGTCATCGGGGCAATGATCATCCTGTTCGGCGCAGGATGGCAGCGCATCCGGCGCTTGATTGTCGGAACGACGCTTCCCACATCGCTGCTGACCAAGCTGCCTCCCATGAAACCGTGAGTATCCATGTCTGAATTCTCTCCGCGCGAAACCGTTTCCGAACTCGATCGCTTCATCATCGGCCAGAAGGATGCCAAGCGCGCTGTCGCAATCGCGCTGCGCAACCGCTGGCGGCGCCAGCGCCTCGAGGGCGCGATGCGCGAGGAGGTCATGCCGAAGAACATCCTGATGATTGGCCCGACCGGCGTCGGCAAGACCGAGATCTCACGCCGGCTGGCGAAGCTCGCCGGTGCACCCTTCGTAAAGGTCGAGGCGACCAAGTTCACCGAGGTCGGCTATGTCGGCCGAGATGTCGAGCAGATCATCCGCGACCTGGTCGAGGCGGGCATATCCCTGGTACGGGAGCGGAAGCGCGAGGAGGTCAAGGCCAAGGCGCATATCAACGCCGAACAGCGCGTGCTCGATGCCCTTGTCGGACCCGGCGCAAGCCCGGCGACGAAAGACAGCTTCCGCAAGAAGCTGCGCGACGGCCTGCTCGACGACAAGGAGATCGAAATCGAGGTCGCCGACACCGGCGCCGGCGGCATGCCCGGCCTCGAGATCCCCGGCATGCCCGGCGCCAATATCAGCATGATCAATCTCAACGACATGCTCGGCAAGGCGTTCGGCGGCCCGAAGACCAAGAAAATCAAGACTTCCGTGCGCGAATCGCACGACATCCTGGTCGCAGACGAATCCGACAAGCTGCTCGATCAGGACCAGGTCGTGCAGGAAGCCCTGCGCGCTGCGGAAAACGACGGCATCGTGTTTATCGACGAGATCGACAAGATCGCAGCCTCCGAGGGCCGCTACGGCGCCGGCGTCAGCCGCGAAGGCGTGCAGCGTGACCTGCTGCCGCTGGTGGAAGGCACGACGGTCGCCACCAAGTACGGCCCGATCAAGACCGACCACATCCTGTTCATCGCCTCGGGCGCGTTCCACGTGTCCAAGCCCTCGGACCTGCTGCCCGAGCTTCAGGGCCGCCTGCCGATCCGGGTCGAATTGCGGGCGCTGGATCGCGAGGACTTCCGCCGGATCCTGACCGAGACAGAGGCGAGCCTTATCAAGCAGTACGTGGCGCTGATGAAGACCGAGGACGTGACCGTCACCTTCACCGACGACGCAATCGACGCGATCGCCGACATCGCGGTCGATCTCAATGCTTCAATCGAGAATATCGGGGCACGACGCCTGCAGACCGTGATGGAGAAGGTCCTCGACGAAATTTCCTTCACCGCGCCCGACAAGACCGGAGAGGAATTCGTCATCGACGGCGCCTATGTAAGGTCGCAAATCGGCGACCTCGCGCAGGATCTCGACCTCTCGCGCTACATACTGTGACCGAACGGCAATAGTGGCGATTTCATTGCCCGGGGCCCTCGACAGCGAGGCGGGCATTACGTAAGTGCGGGGCGGGGCGCGCAGGCAGAAAATCGGAAACATGTCGTCAATCCGTTCATTGGCATTCGGGGTGCTGGGGCTCCTGCTGGCAACGACAGCATCCGCGACAACCCTGATCGTCGTCGAGCCGGGAAACCGAAATGCCGAGCAGCCGGCCATTCCCGGCGCCTCGAAAAACCGCACGGCGGCCCTGAAAACCACTTTCGAGCGCAAGTACAACAAGGTGATGGGCCTGCTGGAGCGCGACCGCCGGCTGATTTCCGGCATCAAGCGGACGGCGAAGAAATTCGACATCGATCCGATCCACATGATCGGCGCAATCGTCGGCGAGCATACCTACAACGTGGACGCCTACGACCGCGCGCAGACCTACTACGTGAAGGCGATCTCCTACCTGAAGACATCGATCGACTTCGAATATGACGGCGAGGACATCTCGGACTTCATCGAACGCCCGCAATTCGAACCCTGCAAGGAACTGACCGGCAGCCGGGAGACATGGAGCTGCCGCGAGAAAGTCTGGGAGACGAAATTCCGCGGCAAGACGGTGGACGGCAAGCGCTTTCCGAACGATCGTTTCTCGGCGGTGTTCTTTCAGCCGTTCTACGCCGGGCAGACATTCGGTCTCGGCCAGCTCAACCCGCTGACCGCGCTGATGATGACCGACCGGGTGAGCGAAGTGACCGGCGCGCAGAAACTGTCCCACAAGGACGGCAAGGGGGTCTACAAGGCGATCATGGATCCCGACGAGACATTGCCCTATATCGCGGCAACCCTGGCGACCGCCATCGACGACTATCGCGAAATCGCGGGATTTGACATCTCGCGCAATCCGGGTCTGACGGCGACGCTCTACAACACCGGCGGATCGGCGGAGCGTGCACGCAGGCTCGCCCGACGCAACAGGCAGGCGTCAAGGACGGTTTGGCCGGAAGAAAACTATTACGGCTGGATGATCAACGAAAACGAGGCAGAGCTGCGGGCGCTGCTGGAAGACTGATGTCCCGGATGCTTCAGCGCCGCGGCACCTTGCCGGGCCTGTCCAGCAGGGCGCGCAGGCGCCGACCGAGATGTTCCAGATCCTCTTTCGAGAGCCTGCCTATGGACTGCCCGAGCAGGTTGGCGAGCTCGGTGGCCGCGGGATCCATGCCCGACGTGTCGATGGTCACCTTCGGGGCCGACCGCATGGCAAGCCGCTGCAACTCGTCGGCGTCGTCCCAGATGATGTTGAGGCAGGCTATGATGCGCTGGAGCAGGGGCCAGCTGGGCACGCCCCGGTGGCCGTGCTCGAGTGCCGATAGATAGGCGGCCGATACACCGATCCGGTCCGCCATTTCCTTTTGCGTCATGCCACGTTCCGCGCGCAATTCCCGCAAACGTGCTCCAAATGGCGTCATGGGCGCAAGCTCCCGTCCGGGTGGGAAAGACGGCGCAGGCGGACATAGATCGCGCCCTCGCCGCCGTGATGGCGGCTCGCCTGGGTATAGCCGCTGACCAGTCCCGCGAATCGGGCACTGTTCAGCCAGACCGGGACCATGCGTTTCAGGATCCCCTCGCTCCCGGGCGAACGCCCCTTGCCGGTGACCACAAGGACATGGCGGGCTCCGCGCGATCGCTGGTCGGCCAGAAAGGCGTAGAGCCTGTCATAGGCCACGTCCTGGGTCATTTCATGCAGATCCATACGGGCATCGATGGAGATCCGCCCCTTGGCAAGCTTGCGGGTCGTGGGCCTGTCGATGCCCGGTTCGCGGGACGGTTTCGGCGGCGGCGGCGGCGGCGCATAACGGCGAGCAAGCGGCGATTTCCTATCCCGGGCGGGCGGACCGTCCTGCGGCCCGGCGGTATCCATCGCATCGAGGAATTCGCGCCCGAGATTCTCCGAATCCGGCATCGCGACATCCCGATCGCGCAAGGGCGTGACGGTACGACCGACGCGACGCCAAAGCCTCCTTTCCTCCTCGGTCAGGCTGCGGCGATGCCTCTTTCCGCTCATGGCCCGATCTCCATACCAGCTGGCAGATGCAGGGATTTCGGCACCAGCAAACAAAAATCCGCGGCCGAACGAACGGCGGCGGCACGCGCGCCGGCCTCGTCGCCCGACCCCATGAACAGGTCGCCGCGGGCCGGGCCGACAATCGCCGAACCGGTGTCTTGGGCAATCATCAGCCGTCGCCACGGCCTGCCGTTTACCCGGTCGGCTGTCACGAAGACCGGCGAACCGAAAGTATGCAGGAGACGATCGACCGCAAGAGAGCGGTTCGCCGTCAGCGGCACCTTGGCGGCGGCGACCGGCCCGTCGGCCTCGTCGGCCACCGACGTTTCGCGGAAGAAGATGTAGGAGCGGTTTTCCTGCATGACCTGGCGGGCCTCGCCGGGATGGTCGGCAAGCCATCGGCGGATCGCGGTCATTGAAACCGAAGTGGGATCGATCTCTCCACGATCGACCAGAAGCCTGCCGATGGCGGTGAAAGCATGACCGTTCTTGCCGTCATAGGTCACGCGCGTTTCCCCGCCGTCAACGAATTCGAGCCGCGCGGCTCCCTGGACGTGGGCGAAGAAGACATCCACCGGATCCTCGGCCCAGGCGATCTCGAGACCGCGCCCCTCGAGCCAGCCGGCATCGATCGCCGCCCGGTCGGGATAGTGCAACAGCGTGCCGTCGGCCGCGCGACGCGCAAACCGCCAAGCCTCGTCCCATCCGGAAGGCCGGTTTTCCGACGTGACCGGAACCAGATCGTCCGGACGCCGGTAGAATGGTTCCCGGAAACGCTCCGTTCGCGTGCGAGAGACACCGATCCTGGGCTCGTAGAACGCGGTGACGAAGCCCCGCTCCCTGTCGGAACCGACGAGCGCACAACAGTCGAAATGGGCCTCGAAGAAGCCGCGGGGATCGGCCAACGCCGCAGGTTCGGTGGCGCGCTCAAAGAGCGGTTCCAGGCTTTCAGGCGTTATGCCGATCGTGCCGCAGCGATAGCTTTCTCCCGCCGGCCGATTCGCATGTCGCGAGAAAGTCCGCAGGGCGGCTGCATGGTCGTCCTCCGCCCACCCGGACAATGCATCGAAGGGGAGCGGTCGCAACCTCCACATGAATACGGCATCAGTCCTCGGATTCGGTCGCGACAAGACGCCAGTTCGGATCGCGACTGCGCGTATCACGCGAGAAGGTCCAGACATCCTTGACCTCGACCACGGCATCGGGATCGCCGTCGACGATCGTGCCTTCCCGGTCCCGGGTCACCGAAATGAGCTGGCTGATGAAACGGACGGTGACAAAAGCCTCGGTATCGCGCATCTCGGCTGCTGTCACGTCGGCGTTGTCGATACCGACAAAGCTGGACTGAACGGTCTCGCCTTTCGCCTCCCGTTCATCGAGAGCGGCCGCAAAACCGTCATAGACCTCTTTCGACAGGAGGTTCCTGAGCGTCTTGCGATCGCCGTCGGCAAACGACATGACGATCATCTCGTACGCCATCTTGGCGCCGGAGAGGAAGGATGCGGGGTCGAAATCACCGGAAGCATCCCGGATGGCGCGCAGGCCATCGTTCACTTTCGAACCGAGTGGCGCAAAGCGATCGATCTCGCGATAGGCATCCGCCTTGGCCTCGCCGCGACCGGGCAATGTGATCACATTGTCTGCCTCTGCCGCCTCGGCACCCTTGTCCGCCGGCGATTCCCCGGTGCCGGAATACGGATCGAAAGGCGGCCGTTCGTGACCGGTGCGCTTGCCCAGCACGCTGCGCAGCTGCAGGAACACGAACACCGCGGCGACGACGAAGATCAATGTGACTAGGTTGGAGCCTTCCATAAAACGTCCCGCTAAACAGTCGATTTTCTCAGTTTCATATAACCATGAATGGCGTGCATTCAAATCGCACAATCAATAACTACATTAAGGCAACCAAAACACAGAAAGTCGTCCGCCCCATGCCCTTTACCCTCGTTCCCTTCATGTTGCTGATCATTCCGCTCATGGAAATCGGCGTCTTCATCGCCGTCGGTTCGCAGATCGGCATTTTCACAACGCTGGGAATGATCGTGCTGACGGCGGTAATCGGATCCATCCTGATGCGCGTGCAGGGCTTCGGCCTGCTGACACGCATGCGGTCCGAGATCGACCAGGGCCGAATGCCGGGACGCGACCTGGTGCACGGCGTGATGATACTCGTCGCGGGCATTCTCCTGCTTACGCCCGGATTCGTGACCGATACGCTCGGCTTCCTGCTTTTCGTACCCGCCTTGCGCGATCTTCTCTGGCGGTTCCTGAAGAGCCGGATTCATGTCGTCGCGGAAAGCCAGACCCGCCACGAAACGCACCGAACCTATGATTCGCACACGATAGACCTGTCCGAGGCGGAGTACAGGGAAGAACCCAACCCCCAAAGCCCGTGGTCGAATGACGGCCGAACCTGAACCGCCGGCGTCCTTGTCAGCCATTCGAGGTCATGCTAGCGAGCCGCCAAGGTTTTCACCTATGCGCCGGGTCGCGCATGCAAATCCAAGGACGAGGCTTGACCGATGGCAAATGAAAGCAAGAACAATGGCGGCGCAAAGCCGGCAGAAGCAGGGCAGGACGCGGCGAAACCGCAGCTGTCCGTCCTGACCCAGTATGTGAAGGACCTCTCCTTCGAAAGCCCCGGCGCGCCGCTGTCCCTGCGCCCGCGCGATAAGGCCCCGGCAATCAACATCAACGTGAACGTGCAGGCCAATCCGCTTGCAGAATCCGATTACGACGTGACGCTGACAATGACCGCCAAGGCGGAGGACGGCGGCAATGTCCTGTTCAACGTGGAACTCGTTTATGGCGGCGTTTTCAGGGTGATGAATTTCCCTCAAGAACACATCCTTCCGGTGCTGTTCATCGAGTGCCCGCGCATGCTTTTCCCCTTCGCCCGCCAGATCATAGCAGACTGCACACGCAATGGCGGTTTCCCGCCGCTGATGATCGATCCCGTCGATTTCGCACAGATGTTCCAGCGCCGGATGGCCGAGGAACAGGCGAAAGGCCAGGTCCAGGCCTGACGCCGGGAAGACAAGACTACACGGAAAGGGCGGCTCAGCCGCCCTTTTTCGTACCGGCAAGCCAGAGCGCCTTTTCGCCCAGTCCCTCGACGAGCCGGCGATGCGCCTCGATCTCGCCAGCGGAGATGCGCGGCGGAAGCGGCGACGGGCGGGTACGGAGCACAATCGTCTCGTCGGACGAATCTTCCGTGTCCCCGTTTCCCGACGTGTCGCGCATTTCAAGGCTCAACGCCGCCTGCTTGCCGCCGACAAGCTCGATATAGACCTCGGCAAGTAGCTCGCTGTCGAGCAATGCGCCATGTTTCTCGCGCATCGAATTATCGATGCCGTAGCGCCGACACAGCGCGTCGAGCGAATTCGGTCCCATCGGATGGCGACGGCGCGCCAGGCTCAGACTGTCCACGATGCGGTCGGGATCGATCGGCGGAAAACCGAGGCGGGCGAATTCCGCGTTGAAGAAGCCGACATCGAAACCGGCATTGTGCGCAATAAGGGTCGCACCTTCGGTGAATTCCAGCCAGTCCTGCAGGATCTCGGAGAATTTGGGCTTGTCGGCGAGCTGTTCGTTGGAAATGCCGTGCACGGCAAGCGCGTCAGGATGAACCTCACGCCCCTCCGGATTGATATAGACGTGAAAATTCCGCCCGGTGATGAAACGGTTTTCCAGTTCGACCGCGCCTATCTCGATAATGCGGTCCATCGACGGATCGAGTCCGGTCGTTTCCGTATCGAAAATGATTTCACGCATGGTTTGCTTCTTCCGGAAATGCTTCACCGCCATGATGCAGGTGCGACGGTCCCGGCTCAACTGCGCTCAGGCGTCTTCCCGTGCTTCTTTTTCACGATCCATTGCCGTCAGGACGCGAATGAGGTCCCGCACCTTCGCACGCGCAGCGTCCATGCCCAGAGAAGTGTCGATGATGAAATCCGCACGCCGACGCTTCTCGGCGTCGGGGAGCTGCCGGGCGAGAAGTTCCCGGAACCGCTCTTCCGTCATGCCGGCCCGATCCATCACCCTCTCGCGCTGGACCAAATCCGGCGCCGTGACGACGAGAACATGATCGACCCGGTCAGCGCCGCCCGTCTCGAAGAGCAGCGGAATGTCCAGCACGGCGAGCCGGTGCCCTTCCGCGCGTGCCTTCTCGAGAAAGGCGCTTTCCGCTTCGCGAACCAGCGGATGGACGATGGCCTCGAGCCGTTTCATCGCCTCGGGGTTGCCGAGAACGCGTTTGCCGAGCCTGGCCCGATCGACCACTCCGTCCGTCACCGTGCCTGGAAAGGCTTCCTCAACAAGGGGTGCCGCCTTGCCGGCATAAAGGGCATGGACCGTCGCGTCGGCATCGTGCACGGGTACGCCTTCCTCGACGAACATCCTCGCCGTCGTGGACTTGCCCATACCGATGGAGCCGGTAAGACCGAGTACGATCATGTGCCGGTTTCTCCCGCCATGTCGGCAATGACTATGTCACGCAATTCTTCGTCCACTTCCGGAACGCACCCGAACCAGCGGGCAAAGCCGGGAACGGCCTGATGCAGCAACATGCCGAGACCATCGCAGGTCTTCAGGCCGGCTTCCGCCGCGCGTCGAAGGAACGGCGTTTCAAGCGGAACATAAACGATATCGGTGGCCATCGCATCCGCCCGGGCAGATGCAAAGTCGAGCGCGAGCGGCGGCTGTCCCTTCATGCCGAGCGGTGTCGTATTGACGACCAGATCCGCGGCGCCGACAAGCCTGTCGGCGGCATCCCATCCCCGGGCAGTCACCCTGTCTCCGAAACGCGCCGCGATCCGTTCCGCCCTCTCGACGGTGCGGTTGACCAGGTCGACATGCGAGAATCCGGCCTCGAACAATGCATGGATTATTGCCCGGGACGCCCCACCTGCTCCCAGCACGAGAGCCGTCTCGCCCGACCGCCAGCCAGCCAGCCGTTGATCGAGATTGGCGGCGAAGCCATAGGCATCGGTATTCCCGCCCACCAGCAGGCCGTCTTCAAGCCAAAGCGTGTTTACCGCGCCGATGGCCTCGGCCGCGGCATCCCGACGGTCGACAAGCTGGTAGGCGGTTTCCTTGTGCGGTATGGTGACATTGCCGCCAACCCACCTGCCGGAACGCAGCTCGACAGTGAGCGCGCGAAATTCCTCGGCTGGAACATCCAGGGCAGTGTAGGAACCGTCGATCCCGTGGCGTATGAGCCAGGTTCCGTGAATAAGGGGCGAACGGGAATGCGCGATCGGATGACCCGCCACAAAGGCGCGGGAGGCATCAGCCATCGATTTCTCCCAGTTCGCGAAGCTTGGCAAGCAACGGAAGGATCGGCAGGCCGACGATCGTGTAATAGTCACCGTCGACCCTCTCGAACAATTGTATGCCGAGACCCTCGTACTGGTACGAGCCCACGCTCGCGAGCGCGGCATCCCCGATCCGTGCCAGGTAGCGACCTATGAATTCCGGACTCAACCGGCGCACCTGCATGTTGGCGACCGAAACGTGACGCCAGATGGTTTCACCGTCCCGGACAAGGCTGAGCGCACTCCAGAGCTGATGCGTCTTCCCGGACAAGGTCAGGAGATGATAGCGCGCGTCTTCCATGTCGGCCGGCTTGTGGAAGAGCTTGCCTTCCAGGGAAAGCGTCTGGTCGCCGCCCAGGACCAGCGCCCCCGGATTGCGCTGGGAAACATCCGCCGCCTTGGCCTCGGCAAGAACGGCGGCTACATCCTCCGCGGTTGCATCGGCTTCGAGAAGCGGCGCTTCGACGCTGCGCTCGTCGATCCGTGCGCCTTCGGCACGAAAGTCGATGCCGGCATTTTCCAGAATCGCCGCCCGAAAGGGGCTCGTCGAGGCGAGAACGAGGCTCATGGTCTTCATCCCTGCGATGCGGGCTAGCGGTTAGACCGTCCGGTCCGCCTTGGCAAGCGCGCGGGCGGTCCGCCCTGCCCGACGCTCCGGATTGTGCGCGACTGTGGACAAGTTCCGGCCTGTCGGATGCCGGCGATCGCGGAGCCGGGAAAACAGCGACTTTCTCCACATTTCACCGCCCGGTGCTTTCCGGTTCCCCACAGTGGGGAACAACGTGGATATCTTGGCTGTACTCGCTATGCCAGCTTCTTTCCACAGGGCCCCTGACTGATTCTGGTATAGACCATTGTTTTTATTAAAAAAAAACAATCCACAGTCATCCACAGGACCATGTGATGCTTTTTCCCGCCGGCGTCGCAGGCTGCGGCGGAATGCCAATCTCTGCAAAACCGAGGATACCTGCTATTCACAGACTCCTAGAATCATCAAACAGCTTCGCTGAAATTTATTTAGAAACCGTATGTGGAGCAGAAAGCGGGGACAATGTCGGTCGAACGCAAGATCATGAAAGTTCTGAACGGGGACACGGTAACGCCCCCACCCGTCTGGATCATGCGCCAGGCCGGACGCTACCTGCCGGAATATCGAGCGACACGAAGCAAGGCGAACGGCTTTCTGGATCTGTGCTACACGCCGGATCTGGCGGTTGAAGTAACATTGCAGCCGATACACCGATATGAGCTGGATGCCGCGATCCTGTTCTCGGACATCCTTGTCGTGCCCGACGCGCTGAAGCGGGGTGTACGGTTCGTGGAAGGCGAAGGACCTCGGCTCGATCCGATAGACGCGGATGGCATAGCAAAACTCGATGCGTCGGGAATGCATGACCATCTTGTACCCGTCTACGAAACGGTCCGGCGGTTGCGTGCCGAGCTGCCGGCGGAGACAACCCTGCTCGGCTTTTGCGGCGCACCCTGGACGGTGGCTACCTACATGATCGCCGGAAAGGGAACGCCGGACCAGGCGCCTGCGCGCCTGTTCGGCTACCGGGAACGGGCGGCGATGGAACGGCTGCTCGATATTCTTGCCGACATGTCCGCGGAATATCTCATCCGGCAGCTGGATGAGGGTGCTGACGCGGTCCAGGTCTTCGACTCATGGGCAAGCGTACTCGAGGAAGAGACCTTCGAGGCATTCTGCGTCAGGCCCATGAAGCGGATCGTGGATAAAGTCAGGTCAGCGAAGCCTGATGCAAAGATCATCGGGTTTCCGAAGGGTGCCGGAACGCTTTACCGCGACTACAGGCAGAAGACGGGCGTGGATGCGCTCGGTCTCGACTGGACCGTACCGCTTTCGCTTGCCGCCGAACTGCAAAAGGAAGGGCCCGTGCAGGGAAATCTCGATCCGATGCGGGTCATTGCCGGCAGGGATGCGATCCGGGAAGGTGTGGACAGGATTCTCGACGCACTTGGCAACGGTCCGCTTATCTTCAATCTCGGCCACGGGATCACGCCCCAGGCCGATCCGGAGGACGTGGGATACCTGGTCAACCGCGTCAGGGGCCAGGCATGAGCGAGATATCGGAACAGAGCGGTCGAAAGGCGGCGCGCAGGGCAATCGTCGCGCTCGTCGTCCTGGCAGCATGCACATCGGCGATCTTCTGGCTCAATCCCGCCGATCTGTATCTCTGGATCAAGGCGGTGCATGTCGTTGCCATCATCGCCTGGATGGCGGGCATGCTGTATCTGCCGCGGCTCTTCATCTACCACTGCGACGCCGAGCCCGGCTCGGTGCAGAGCGAGACCTTCAAGGTCATGGAACGCCGGCTGCTTCGGGTTATCATGAATCCCGCCATGACGGTCGCCTGGGCGCTCGGCCTGTGGCTGGCATGGTCCGGCGGCCATTTCTCCAGCGGCTGGTTTCACGGAAAATTTGCCGCGGTGATCGCGCTGTCGGCCGTACACGGCATCTATTCGCGGGCGGTGCGCCTTTTCGCGGAGGACAGGAACGACAGGTCGCCGCGATATTGGCGCGTGATGAACGAGGTGCCGACCTTGCTCATGATCGCCATAGTCATTCTTGTCATCGTGAAGCCGTTCTGACGGCGATTTTGGCGATATGCGCTTTGTGACTTGAAGTAAGTTTCACGAAAGATTATGTGAGAGATAATCCGGCTCGGGATCCCCTCCCCTATAGATGGGCCGCACTTTCCCTTTCGATTTCCAGACATAAGCGTGTTTTCATGCAACAAATGAAGTTACAGGACCTCCAGAACAAGTCCGCCACGGAGCTCGTCGAATTCGCCGAGAGCCTGGAGGTCGAGAACGCCAGCGTGATGCGCAAGCAGGAACTGATGTTTGCCATCCTGAAACGGCTGGCCGCCGACGATGTGGAAATCATAGGCGATGGCGTCGTGGAGATCCTGCAGGACGGTTTCGGCTTCCTGCGTTCGGCGAATGCGAACTACTTGCCGGGACCCGATGATATCTACATCTCCCCGTCCCAGATCCGCCGCTTTTCGCTCAAGACCGGCGACACCGTGCAGGGACCGATCCGCGGCCCGAAAGAAGGCGAGCGCTATTTCGCCCTGCTCAAGGTCAACACGATCAATTTCGAGGATCCGGAAAAGATCCGGCACAAGAGCCATTTCGACAACCTGACTCCGCTCTATCCGGACGAGCGGTTCAAGATGGAAGTCGAGGGCGCTCCGTCGAAGGATCTTTCAGCCCGGGTCATCGACCTGGTCGCGCCGCTCGGCAAGGGTCAGCGCGCGCTGATCGTGGCACCGCCGCGCACCGGCAAGACGGTGCTCCTGCAGAATATCGCGCATTCGATCACCGCGAACCATCCGGAGTGCTACCTGATCGTACTCCTGATTGACGAGCGTCCGGAGGAAGTGACGGATATGCAGCGTTCGGTGAACGGCGAAGTCGTGTCTTCGACCTTCGACGAGCCGGCCGCGCGCCACGTTCAGGTCGCCGAAATGGTGATCGAGAAGGCCAAGCGTCTGGTCGAACACGGTCGCGACGTGGTGATCCTGCTCGATTCCATCACGCGCCTTGGGCGTGCCTACAACACGGTCGTGCCGTCTTCGGGCAAGGTGCTGACCGGCGGAGTGGATGCAAATGCGCTGCAGCGTCCCAAGCGCTTCTTTGGCGCGGCGCGCAATATCGAGGAAGGCGGCTCACTGACGATTATCGCCACGGCGCTGATCGACACCGGAAGCCGCATGGACGAGGTGATCTTCGAGGAATTCAAGGGTACGGGCAACTCGGAAATCGTGCTTGATCGCAAGGTCGCCGACAAACGTACTTTCCCGGCCATCGATGTGCTCAAGTCCGGCACCCGCAAGGAGGACCTGCTCATTCCGCGCCAGGATCTCCAGAAGATATTCGTGCTGCGCCGCATTCTCGCGCCGATGGGTACGACGGATGCGATCGAATTCCTCATAGACAAGCTCAAGCAGACGAAGAACAACGGCGAATTCTTCGATTCCATGAACGCCTGATCGACTCGTTTGCCGGATTCGTGAGCCGGATTCAGAATCCTTCACGCAACAGCCCTTTGAGCTCGTCGTCGGTAGTGGCCGGCGGCGTGCATTGCATTCCGGCACAGAGATAGGCGCCGTCGGCGGGATAGCGCCGGGCATCCGGCCCGTTCGGCAGTCGGACATCAATGCGTCCCGGATGTGGATGGCGGCACGCGGAACGCCACAAGGAGTCCACCTCCGGGCCGGTGCCCACCACAACCAGCTTCCGCGCCGCCAGAACCGTGTCCGTGGCATTGAAGAAGCCGGCCTGGCCGAAACGGGTTTTCAGTATCCGGCTGGCGGCGCTGGCCGTCAGACCGTCCACGAGGGAAGCCAGCGAACTGTCGTCCGTTGCGGTCGCGAGCCGGGACAGGGCGTCGATGGCCTGGGCGGTGGCCGAAGGGCTGGCTTCGTCCAGGTCGTTCCAGGTCAGCATCGGGATATCGTTGCGATCCCGCTCCTGCATCCAGAACCCCGCACACGATTCGCTATCGAAATGATTGCGCCGCAGCTTTTCCGACAGGATGCGTGCGTCTTCCATGTAGTCGGGGCTTCCTGTTGCTTCGTTGAGTGCGAGGGCGGCGCCTATCATGGCGGCGTAGTCGATCGCGAAACCGAAGTCGCTGGCCTTTTCGCCATCGAAGACATGGGCCAGCCGATGCTCGCCGTGCAGAATCGTCATCAGGTGACGGTATTGGTCGGCTGCGAGGGAGGTCCACGATTCGGAACCGAAATAGCGCCCGGCCTCGGCGATGGCGCGGATTGCATAGCCGTTCCAGTCCGCCAGCACCTTGGTGTCGCGGCCGGGCGGAACGCGGGACTGGCGGAACTTCAGCAGTCGGGCGCGGCTTTCGGCGTGCCGGAGCACTTCACTTGCGGCGCGGCCGGGATCTCTCCCGAGCCCTGAAAGGTTGGGTATGTTTCGTCCCTCCCAGTTTCCTTCGGGGGAAATGTCGTAGATGCGGGCAAATTCCGGCGCATCGGTGCCCAGCACGGCTTCGACCTCTTCCCGTGACCAGACGTAGTATTTGCCTTCCTCGCCTTCCGAATCGGCATCAAGGCTCGCGGCAAAACCACCGGTCGGCATGATCATGTCCTCGATCAGCCACGCGATCGTTTCCTCGATTCGCAACCGGAACAAATCAGATCCGGTTTCGGCATGCGCCCAAATGCAGTGCCGGATGAAATGGGCGTTGTCGTATAGCATCTTCTCGAAATGAGGTACGAGCCATTTGCCGTCGACCGCGTACCTGGCCAGCCCGCCGCCGACATGGTCATAAATGCCGCCCAGCGAAATCGCGGTGAGCGTCTCCAGGAAGCGGTCGCGGGCGTCGACGTCCCCGTCGCGCAGCCAGGCGCGCCACAATGTTTCCAGAAACGGCGCATTCGGGAATTTCGGGGCGCCGGCCAAGCCGCCTGCTTCGGGGTCGTACATCTTCGCGACCTGCCTGGAGAAGCCGCGAACCGTGTCCATGGTGATCGCGGCCGGTTCGGTGTCGCCGGCAAGCTGCTCCTTCAGGTGGTTGCGCAGGCGCTGTGCGTTCATCTCGATATCGTTCCGACGCTGTCGGAATGCTGCCTCCACCTGGACGAGCACATTCCTGAAACCGGGACGCCCGTATCGCGGTTCCCTCGGGAAATATGTCCCGCCCCAGAAGGGCTTTCCGTCCGGCGTCAGCACCATTGTCAATGGCCAGCCGCCCTGTTCGCCCATCGCGGTCAATGCGGCCATGCAGTACTGGTCGATGTCGGGGCGCTCCTCCCTGTCCACCTTGATGTTGACGTAGAGCCGGTTCATCAGCGCGGCGACTTCAGCGTCCTCGAAGGATTCGTGGGCCATGACGTGGCACCAGTGACAGGCCGCGTAGCCGACGGAAACCAGGATCGGCATGTCGTATTCGCGTGCCGCGGCTAGCGAAGCCTCGTCCCACGGCTGCCAGTGGACAGGATTGTCTTTGTGTTGCAGTAGGTATGGGCTGGCGGAGGCGGCAAGCCTGTTTTCTGCGATGACGGACAAATGAACATCCCTTTCGATTCGGCCTGGTAACGATATGGACACGATTTTCGCATTGTCGAGCGGCGCCCCGCCATCGGGTGTTGCTGTCATACGGCTGTCCGGACCGCAAGCCGGTGCGGTGATCGAGACCCTGACGGGTGGATTGCCGGAACCACGGGTCGCCTCGCTCCGATCGATTCGTGACCGGAACGGTGCAATCATCGACAGGGGCTTGGTGCTCTGGTTTCCGGGCCCGGGTAGTTTTACCGGCGAGGATTGCGCCGAGATTCACCTGCATGGCGGACGCGCGGTCATAGACCGGCTGCTTTCCGTGCTGTCGGAACTGGAGGGTTTGCGTATTGCCGAAGCGGGCGAGTTTTCCCGGCGTGCATTTGCCAACGGCAAATTCGATCTCACAGGCGCGGAAGGGCTTGCCGACCTGATAGGTGCGGAAAC
Organism: Oricola thermophila; assembly: GCF_013358405.1. Taxonomy (NCBI): domain Bacteria; kingdom Pseudomonadati; phylum Pseudomonadota; class Alphaproteobacteria; order Hyphomicrobiales; family Ahrensiaceae; genus Oricola; species Oricola thermophila. The sequence continues at coordinate 3,311,374 of NZ_CP054836.1, forward strand.
GGAATCCCAGCGTGTACTCGCCATGGCACAGGCCTCGGGCGCGTTGCGGCAACTCTACGAATCCTGGCAAGAGCGCCTGCTGCATGCCCGCGCGATGATCGAGGCGGAAATCGATTTCGCCGATGAAGACGATGTTCCCGGTTCCGTATCGGAGCAGGTATGGGACGACATGGAGCGGCTGGCGGCGGAAATGCGCTCGCATATGGCGGGCGCGAAGCGCGCGGCAGCGGTTCGCGAAGGGTTCCGGATCGTGATCATCGGTCCCCCGAATGCCGGAAAGTCGAGCCTGCTGAACGCCCTTGCGGGAAGCGATGTCGCGATCGTGTCCGATGAGCCTGGGACGACGCGGGACGTGCTGGAAACGCGGCTGTCCCTGAGCGGTCAGCTCGTGATCATCACGGACACCGCGGGAATACGCGAGAATGCCGGCGCGATAGAGGCGGAAGGTATTCGACGCGCACTTGCCCGCGCCTCGGAGGCGGACCTGGTTCTGCATCTTTCGGAAACCGGGAGGTGGGATTTTGTCGGGGACTTTGGCGGCGTACCGGTCTGGAGGGTACTTACAAAGTCGGATCTCGGCAGGACCTGCAGGGAAGATGACGTTCTCACCATATCGTCGAAGACCGAAGAAGGGCTGAAACCGCTATTCGATTCGCTTGAGAAACATTTGAGTGAAACCGTCGGCAGGGATGTCAGCACGCTTCCAACGCGTCAACGGCACCTCGACAACCTGCGGTTGGCGCTTCGGGACATCGAGGCGGCGCTTTCGTTTCGGGGCGACGGGCTCGAACTGCGGGCCGAATCGTTGCGGCGGGCAGCGTTCAGTCTTGGCAGGATCACGGGTCAGCACGGGGTCGAGGATGTCCTCGGTGTCATATTCTCCGAGTTTTGCGTCGGCAAGTGATTCACGTGAAACAGGCCGTTATCGGACTGGCTGAAGAGGGGTCCCGTCGCGATATGTTTCACGTGAAACACCCGGCACCTTGACGCGGGAACGATCCTGCTGCATTTCCGCCGTGACCGGGAAAGCGAAATCCATGAAGCGCAAATTCGATGTTATCGTGATCGGCGGCGGCCATGCCGGCTGCGAGGCCGCTCGTGCGTCGGCGGCGACCGGCGCCAAGACCGCCCTTGTTACGCATTCGTTCTCGACCATCGGCACAATGTCCTGCAATCCGGCGATCGGCGGTTTGGGCAAGGGGCATCTCGTGCGCGAGATCGACGCCCTCGACGGACTGATGGGTCGGGTGGCCGACATGGCGGGAATCCAGTTCCGGATGCTCAACCGACGCAAGGGCCCGGCCGTGCGCGGACCGCGGACCCAGGCCGATCGCAAGCTCTACCGGGATGCGATGCAGGCGGAAATCGGCGCGATTGCAGGCCTCGAGGTCATCGAGGGCGAAGTCGTGGACATATTGCTCGACGACGGGAATGCGGTCCGGGGTGCAGTGCTGGCAGATGGCTCCAAGCTGCAATGCGGAGCTGTCGTTCTGACTACCGGGACATTTCTGCGCGGGATGATCCATATCGGCGACCGGACCATGCCCGCGGGGCGGATGGGTGAGAGGCCAAGCCACGGACTGTCCCGCACCCTGGAGCGGCTCGGTGTTCCGTTGGGCCGGCTGAAGACCGGTACGCCACCGCGGCTTGACGGTCGGACGATCCGCTGGGCGGAGCTGTCGAAGCAGCTTGCGGATGACGAGCCCGTGCCCTTCTCGACCATGACAGAGAGGATCGTCAATCCGCAGATCGAATGCGGTGTCACGAGGACTACACCGGATACGCATCGCATAATCGAGGAAAATCTCGGTCGAAGCGCGATGTATTCGGGCAACATCAAGGGCGTCGGGCCGCGTTATTGCCCCTCGATCGAAGACAAGATCATACGGTTCGGCGAGCGCGACGGACACCAGGTCTTCCTCGAGCCGGAAGGCCTGGACGATGATACCGTCTATCCGAACGGGATTTCCACCTCGTTGCCGGAGGACGTGCAGCTTTGCTTTCTCAAGACAATACCGGGTCTCGAGGATGCCGTGATGCTTCAGCCCGGCTACGCGATCGAGTATGACCACGTCGATCCCCGTGCCCTGGACAGTGTCTTGCAGCTGCGGGGGGTGCACGGGTTCTTTCTGGCGGGCCAGATCAACGGCACGACGGGTTACGAGGAAGCCGGCGCCCAGGGCGTGGTCGCGGGACTCAATGCGGCGCGGCTCGCGGGTGGCCAGGATCGCGTTATCTTCAGCCGGACAGAATCCTATATCGGCGTGATGATCGACGATCTGACCACGCACGGTGTTTCCGAGCCCTATCGCATGTTCACATCGCGAGCCGAATACCGGCTGTCGTTGCGGGTCGACAACGCGGATCTGCGGCTGACACCCAAGGGAGTCGATTTGGGGCTGGTCAGTGAAACCAGAAGGCGCCATTTCGATTCGATGACGGAACGACTTGATCGGGCACGATCCCTCGCACGAAACCGTACGCTGACACCGCAGGAAGCCGGTCGGTTCGGACTCGAAATCAATCAGGACGGCGTCCGCCGATCCGCCTATGACCTTCTGGCCTATCCGAATATCATAATGTCCGATATCCGGGGGATATGGCCGGAATTCGGCGACTTTCCGGCCGACGTTCTCGAGAGGTTGGAAATCGAGGCACAGTATGCCGTCTACATGAAGCGGCAGGCGGCAGACATAGCCGCAGTGCGGAAAGAGGAGCGTACGGCTATACCGGTCGACCTCGATTACGACCGGATTGCCGGGCTTTCCAACGAGCTTAAGCAAAAGCTCAAAATGCGGAAACCTGAAACTCTTGCCGCAGCGCAACGTATCGAGGGAATCACGCCGGCCGCTCTCGGTCTGATTGTGGCGCATATCCAGCAGCGGCGGCGCAAAGCGAGCCGGGTGGCATGACGAACCGAGTCGCTTCCGAAATGGCACCGGGCGACTGGCCCGAAATTCTTGCAAATGTTTCACGTGAAACACGCACCAGGCTGGAAGACTATGCGGCGCTCTACGAAAAGTGGTCTTCACGGATCAACCTGACTGCGCCGTCCACGCAGAAGGACTTCTGGCGCCGCCATGTGGCAGACAGCGCGCAGTTGCTCGAAATTGCGCCGGACGCGCGCCACTGGGTGGACCTGGGTTCCGGTGGCGGTTTTCCCGGCATGGTGATCGCGATCCTGCTGCAGGATGTGCCGGGCGCCCGCGTCGAGCTGGTGGAGAGCAACCGGAAGAAGACGGCGTTCCTGCAGGCGGTGAAGGCCTGCTGCGCGCCCTCCGCAGTCGTCCATTCCGCGCGAATCGAGGATGTCGTATCGCGGATCGCGGCGCCGGAAATCGTTACCGCGCGTGCGCTGGCCGGGCTGCCCAAGTTGTTCGACCTGTCGTCTGACTGGCTTCAGCACGGGTCGCGAGCGCTGTTTCACAAAGGCCGTGGATATGCCGGCGAGATCGAAGAAAGCCGTGCCAAATGGACATTCGATCTGGTAAGACATGGCAGCCGGATCGACCCGGAGTCCGTTATCCTGGATATAACCGGTCTGCGATCACGGCCAGCGTGAAACGTTTCCGATTTCGAGGACTTTCGCATGGCGGACAATTGCCGCGTGATCACGATAGCGAATCAGAAGGGCGGTGTGGGCAAGACGACCACGGCGATCAATCTGGCAACGGCACTGGCAGCAATCGGCGAACAGGTGCTGATCGTCGATCTCGATCCGCAGGGGAACGCATCGACCGGGCTCGGCATTGATCGGGAAGACCGGGAGATCTCGTCCTACGACGTTCTTCTCGGCGAGGTCGATGCCCTCGATGCGGCGATACCGACCGCGGTGCCGAACCTGTCAATCGTGCCGTCGACCATGGATCTTCTTGGCGTCGAGATGGAAATTTCGGGGGCGCAGGACCGGGTGTTCCGCCTCCGCTCCGCGCTCGGCCGTGTCGCGTCGCGTTTTACCTATGTACTCGTGGATTGCCCGCCCTCGCTCAACCTTCTAACCCTCAACGCCATGGCCGCGGCACATTCCATTCTGGTGCCGCTGCAGACCGAGTTCTTTGCGCTTGAAGGCCTGAGCCAGCTCCTCAAGACGGTCGACCAGGTCAAGGGGTCGATCAATCCCAGCCTGAAGATACAGGGCATCGTGCTGACAATGTTCGACAAGCGCAACAATCTCGCGCTCCAGGTGGTCGAGGACGTTCGGGCGCATCTGGGCGACAAGGTCTACCAAACGGTCATACCGAGAAACGTGCGCGTCTCGGAAGCGCCGTCGCATGGAAAGCCGGCTATTCTCTACGATCTCAATTGTGCAGGAAGCCAGGCATATCTCCAGCTTGCCTCGGAGGTCATCCGCCGCGAACGCCAGTTGGCAGCGGCGTAAGTGAAGCGATTGCACACACGAACGGAACAAACGACGGATCAGACATGGCAGACGACGCTTCCCGAAAACGCCTTGGCCGCGGCCTCGCCGCCCTGATCGGGGAAATGGATCAACCCGTCGAGGAAGCACCTGAGCCGCAGGCTTCCGACCGAATCCTGCCGATCGAGTTCGTTGTTCGCAATCCCAACAACCCGCGGCGTGAATTCTCCGAGAACGAGCTGGAAGATCTCGCGGCCTCGATCCGCGAACACGGCATTATCCAGCCCGTCGTCGTGCGCGAGCAGCCCGGGAACGGCGGGGTCTATGAACTCATAGCTGGCGAACGGCGCTGGCGCGCTGCACAAAGGGCCGGATTGACCGAGATTCCGGTCATCATCCGCAACGTGGACGACAAGGTCGCCCTCGAACTGGCAATCATCGAGAACGTCCAGCGCGCCGATCTCAATCCGATCGAGGAGGCGGCCGGATACCAGAAGCTGATAGACGAGTACAGCTATACCCAGGCCGACCTTGGAGACGTGATCGGCAAGAGCCGCAGCCACGTTGCCAACACGTTGCGGTTGCTCAAGCTACCGCGGCAGGTGCAGTCCATGGTCGGCAACGGCGAATTGTCGGCCGGTCATGCCCGCGCCCTCGTGACGGCGCCCGATCCGGAAGGCCTGGCCAGGCGTATCGTTGACGAAGGCCTGTCTGTTCGTCAGGCGGAGACGCTCGCGCAGGGCAATCCGACGCCGGAAGGCGGAAATGAAGCGAAGCGGGCGCCGAAGGAAAAGGACGCGGACACGCTTGCGCTGGAGAAGCTGCTGACCGACCAGCTCGGCCTGCGTGTCGAGATCGCGCATGGCAAGAACGGCGGCGAACTCAAGGTTCGTTACAAGACCCTGGACCAGCTCGACGCGCTTTGCCATCGGCTGCAAGGGGTCTAAACCCTAATTAGTTATCCGGCTAACGACGGCGTGCGCTCTGAATGGTTATAGCCAGCAATGCCGTATGTGCGACCGGCACGGCAAGCGTCGCGTTCATGCGGCTTTCCAGAACGCATTCATGAAGCCGGCGCAACGCCTGGCGTATTCCGCTTGCCGTCCAGCGTGTCAACGCCAGTTCGACAGTCTTGCGGCGGGCGAAGAATACAGGTGGCTTCGCACTCGCGACGACGGCCGAGGCGGGCCGGCCGCTCCTGTCCATTTCCGCTCGCAAGAGGTCCAGCTGCTGGAACTGGCGAATGGCGGCAGAAAGCATCGGTTGCGGATTCGAACCCGCCGATAGAAATGCCTGCATGGATTCGTCGAAATCGGCCAGGCGGCCCGTGATAACCGCGTCAACGATGTCGTCATAGGAAGTGGATGACGCGTCGCCAATACAGGCGCGTGCCATGTCAAGGGTGATTTCCTGCTCGCCGAGGCCATAGAGCACCAGCTTTTCCAGCTCGCCGCGCGAGGCTCGCCTGTCGCCGCCGATATGTTCCTGGATATATCGTCTCGCATCGAGCGTAAGCCGCTGGCCTGACTCTGAAAAGGTGTTGTCTATCAGCGTGTTAAGCGCAGTGGCGTTGTCCGTGTAGCAAGGAAGGGTAATGCCGTTCGGCGATTTCTCCACAACGGCGCGCAAGCCCGTGCCCTTCTTGAGGTCGCCCGCCTCGACAACAAGCCGCACGCCTTCCGGCGGGTCCCGGAGAATTCTCTCGATATTGGCCGTGATTTCCTTGTGGTTGCCGGCATTGCGGAGCCAGATGAGACGGTCACCGCCGAACATGCCTACCGTATAGGCCTCGTCGATCAACCGTACCGGATCGCCGGCGAGCTCGTTTGCATCGACTTTCAGTGTCGAGAAACTGTCGGACAGATCGATACCGGTGGATTTCGCGAGGATTTCCGCGCGTTCGGAAACGAGACCGCGATCCGGTCCGTAGACGAGATAGAGGACCCGCCCCCGATCCGGGTTCTTCAGAAAACGGTCGACTTCGCCGGCTTTCAGCTCGCTCACGGGCGCCTCCCCGGCTGTCAGATCGCTCCGGCGCGTTTCAGATCGGCAGCAATCAAGGCATGCAGCTGTTCGGCGACTTCCCGGGCGGCGCGGTTTTCGGCGTCGCGCTCTGCGCGAATGTTGGCGAACTCCTGGAGAGACACGTCGAACGAAGCGGACGCGGTCGCGTTGCGGCTCGAAACCGTCGAACCGTCGGCGATACGGACAAGATCGTAGCTTGCCGTCACCGTTACCGTGCGCGCCGTCGGCTCGCCATCGGACGTCGACGATTGGGAGAGAAGCGCTCCGGCACTTCGCGCGCTGGCGTCCAGCGTCAACTCGTAGGCGGCATCCGAGGGTTGCCCGGCGCCGCCGCTTAAAAGGAAGATCAAATGGTTGCGCAGTTCCTGGTCGACGCGTTCATTAACCGGCTTAATATCTATCGCTGCAAGCGCCGAACCTTGCCTCGCATCGCTGCGCGGTGCCGGTGCATAGAGGGGCTGTATGGTGCATCCGGCCAGCAGCGAAGCAGCCAGTGCGGCCAGTGCGAGGCGTGCAATTGTTCTCTTCATGCCGTGCCGGTCCCCGATTCCATCAAGCGACAATGTTCACTATGCGGTTCGGAACCACAATGACTTTCTTTGGATTCGTACCGCCCAGATGATGGACGACGAAATCGGCCTCCAGCGCCGATTTCTCGACAACATCCTTGTCCGCATCCTTGGCCACGACGATCTCGCCGCGCTTCTTGCCGTTGATCTGGACCGGCAAGGTCACGGTGTTTTCCTCGACGAGAGACGGATCGAACTGCGGCCACGGCGTTTCCGCAACCATACGTGTATGGCCCAGTGCGTGCCAGCACTCCTCGGCCAAATGCGGCATGACGGGCGCGATGACCTGTACAAGGATCGACAATGCCTCGTGCGCGGCGGCCTTGTCGGCGCTGGAGCCGGAAACCGCCTTGTCGACGGCTGGAGCGATCTCGTTTACCAGTTCGTGAACGCGGGCAATGGCGCGGTTGAAAGCAAGTTTCTCGAAGTCCTCGCCGACCGCCTTGAGCGCCTTGTGTGCCGACCTGCGCATGGCAAGGGCGTCGCCCGAGGCGCCGGCTGCATCGCCGGCAGCAAGGCGGGGTGCAGCTCCGGACACGATACGCCAGATCCGCTGAACGAAGCGGTGGGCACCCTCGGCGCCACGGTCGTTCCACTCGACGTCCCGATCGGGCGGCGAATCTGAGAGCATGAACCAGCGGGCGGTATCGGCACCGTAGCTCTGGGTGATTTCCTCCGGCCCGATCGTGTTCTTCTTGGATTTCGACATCTTCTCGAGGCTGCCGATTTCGACCTCCTCGCCCGTTTCGACCAGGAATGCGCGGCGCGCTCCCCCGGATTCCTCCAATCGTATCTCCGAAGGCGAATGCCATCGGATATCCGAGCCGCTTCCGGTCCTGTAGGTCTCGTGCACGACCATTCCCTGGGTGAACAAGCCCCTGAACGGCTCGGCGAGATCGAGATGGCCGGTTTCGCGCATGGCGCGTGTGAAGAAGCGCGAATAGAGCAGGTGCAGGATCGCGTGCTCGATGCCGCCAATATACTGGTCAACGGGAAGCCAGTCGTTAGCCGCTTCCGGATCCGTCGGGTTGTCCGCGCCGGGCGCCGTGAACCGGGCAAAATACCAGGATGAGTCGACGAAGGTGTCCATCGTATCCGTTTCGCGTCGGGCCGGCTTGCCGCATTTCGGGCAGTCGACATGCCGCCAGGTCGGATGGCGGTCGAGCGGATTGCCCGGCTTCTCGAAATCGATGTCCTCGGGCAGCTTTACCGGCAGGTCCGATCGCGGTACCGGCACGACGCCGCACTCGTCACAGTGAATCACCGGAATCGGACAGCCCCAGTAACGCTGGCGCGAAATGCCCCAGTCGCGCAGGCGGAACTGTACCTTTCGCTCGGCCTGCGGGCGGCCGCCGAGATCGACACTCTCGAGTCTTTTGGCCACTTCCTCGAAAGCCGCCTTCGGGGTCAGGCCATCGAGGAAGCGCGAATTGATCATCACGCCGTCACCGACATAGGCTTCCTCGGTAATCCGGAAGCTTTCCGCATCGGCATCGCCCGGCATGACCACAGGGATGACGGGCAAGCCGTACTTGTTGGCGAAATCGAGGTCGCGCTGGTCGCCCGAGGGGCAGCCGAAAATGGCGCCCGTGCCATAGTCCATCAGCACGAAATTGGCGACATAGACCGGCAGCGTCCATGACGGATCAAAGGGATGGACGACGCGGATACCGGTATCGAAGCCCTTCTTCTCGGCCGTTTCCAGCTCGGCAACCGACGTACCCTGCCGGCGGCATTCGTGACAGAAGGCGGCGAGTTCCGGATTGGCCGCGGCAGCCTTCTTCGCCAGCGGATGGTCGGCGGCGATCGCCATGAAGGATGCGCCGAAGATCGTGTCCGGGCGCGTGGTATAGACCTCGAGCTCGGTCTCGCCGGCCGGTGACGTCTCCGGCACCAGTTCCCAGCGGATCTGCAGGCCCTCGGACCGGCCGATCCAGTTCTTCTGCATCACCCGAACCTTTTCCGGCCATCCGTCGAGCGTGTCCAGCGAATCGAGCAGGTCCTGGCTGAAATCGGTGATCCGGAAAAACCATTGGGTCAGTTCGCGCTGTTCCACCGGGGCGCCCGAGCGCCATCCGCATCCGTCGATGACCTGCTCGTTCGCGAGCACGGTCATGTCCACCGGATCCCAGTTGACCTTGGACTGCTTGCGATAGACGAGACCCTTGTCGAGGAAATCGAGAAACAGCATCTGCTGGCGATGGTAGTAGTCGACGTCGCAGGTGGCGAATTCGCGTGACCAGTCGATCGACAGCCCCATCAGTTTCAGCTGTTCCCGCATGGTTGCGATATTGTCGTAGGTCCACTTGCCCGGATGGACCTTGTTCTGCATGGCCGCGTTCTCGGCGGGCATGCCGAATGCGTCCCAGCCCATCGGGTGCAGGACATTGTAGCCGAGCGCCCGCCGGTGCCGCGCAACCACGTCGCCCATGGTGTAGTTGCGGGTGTGACCGATATGGATGCGTCCCGACGGATAGGGAAACATCTCCAGGACATAGTATTTCGGCCGCGGATCATCGTTGTCGGCCTCGAAAAGCCGGGCCTCGGCCCAAGCCTTCTGCCATTTGGGTTCGACTTCGCGCGGATTGTAACGTTCGGTTGCCATGCTGCCAGAAACTCTTGAATTCTGCGTGGCGGCGTGCAGTTTGCGCCACGATACAAATCAACGGTCTCTTGCCGGTAAATGGGCAAGCCGTCAACACATGGCCGGCCGTGGAGGCCGGCAGGCGAAGCCGGAGACAGCCATGAACGCGGTCGAACGACTGGAAGACGTGAAAACCCGGATCGCGAAGGCGGAGCGCGAAGCAGGGCGTGCGCAGGGCAGCGTCGAGCTGATTGCCGTGTCAAAGACTTTCGATGCCGACGCCATCCGTCCGGTGCTGGAGGCGGGCCACCGGGTGTTCGGCGAAAACCGGGTGCAGGAAGCACAGGGCAAGTGGCCCGGGCTCAGGGACGACTATCCCGGAACCGAATTGCACCTGATCGGACCCTTGCAGTCCAACAAGACCCGGGAAGCGGTCGCGCTGTTCGACGTAATCCAGACGGTCGACCGCGAGAAGATTGCCCGGTCGATCGCGAACGAGCTGGAAAGGCAGGGCAGGACCGTGCGGCTCTATGTCGAGGTGAATACCGGGATGGAACCGCAGAAGGCGGGTATCGCGCCGGATGACTGCGCGGATTTTCTAGGCATGTGCCGCGAGGAGCTCGGCCTGGAGATCGAGGGTCTGATGTGCATACCGCCTTTCGACGAGAATCCCGGACCGCATTTTGCCCTGCTGCGCAAGCTGGCGGAGGATAACGGGATCGAGAGATTGTCGATGGGCATGTCGGGCGACTTCGAGACGGCTATCGGTTTCGGCGCGACCAGCGTGCGTGTCGGAACGGCGATTTTCGGCAAACGCTAGCGGTTTTTTGCAACTGCGAGACTGACACGGCGCCGCAAATCGGGCATGTTCCGGCGGGGCAGCAATGATCGTACGCCTGGAGGAATAGGAATGATATCGAAACTGGCGCGACTGATGCCCTACGTTATTGCCCTGACAATGCTGCACGGTGCTCCCGCCCAGGCTGCCCAGTGCGGGAACAATGCCGGCGGCTTTGACACCTGGAAGCGGCAATTCGCCGCGGAGGCGAAGGCGAAGGGCATCGGCACGAAAGGCCTGAAGGCGCTCGCGGCCACCCGGTATGCGACAAAGACCATAGCCGCGGACAGGAGCCAGAAGAGCTTCAACTATTCCCTCGACAAGTTCATGAAGGTACGTGGCGCAGCCACGATCATTTCACAAGGCCGCCGGCGCAAGGCCGCGAACGAGCGCTTCTTCACCGCGATCGAGCGCGAATACGGCGTGCCGGCCGGGCCGCTGCTTGCCATCCACGGCATGGAAACCGGGTTCGGCCGCTTCATGGGCAACGCGAATGTCGTGTCTGCCATAGCGACGCTGGCCTATGACTGCCGGCGCAGCGACTTCTTCACCGAGCATCTCAATGCAGCGTTGAAGCTCGTCGATCGCGGCGTGATCTCGGCTGGCACCAAGGGAGCGATGCATGGCGAGATCGGCCATACGCAGTTTTTGCCGGCTAACGTACTGAAATATGCCGTCGACGGCGACGGAAATCGGCGGATCGACCTGGCGGGCTCGCAATGGGACGCGTTGGCATCGACGGCGAACTTCCTGAGCGCGCATGGCTGGAGGCGTGGCGCTGGCTATCAGCCCGGACAACCGAATTTTCGCGCCATCCAGGGGTGGAACGCAGCCGGCGTCTATCAGAAAGCCATTGCCATCATGGCCGCGGAGATCGACAAGTAGCCATCCCGAGGCATGACGACGAAAACCCGCGATCCGGAAGGAACGCGGGCCTGGGTTTCCGATTGATCGGATCGAGGAAGGCGGCTCAGCCTTCCTTGGGCGTCAGGACCTGGCGGCCACGATACATGCCCGTTTTCAGGTCAATGTGATGCGGACGGCGCAGTTCGCCGGAATCCTTGTCCTCGACATAGGTCGGGTTTTTCAGCGCGTCTGCTGAACGACGCATGCCACGCTTGGAGCGGGTCACTTTTCGCTTCGGAACAGCCATTCTCGGTCTCCAACTTCGCCAGACGTATCGATCTGTCGGCCTACAGGGCCGACAGGCGCCCGACATGATCATGAAAAGATTGCGCGCCTATACACGGTCGCGGGCCGCTTGACCAGACTCGGCCGTGAAATTTTCCGGTCTGCCGAACCGACGTCAAAACAGGCAGTCGGCATGCCCGCCGAACTTTGCCGCGCGGCGTTCGATGATACCGGCGAGGCGCTGCAGCCCGGCGCCAGGATTTGCCGGATCGCGCGCATGCGGATTCGGCAGACTGACCGTGAGCAGGGCGGCCTGGCGCGCGGTCAGCTCGGAGGCCGGTCGGCCGAATCGAATCCAGCTCGCGGCCTCGATGCCGTAAATGCCGTCGCCCCACTCGGCTATGTTCAGGTAAATCTCCATTATGCGCTTCTTCGGCAGGACAAGATCGATCCACAGTGCCAGCGGGATCTCCAACCCCTTGCGGATGAAGGAACGGCTCGGCCACAGGAACAGGTTCTTGGCCGTCTGCATGGTTATGGTGGAAGCGCCACGCAGGCCCTCGCCATCGAGTGCCTCGTCTATCACCACGTTAATCGCACCCCAGTCGACGCCGTGATGGCGACAAAACCGGCCATCCTCGGACATGACCACGGAGCGGACAAGAACCGGCGCCACGTCTTCCAGCTCCACCCAGTCCCTTTCATATCCCTCCAGCGCTGCCAGGTCGCGCAGCATCAGAGTGGATACGGGGTGGAGGAATTCCAGGCGGTAGACCGCCGCCAGCAGGAACGGCAGGACGACGAGAACGGCCGCCATGATCGCGAGGCGTCTCAGCCACGGCATTGCCGCGGCGCGAAGCCGTTCGGCGAACGAACGACTTCTTTTCGCATTTTTCGCACGAGTACGGACCTTCCGGCCTTTCCGTCCCGCCGATCTGGAAGTCTTATCGCCTGTGGCCAATGCGTCCGCCCTGGAGCTTGCGCGCCGGACCTTCCGCGCGCCGACCGGCGTTTCCTATGCAAAACCGGCCGATGCCGCAACCGGATTGCACCCGGGCACGCCTTCGGGCTTGACCCGGCGGCCGCAAGCGGCCATCGGAAGGCCATGCTTGAAACCGCGTTTTCCCGAGCCTTGTCAGCCCGAGCCGGGCAGGTGGAGGCCTATCTCGACCGGGTTCTCGGCAGCACGGCTCTCGAAGGCGAGATCGTTCGGCCGGAACACCTCATGGCAGCGATCCGTCATGGTGTGCTGAATGGCGGCAAACGGTTCCGGCCTTTTCTCGTCATGGAGACGGCCAGGCTGTTCGGCGCCGACGAGGCGCGATCGCTGCCCGTCGCGGCTGCGCTGGAATGCGTTCATTGCTATTCGCTGATTCACGACGACCTGCCCGCGATGGACGACGACGACATGCGTCGCGGCCTGCCCACGGTGCACAGGGCATTCGACGAGGCGACGGCAATCCTCGCCGGCGACAGCCTGCTGACATTTGCCTTCGACCTCGTTACCGATCCGACCAACGGGCTTGGCGGCGATGTTCGAGCCGACCTTGCCAGGCGGCTGGCGCGAGCCGCCGGCCTCGGCGGAATGGCGGGAGGGCAGGCGCTCGACCTCGCCGCGCCGGGAATGAAACCGGACGAGCGGGGCATCGTGACATTGCAGTCGATGAAAACCGGCGCGCTGATCCGGTTCGCCTGTGAGGCGGGCGCCGTGATCGGCGGTGCCGGACAGGCGGAGCTGGCCCGGATGCGTGACTTCGGCGAAGTGATCGGCCGAGCCTTTCAACTCGCCGACGACCTGCTCGACGTGACACAGACCGCGGATGCAATGGGCAAGGCCACCGGAAAGGACGCAGTCGCGGGCAAGGCGACGCTGGTCAGCCTGCACGGGCAGGATTGGGCACGCGGAGAACTGTCCCGGCTGGTCGGAGAGGCCGATGCGCTGCTCGCCCCGTTCGGATCGGCCGGCGAAACGCTTGTCGCGGCGGCGCATTTTGTCGCCGAGCGCCAATCCTAGTTGCGCGTGACGACGCAGGCTTCGCCTGCGGCACGCATCCGGGCGCAAAAGGCGGCCGCCTCGGCCCGGCTCTCCGCCGGTATCTGCACGACATGGATCCGGTTGCGGCCCAGATGCGAGCGGGCGCCGAAGATGGCCGGTTCCAGCCCGTCGAGCAGACGCGGGTGGCGTTCCTTCAGAAGCGTCCACTGCTTCAGCGCGTTCTCGCGGTTAAAATGGCCGGCGACCTGTGCGCCCCAGGCCGGCCGGTCGGCATCGCTTAGCAGGATTGCGTCGCCCAACCGGGGAATGTCCGGACAGGATTCCGCGAATGTACGACCCTGCTGCAGTGGCGGCACAGCGATTTCCGTACCGGTTCCGCGATAGACGATCGGCAGTTCGCCAAGTACGGCCAAGAGGTAGTCCTCGGTCCGAATGGGGAGGAAACCACCCTTTTCAAGCCAGCGTGTGACCTGTCCTTCGCCGGCGTCCCATGCTGCAGCGGCAAGTCCGATATTGCCGAAGCGGTCGCGCAGTTCCGCTAGGTAGGCCGCGAGCGCCGGAATGGCCTCCGCGGCGTCGAAGGAATCGCGCAATCCCCGCTCGAAGGCGAGACCCGGACCGAACTGGGAAATGCCCCGTTCTCCGGTTCGCGAAACATGACCGGGGTCAAAACGGCTTTCCTTCCAGATCACTCGCGCGAGAAATGCCGGTGGCAGGTTGTTTTCCGTGGCCGCGGCCTCGACCAGTTCGCATATGCGGTTCGTGTCCACGGGCTTTGCACGGTCCGGTGCGATTCGCTCGAAATCGTCGGTCGGTTTCGCATCGAGCTGCAGCGGAAGAACAACGCGAACATCGCGATCCTGCGCGGCGGCCGGGAAGACAATGAGAAGGAGAAGGGCTGCGGCACGGACAAAGCCTGTCGGTCCCCGGCGCATCCGCATTGCCTAGCCGACTTTTCTCTCGGCACCGCTGCCGAAGCGCCGTTCGATGTACTCGGCCAGCATATCCCGGAACTCGGCGGCAATGTCCGGCCCGCGCAGCGTCGCCGCCTTGCGCCCCTCGATGAAGACGGGGGCCGCCGGAGACTCGCCGGTTCCGGGTAACGATATGCCGATGTCGGCATGTTTCGACTCGCCTGGCCCGTTGACGATGCAACCCATCACCGCGACCTTGAGTTCCTCGACTCCGGGGTATTTCTCGCGCCAGACCGGCATCCGTTCGCGAAGGTCATCCTCGATGGCGCGGGCGAGCTCCTGGAACACGGTGGATGTGGTGCGTCCGCATCCCGGGCAGGCTGCGACAACCGGCAGGAACTGGCGGAAGCCCATGGTCTGGAGAAGTTCCTGTGCCACCAGCACTTCGCGGGTACGATCGCCGCCCGGCTCCGGCGTCAGCGAGACGCGGATCGTGTCGCCGATGCCCTGTTGCAGCAAGATGCCCATTGCCGCCGACGAGGCGACGATGCCCTTCGAACCCATGCCGGCCTCGGTCAGTCCGAGATGAAGCGCATGGTCGGATCGGCGGGCGAGTTCCGTATAGACGGCGATCAGGTCCTGTACCTGGCTGACCTTGGCCGACAGGATGATCCTCGAACGCGGCAGTCCCACGTCTTCGGCAAGGTTGGCGGAGAGGAGAGCCGATTGCACGATCGCCTCGCGGGTCACCTCGCGGGCGGTAAGCGGTGCGCCTTTCGCGTGGTTCTCGTCCATCAGCCGCGTGAGCAGCTCCTGGTCGAGCGAGCCCCAGTTGACGCCGATGCGTACCGGCTTGTCGTGTCGGATCGCCATCTCGACAATGTCGGTGAACTGGCGGTCGCGTTTCTCGCGGAAGCCGACATTGCCCGGATTTATGCGGTACTTGGCCAGTGCCTCGGCACAGGCCGGATGATCGGCGAGCAGCTTGTGGCCGATATAGTGGAAGTCGCCGACCAGTGGCACCGAGAGGCCGAGCCGTTCCAGCCTTTCGCGGATCTTCGGCACCGCGGCTGCGCTCTCGTCACGGTCCACGGTTATGCGGACGATCTCTGAGCCCGCGCGATGCAGCGCGGCGACCTGGGCGACGGTGGAATCCACGTCCGCCGTGTCGGTGTTGGTCATTGATTGCACGACAACCGGCGCGTCGCCGCCGACGGTCACGCCGCCGACATCGACGGCGACCGTGCGATGACGGGGAAGAGGTTCGCTCAGATACTGGCTCATGCTTCGCTGGTCCGTGCCGTTGGCGGCTTCCATATCGCGCTTTGGCGTTCAGAGAAAGGCGTTTTCCCAGTCCGCCTGGCGGAAGCCGGTCAGCACCGTTCTGCCGTCCGTTGCCACCGGGCGCTTTATCAGGCGCGGATCGGCTGCCATGGCCGCGATCTTGGCCGCATCGTCGGCGACGATAGCCGCCTGTTCTTCCGCCGGCATTTTCCGGAAGGTCTGCGCCCTGGCGTTGAACACCGCATCGATGCCGGCCGCCTTCACCCAGGCGGCGATTTCTTCCTCAAGGTTCTCGAGAGCGGAGAAATGTGCGTATTGCGGATCGAGACCGCTGGCCTCGGCCCATTCGCGCGCCTTCTTCACAGTGGTGCAGCCCGGATAACCGAAAATTCTGAACGTCATGGGCCTCGTTCTCCTTTTGCGACCTGACAGCCTCGATGCTTCGCTCTATGTTGCAGTGCGGTATTTCAGGACGATGTAGTCATCGAGAGGAAGTGATCAAATGAAAAAAGTCAAAACCGCCGTCATCACGGGATCGAATTCGGGAATCGGGCTCGGTATCGCGCATGCATTGGCGGCGGAGGGGCACAATGTCGTCATCAATTCCTTCACCGAGCGCGACGAGGATCACGCGCTGGCCGAGGAAATCTCGTCGAAACACGGCAACCGGACGGTCTATGTCAAAGCCGACATGTCGAAGGGGGACGAGTGCCGCAGCCTTGTCGAAAAGGCAGCGGAGGAGTTCGGTGCCGTGGACATTCTCGTCAACAATGCCGGTATCCAGCATGTCGCGGCGATAGAGGAATTCCCGGTGGATGCGTGGGACCGCGTCATCGCGATCAACATGAACTCTGCCTTTCACACGACGGCCGTCGCCCTGCTGATCATGCGCGAGAACAATTGGGGACGTGTCGTCAACATCGCCTCGGCGCACGGGCTGACCGCCTCGCCCTACAAGTCTGCATACGTGACCGCCAAGCACGGCGTGGTCGGCATGACCAAGGTCGTCGCCCTGGAGACCGCGGAGGATCCGATCACCTGCAACGCGATATGTCCCGGTTATGTACTGACGCCGCTGGTCGAAGCGCAGATTCCCGACACGATGGAAAAATATGGCATGGACCGCGACACGGTGGTGCGGGAGGTGCTGCTCGAGCGCCAGCCGTCCAAGCAGTTCGCCACCGTCGAGCAGATCGGCGGAACCGTGGTGTTCCTGTGCTCCGATCACGCAGCGCAGATAACCGGCACGACGATTTCCGTCGATGGCGGCTGGACGGCGCTCTAGGAGAGAAGAACCTTGGCAGCACGGACGGGCAAGGCGAAAGCCAAAACGGTCAACCTGGCCCTGCAGGGTGGAGGGTCCCATGGAGCCTTCACCTGGGGGGTGCTCGACGCGCTGCTGGAAGACGGCCGGCTCGAAATCAGCGGCATATCAGGAACCAGCGCGGGCGCCATGAATGCGGTGGCACTGGCCGACGGATGGGTCAGCGACGGCCGTGACGGCGCCCGCGAGGCGTTGCACGACTTTTGGCATGCCGTTGGCAGGACGGGCCGATTCTCGCCCGTCCAGCGTACGCCGTTCGACATGCTCTGGGGCAACTGGAGCCTGGAATTCTCGCCCGCCTACCGGTTTCTCGACCTGCTATCACGGGTCTTTTCGCCCTATGACACCAATCCGCTGGACATCAATCCGTTGCGCGACGTGGTGGAGAACCAGATCGATTTCGAGCGGGTACGGCATTGCTCGGACATCCGCATCTTCGTTTCGGCGACCAATGTGTGGACGGGAAAGCTGCGCGTCTTCGCGCCCGAAGAGTTGACGCCGGACGTGGTGATGGCGTCGGCCTGCCTGCCGACGCTGTTCAAGGCGGTCGAGATCGACGGCGTCCCCTACTGGGATGGCGGATTCGGCGGCAATCCGGCGCTGTTTCCCTTCTTCTACGAGAACGGAACGCAGGATTGCCTGCTGGTCCAGATCAACCCGATCGAGACGCGAAAGACGCCGCGCACCGCGCTGGAGATCCAGGAGCGGATGAACGAGATTACCTTCAATGCCGGGCTGCTGCGCGAGTTCAGGGCCATCGAATTCGTGCGTCGGCTGATCGCGGACGGCAGGCTGGAGGGCACGCGCTACAGGGAGATCCGCATGCACAGGATAGCCGCCGACGCGGTTGTCTCGGAGCTTCCCGCCTCATCCAAGGTCAATGCCGAGTGGGCATTCCTGCAATATCTCAAGGAAATGGGACGGGCGGCGGCGGCCGATTTCCTGGAACAGAATTTCGACGCGATCGGCGAACGGGGAACGCTCGATCTCAGCGCTGAGATCGCGCCGCACATCCTGCCGCAACCGCTGGACAAGCCGGCCGGCCGGCGCATGCGCGAGGCCATGCAGCGGCTGCGTCCCGGGCGCGGTGCGTCCTAGTCTGCCGGTTTGCCGGCGGTCAATGCACCGGCGACGAAAGTCACCATGTTGCGAACGTCGTCGTCTGCCGGTTCGCCGCGCATGCATTTCGCCTTGATGCCTTCCATCGCCTGCATGATGATGGTGGCCGCCGCGCGTGCGTCGACGCCCAGCGGCTCCAGGGCGATTTCGCCGGAGCGCGCGGCGTCCGAGATGCCTTCTGCCAAGGCGTCGACCATCTGATCGCAGTAGCGCATCTTGATGTCGCAGGCTACGTCCTCGTTGACGTCGATCAGTTCGGAACCGTGGGGTGTCTCCAAGATCTGGCGGTGAAGGGCAAGAAAGCTGCGGTCGAGCGAGTCGAACAGGCGTTCCCGAAAGGGTTTATCCGAACGGAATGCCGCCCGTACCTCGTGCACCTTCAGTTCCAGCAGGTTCATGCTGGTGGCGCGGAATATTTCCGTCTTGTTGCGAAAGACCTGATAAAGTGCCGGCCTGGACATTCCGGCCGCGCGGGCAATGTCGTCCATCGACGTCTTGCGAAAGCCATAGTTCAGGAAAACGTCCACGGCGGCAGCCAGGATGATTTCGCGCTTGTCTCGTGTCGCTTGCAAGTTCATGTCTTGACGATATGACATTTTACGTTATTTTGTCAAACCGTCAGGGCGGGCCTCGCGTACGATCGCGCCGGCCCTTGGAAATCTGTCCGAAAGCGGATCATCATGCAGCTCACGATCAACGGCGACACGTTCGATCTCGATGTCGATCCCGAAATGCCGCTTCTTTGGGCATTGCGGGATATCGCCGGCTTGAAGGGAACGAAGTTCGGATGCGGGGTTGCGGCGTGCGGAGCCTGCACTGTCATCATAGACGGGCTGGCAATCCGTTCATGCTCGATACCCGTGGGTGCGGTGACCGGCGAAGTGCGCACAATCGAAGGCCTTGCCGAGGGCGGACGGCTTCACCCGGTCCAGCAGGCATGGATGGACGAGCAGGTGCCGCAATGCGGCTACTGCCAGGCCGGACAGATCATGAATGCCGTCGCCCTGCTCGAGGAAGTCCCGAATCCGACCGATCAGGACATAGACGATGCCATGGCCGGAAACCTGTGTCGCTGTGGCACCTATCCGCGCATTCGCGCGGCAATCAGGCGCGCTGCCGCGATGATGCCCGTGCCCAGCGGAAACGGGTCGTAGTCCGATGGGCAAGATTCTTCGTCGCACATTCCTGATCGGCACCGGCGTGATCGCGGGCGGCCTCGCGGTCGGCTTCTATACCGCCAGCAGGCCGTGGCCCAACCCGCTGGAGGACGACCTCGGCGAGGGCGAGACAACATTCAGTCCCCATGTGAAGGTCGGCGCGGACGGATCGATCACGATCTATACCGGGCGCGCGGAAATGGGCCAGGGCGTGACGGCGACACTCGCCGCACTGGTCGCGGAGGAGCTTGGCGTCTCGCTTGATTCGGTGCTGGTGGAGCACGGGCCGGCATCGGGCGCATACTACAACAGTGCGGTCCTGGAGGACAGCGGACCGTTCCCGCTGTTCGCGGAATCCCTCGTGGCCGAAACGAGCCGCAAGGCATCGAAGCAACTTGGCCGGGTCCTCGGGTTGCAGATCACGGGCGGCTCCACCTCGGTGCGCGATGCCTTCGACAGGATGCGCCATGCCGGCGCAATGGCGCGCCATCTGCTTTTCGCGGCCGCGGCGGAGCGTCTCGGTACCACTCCCGACAGCCTGTCCTTTGATGGGCGCGACATCCTGTCCGCCGAAGGCAGCCGGATCGCCATTGCCGATGTCGCGCCGGCGGCCGCGGCGCTGGAGCCGCCGAGGCAGCTTGCGCTGAAGGATCCGTCCGAGTGGACCATTCTCGGCAGGCCGCAGCCGCGCGTGGACGCGCTGGCCAAGGTCACCGGCGCACCGATCTTCGGAATCGACGTCGAGCTGCCGGACATGGTCTACGGAACGGTAAGGATGAGCCCGCGCTTTGGCGCCGTGATTCGCTCGGCGGATACCTCGGCGGCGGAATCCATGCCGGGCGTCATCAAGGTCGTGCGGTTGGAAACGGACTACGGCACGGGCTTCGGCGTCATCGCCGAGAATACCTGGGCGGCCTTCACGGCGGCAGAGGCGATCGAGGTGGAGTGGGACGACGCTCCCTATCCGCATGACACGGAAGCGATCATGAACGTGTTTCGCACCACGGCTGCGGGCAACTGGCGCGGCTCGTCATGGCGCGATGACGGAGAGGTCGAGACAGCCTTCGCCGATGCGCCCGCCGATTCCGTGCTGACGGCGGAGTACGAGGTTCCATACCTGGCGCATGCCGCAATGGAGCCCATGAACGCGACGGCGCGTTTCTCAGGCGGGAGCCTCGAGATCTGGGCACCGAACCAGGCGCCGACGCTGTTGCAGATGGTGTGCGCCCGGACCGCCGGAATCGACAGCGAGAAGGTAACGGTCAACACCACTTTTCTGGGTGGCGGATTCGGCCGGCGGGCGGAGGCGGATTTCGCCATATACGCGACACTTCTGGCAATGCAGGCCGACGGCCGTCCCGTCAAGGTGACGTGGACCCGCGAGGAAGACATGACGCACGATGTCTACCGCCCGGCTGCGGCGGGGCGGTTCCGGGCCCGAATCGGCAATGACGGCCTGCCGGAAGCAGTCGACATGCGGATCGCGACGCCGTCCATCATGAAAAGCGTCGGCAAGCGGTTGTTCCCCTCGCTGCCCATGGGCGGCCCGGAGCGGCTTCTCACCGAAGGTGCGTTCGACCAGCCCTACAGGATTGCCAACTACCGGGTGACCGGCATCGAGACAGAGATGCCGATACCGGTCGGCTTCTGGCGATCGGTGGGCAATTCCTTCAATGCCTTCTTCCACGAGTGCTTTCTCGACGAAATCGCGGAAAAGGGCGGCCAGGATCCGCTCGACATGAGGCTGAAGCTGATGGCGGACCATCCTCTGGCCGTCGCCGTGATGGAAAGGCTTGCCGAGATATCCGACTGGGGCGCGCCGCTTCCGGCGGGCCGGGCGAAAGGCGTCGCCTTCACGCTGTGTTTCGGTTCCTGGGTCGGAGAGGTCGTGCAGGTCGCCGATTCGCCCGATGGCATCCGAATCGAGAAGGTCTGGGCCGTTGCCGAGATCGGCCGGGCGCTCGATCCGGGTATCGTGACCGCACAGCTCGAGTCGGCCATCGTGTTCGGTCTCTCGTCCGCGGTCGGCCAGGAAATCACCTTCGCCGATGGCATGGTGGAGCAGCAGAACTTCTACGACTACGACGCTTTGCGTATCGGCCAATGCCCCCGGATCGGGGTGGCGATCCTCGAAAACGGCGACAGGCTGGGGGGTGTCGGCGAGATCGGAACGCCGCCTTCGATCCCCGCTCTCGCCAACGCCGTCTTTGCGCTGACCGGAAAGCGGATCCGCAAACTGCCTCTCAACAGGGAGGTCGACTTTGCGTAAGCGGATGTTAATCCGGTTTGTGCATTGCAATATCAGATGTCGACCCGGCAACGGATATCGCAATTCTACCGAATGTGACCAAGAGGTTGGTCGCAACTATTGAACAGTACTGGGCGGGCAGCCACTTGTAGGCCACCTATTGCGCCTGTCCCGACGTCAACCCGTAGAGACGATCATGAAAATCAACCGGTACCTGGCCATTCTTGTATTCCTCGGCTCGGCGGCGTGGATTGCGACAGGAGAGTTTTCCTTTGTCGGCAGCGCCTCGAGCGAAGAGGAAGGGGCGACGGTAGCCGAATCCTCCGAACCGCAGATCGAAGCGGCAACCCAGCTGCAGACCGTCGGTGTCGCTGTTATCCCGCAGATCATGCATGCGCGTTCCGTCAATCTTTCCGGCGTGACGCAAGCGGACAAGGAGACCACGCTGACGGCTCGTGCCGGCGGCGTGATCGGCGAATTGCTGGTCAAGCAGGGCGATCGTGTCACGAAGGGCCAGGTTATTGCCCGCATCGCGCCCGAAGGCAGGGATGCGGCAGTGCGTACGGCGCAACAGGTACTCGAACAGCGCAAGGCCGAGGCCGAAGCGACCCTGAAACTGGTTGAAAGGGGTACGCTGGCAAAGCTGCAGGGTGACGCGGCGATGTCGGCGCTGCGCGCTGCCGAGTCGGAGCTGGAGGCCGCGCAGGCGGAACTCGAAAGGCTCGAGATCATCGCGCCCTATGATGGCGTTATCGACAAGCTTCATGTCGAGGAAGGTGCCGCGACCGACAGCGGGAAACCAGTCGCGGAGCTGATCGCGCTCGACCCGATCATCGGTGTCGGCGAGGTCAACGAAGGCGATCTGGGCGTGGTGCGGCTCGGTGCCGAGGCGGAACTGCGGCTGGTCACGGGTCGGACGGTCAAGGGCACCGTCCGCTACATAAGCCGCGCCGCCCAGGCGGCGACCCGCACCTATACCGTCGAGGTCGAGGTTCCGAACCCGGATTTCTCGATCCCGGCCGGGATGACGACGGAGCTTGTCCTTCGGGGCGAACCGGTGCTGGCCACGCCCGTGCCGCGATCGGTGGTCGCGCTCAACGACAACGGCGAACTCGGCGTGCGTACGGTCGACGATAACAACGTGGTGCGTTTTCACCCGATCGACATCGTGGACGATTCGACCGGGGCGCTCATCCTTGGCGGCATCCCGAAAGGTGCGCGGGTGATCGTCTCGGGCCAGAACTTCGTCGGCGACGGCGTGGAGGTCAACGCGGTCGACGCGGATGCTGCCATGATCGAGAAGCTGATCGCGGAAACGGCAACGGGAGACAGCTGACATGACGGGCTTGCTCGAAATCGCGGTCAAGAACGCGCGACTGACCATCACCGCCCTGCTGTTTTTCCTTGTCGCGGGCGCGATGGCCTATATCAACATTCCCAAGGAAGCCGAGCCCGATGTCCAGATCCCGGTGATCTATGTCAGCCTGCATCTGCAAGGCATTTCGCCGGAGGACGCGGAACGGCTGCTGGTGCGCCCGGTCGAGGCGCAGGTCAAGAATATCAAGGGAATCGACACGATCACCTCCAATGCCTACCAGGGCGGCGGCAACGTGATCATCGAGTTCGAACCCGATGCGGACCTGGCGACGGCACTCGAGGACGTGCGTACCAAGGTCGACAACGCCAAGCGCGAGTTTCCCGCCGGTACGGACGAACCTTCCGTCAACGAGGTCAATATTTCCGAGTTCCCGATTCTTGTCGTGACGCTGTCGGGCAATGCGCCGGAACGCGTCCTCGTCCGGGCGGCCAAGGAGTTGCGCGACCGGTTCGAGGAAGTGTCCGGTGTGCTGGAGGCCAATCTCCAGGGCTCCCGCGACGAGATGGTGGAAGTCATCATCGACCCGGTAAAGCTGTCCTCCTACAACCTGCAACTCGACCAGCTGATCGGCGGGGTCAGCGCCAACAACCAGCTCGTCGCGGCGGGAACGCTGGAGGGCGCCGAGGGAAAATATGCGGTCAAGGTGCCCGCACTGATCGAGACGGTCGAGGACATCGCCAACCTCCCGATCACCGCCAGCGGCAATGCGGTGGTACGGGCACGGGACCTCGCCACGATCCGTTCGACCTTCGAGGACGCAGCATCCATCGCGCGGTTGAACGGCAAGCCGGCGATCGCCATCGAGGTTTCCAAACGCGCCGGCGCAAACCTGATCGAGACGATCGACGCGGTGAAGGAGGCGGCCGAGGAGTTCAGGCCGCTGCTGCCGGCCGGCGTCGACATTTCCTACAGCCAGGACAAGTCGACGGATATCCGCACGATGCTGGAGGATCTCCAGAATTCGGTGCTGACCGCCGTCATCCTGGTCTTCATCGTCATCCTCTACTTCCTCGGGCTCCGGTCCTCGATCCTGATCGGACTGGCCATTCCAACCTCGTTCCTCATGGGCATCCTCGCCCTTTCGGTGGCGGGATTCACGGTCAATATCGTGGTGCTGTTCAGCCTGATACTCGCTGTCGGCATGCTGGTCGACGACGCGATCATCGTGACCGAATATGCCGAGCGCCGAATGACCGAGGGCATGGCCTCGGGACCCGCCTTCGCGGAGGCGGCGCGGCGGATGTTCGGCCCCGTCGTGGTCGCGACGGCGACGCGCATCGCCGCGTTCTCGCCGCTGCTGTTCTGGCCCGGAATCATGGGCGAGTTCATGGGCTACCTGCCGCTCACACTGATCTGCACGCTGACGGCATCGATCCTCTATGCATTGTTCTTCGCGCCGACGCTCGGTTCGATCTTCGGCAAGGCGCATGTAGAGGAACGCAAGCCGGATGGCCTTTACATGATGGTCGTCAAGAAGGCGGTGCGATATCCGCTGGTCACGCTCGGCACGGTGTCGGCACTGATGGTCGTTATCGTCATGGCCTTCGGCAAATACAACAACGGCGTCGAGCTGTTCCCGAATGTCGAGCCGGAATACGGCCTCGTCTATGTGCATGCACGCGGCAACCTGTCGCTCGAGGAGCAGGACAAGGCGGTTCGTCAGGTCGAGGAACGCATGTTGTCCTGGCCGGGTATCGAGACGGTCTATACCCGCGTCGGCGCATCGACCGGCGGCGGCGGGCTCGGCGGCTCGGTCGACGAGGACGTGATCGGAACGATCCAGTACGAGTTCGTCGACTGGCGCGAGCGCAAGCCGGCGAGCGAGATCCTGACCGATCTCCGCGGGGCGCTGCATGGCATGCCGGGCATCGAGGTCGAGGTTTCCGTGCCCGAGGCCGGACCGCCACAGGGCAAGCCGATCCAGGTCGAGCTTTCGGCCGACAATCCCGAAGGGCTCGAGGAGGCCGCGGCGACGGTTGCCGATTACCTGCGCACGATCCCGGAAATCATCGACCTTTCGGATGGCCTGCCGCCGCCGTCGATCGACTGGGAGCTGAAGGTGGATCGCGCCGAGGCGGCCAAGTACGGCATCGGACCGCAATCGGTCGGCACCGTGGTGCAGCTGGTGACGACGGGCCTGAAACTGTCCGACTACCGGCCCGCCGGCGCCGACGATGCCGTCGACATAAGACTGCGTCTGCCCGAGGACCGGCGCACGTTGTCGATGCTCGACCAGCTGCGGGTGGAGACACCTCAGGGTGCGGTGCCGCTGTCGAATTTCGTGACGCGCGAGCCGGCAAGGAGCCTCGGGACGCTCAAGCGCATCGATGCGACGCGGACCATAATCGTGTCGGCGAACCTGGTCGAAGGGGTGCAGGATGCGGAATTCCAGGCGAAGGTCGCCGAGGCGCTGCCGACGCTTGGCCTGCCGGATCACATCCGCTGGAAACTCGGCGGCTCGAACGAGGAAAGCCAGGAAGCCTCGGCCTTCCTCGGTAAGGCTTTCGGTGTGGCGATCTTCCTGATCTTTGCCCTGCTTCTCGCCCAGTTCAACCGGTTCACCTATGTGTTCCTGGTGCTGACGGCGGTTGTCATGTCGACCGTGGGCGTGCTGCTTGGCCTGCTGATCATGCAGATGCCCTTCGTGATCGTCATGACCGCGGTCGGCACGATCGCGCTGGCCGGCGTGGTGGTGAACAACAACATCGTGCTGATCGACACCTATGTCCATCTGCGGTCCGAGGGCTGGGACAAGCTGGAGGCGGTGCTCGAAACCTGCCGCGAGCGTGTGCGCCCGGTCATGCTGACGGCCGTCACCGCCATTCTCGGCGTGTTGCCGATCGCCTTCGGAGTCAATCTGGCGCTTCTCAGTCACGAGGTGACGATCGGTGCGCCGTCGACACAGTGGTGGACCGCGCTTTCGAGCGCCATCGTGTTCGGTCTTGCCTTCTCGACCATACTGACGCTGGTGGTGACGCCGGCGGCGCTGATGGTGTTTACGCGGGACAACGCTTGGAACGCGGACCAGCGCAGCCTGCTCGCCAAGCTGTTCCGCCGACCGCGGAAGGATGCCGTCGCGAATGTGGCTGAAGGAGCCGGGCATGCGGAAACGCGGAATGACGATGCCGGCGAGCAGTTCGAGAATGTTCGCGAGTTCCCGAAGGCGGCCGAGTAGGCGGCGGAACCGGGGCGGATACGGGCCGGCGGTTCGCCCCGCCGGCCTTTTTCATGTCCGGATCAGGTCAGGCGCAGCAGTTCGGCGCGCAGGCGGTCTGGATCGGCGAGAAGACGGTCGATTTCCGCATGCGCTTCGCGCCACGCCGGATAGGCCCGCGCCAGCAGCTCTTTACCTTCCCCCGTCAGCTTCAGGCGGCGGCTGCGCCGGTCGGCAGAGTCGGGCGTGACTTCAACGAGGCCGCGGCGCTCCAGTGGCTTGAGGTTTGCCGTCAGTGTCGTGCGGTCGAGGGCGAGAAGCCTTGCGACATCGCCCATCATCGGCGGTTCTGGCCGGTTGAGCGACATCAGGATGGAGAATTGTCCGTTGGTCAGGCCGAGGGGGCGAAAGGTCTCGTCGAATCGGCGGGCGATCGCGCGGGCGGCGCGCTGCAGGTGAAGGCACAGGCAGGTATCGCGGACCTCGAGCGTCGTTTTATGGGGCAGGGTGCTGGATTCGGACATGAGCCAAACATATTGATATCAACCTACCGGTTCCAGTCCATATCGGGCATTCCTCGCCCGACCATCACGCGGGACGCCCGGCCCGCATGAAACGGGGCCGGACCGCAACCGGCCCGGCCCCGGACGTGCATTCGCCGCCTGGCGGATCAGGCCGCCTGCTTCTTCGGCTGGATCAGGTGGCGATTGACCAGCAGCTCGGCGATCTGGACGGTATTGAGCGCTGCACCCTTGCGCAGATTGTCGGATACGACCCAGATGTTGAGCCCGTTCTCGACCGTCGCGTCCTCGCGGATGCGGCTGATATAGGTGGCATCCTCGCCGGCGCTCTCGTAGGGGGTGATGTATCCGCCGTCCTCATGCTTGTCGATGACGAGACAGCCCGGCGCCTCGCGCAGGATCTCGCGCGCCTCGTCGGCCGTGATCGGCTTCTCGAACTCGATGTTGACGGCTTCGGAATGGCCGATGAAGACCGGTACGCGCACCGCGGTGCAAGTGACCTTGATCTTCGGGTCGAGCATCTTCTTGGTCTCGGCCAGCACCTTCCATTCCTCCTTGGTGTAGCCGTCCTCCATGAAGACGTCGATGTGGGGAATGACGTTGAAGGCAATGCGCTTGGTGAACTTCTTGTTCTCGATCGGGTCGGAGACGAAGACCGCGCGCGTCTGGGTGAACAGCTCGTCCATGCCGTCCTTGCCGGCACCGGACACTGACTGGTAGGTCGAAACCACGATGCGCTTGATGATCGCGGCGTCGTGCAGCGGCTTCAGCGCCACGACCAGCTGGGCCGTCGAGCAGTTCGGATTGGCGATGATGTTCTTCTTCGAGAAGCCCTCGACGGCATCGGCGTTGACTTCCGGCACGATCAGCGGAACGTCCGAGTCGTAGCGCCAGGCCGAGGAGTTGTCGATGACGACGCAGCCCTTGGTCGCAATCTTCGGCGCCCATTCCTTCGACACGCTGCCGCCTGCGGACATGAGGCAGATATCGGCCTCCGCGAAGTCGTAATTTTCCAGCGCCTGGACCTTGAGGGTCTTGTCGCCGAAGCTCACTTCCTGCCCGATGGAACGGCGCGAGGCGAGCGGCACGATCTTGTCGGCCGGGAATCCGCGCTCGGCGAGAATTTCCAGCATCTCCCGACCGACATTGCCGGTCGCTCCTGCGATGGCGATAGTAAAGCCCATGGCCCTTTTCCTGCTCCTCTCTCCCCTTTGCTTCGGCAAGCACCACTCGTCCCGCCCCCGGGAGAGTGTGGGGCGGAGCGGTCAGACGGTCTTCGTGGTTTTCGACACAATGGTGCTCATGGTGGGCGCGTTTTGCGGCAGGTCTGTGATAAAGTCAACATTGCGGGCTGCGAACTTCCTCCAGGCTTCGTGAAAGTCACCTTCACGGAGGAATGTCATGCGCCACTTCGCCAGGCTTGCGGCTGCCATAGCTGTCATTTCCGCTACTGCCGGTGCGGCACAAGCCGAACTGATCCGCTGTCCCCTTGAACAGGCTCGGCGAACGATCACGGATCCGTTGCCGCGGGGATGGTGGACGACGCCGATCGTCAACCGTCTTTCCGACACAAGGGTGCAGAATATCGGCGGCAAGCCGGCGTTGCTCTGCATTTACGGTGCCGCCGGAAGCATCCAGCGCGAAGCACCGCGCGGGCAAAGTTGTCGCGCGGTGTCGGGCGGCTTCGATTGTCGTGCTGCCGCGCCGCGTGCCCGGACCGCTGCGACGGGAAGGCTGGATATCCCCCAAACCTACCAGTTCGACCTCGATCGCGGCGCCGTCACCCGCTCGGGTGCGGATTTCTGGTTCCAGGCGGAAACGGCATCGCTTCTCTACCTGGTGCCGCAGAACGGCGCGCGAATCGGTGTGGGCGACCGCTCCAACCGCGGTGCGGCCGGTTGCGCCACGGCGCGGTACACCGGCAACCGGGTTTCGCTCCGTGACTTGCCGGTCGGCTCCTACATCTGCGCACGGACCAACGAGGGGCGGATCTCGCAGTTCCGCATCAACGGCCTTTCCGGCGGATCGCCGAAGACACTGTCCATCGGCTTCATGACCTGGCGCTAGCCGGGCAGCCGACGCGTTTCCCCGCCGCGGCCCGGCAGGGGAACGCCGTAACGGCTCCGGCCGCTATCCTGCGGCATAGGCCTCGAGTACCGCATCGCCCATTTCGGACGTGGTCACCCTCGTGCAGCCGTCCGACATGATGTCGCCGGTGCGCAGGCCCTTGTCGAGCACGGTCGAGATCGCCTTCTCCAGGCGGTCGGCCTCCGCGATCATGCCGAAGGAATAGCGCAGGCACATGGCGAAGGACGCGATCATGGCGATCGGGTTGGCAATTCCCTGCCCGGCAATGTCGGGCGCGGAGCCGTGCACCGGCTCGTAGAGCGCCTTTCGCTTGCCCGTGACCGGATCCGGCGCGCCGAGCGAGGCGGAGGGCAGCATGCCCAGCGAGCCGGTCAGCATGGCGGCGACATCGGACAGCATGTCGCCGAACAGGTTGTCGGTGACGATGACATCGAACTGCTTCGGCCAGCGCACCAGCTGCATGCCGCCGGCGTCCGCCAGCATGTGGGTCAGCTCGACGTCGGAATATTTCGCCGCGTGGGTCGCCGCAACGACCTCCTTCCAGAGCACGCCCGACTTCATCACGTTGTGCTTTTCCATGGAGCAGACCTTGTTGCCCCGGGTGCGGGCCAGCTCGAAGGCGACGCCGGCGATGCGCTCGATCTCGAAGGTGTCGTAGACCTGCGTGTCGATGCCGCGCTTCTGGCCGTTGCCGAGATCGACGATTTCCTTCGGTTCGCCGAAATAGACACCGCCGGTCAGCTCGCGCACGATCAGGATGTCTAGGCCTTCGACCACTTCCGGCTTCAGCGAGGAGGAGGCGGCGAGCGCCGGATAGCAGATCGCCGGGCGCAGATTGGCGAAGAGCGCCATGTCCTTGCGCAGGCGCAGCAGGCCCGCCTCGGGGCGTACCTCGTAGGGCACGCCGTCCCACTTCGGACCGCCGACCGCGCCGAACAAAACCGCGTCGGCGGCCATCGCCTTGGCCATGTCCTCTTCGGAAATCGCCTGGCCGTGCGCGTCATAGGCGCTGCCGCCGACAAGACCCTCGTCGGTGACGAAGCCTGCGTCTTCCTTCTCGTTTATATGGGCGATCAGCTTGCGGACTTCGGCCATTGCTTCCGGGCCGATGCCGTCGCCGGGAAGCAGGAATAGGGAACGCGTGGTCATGAATGGACTTCCGATCGGTTGAATTGCCGGTCACGGCATAGAACCAGAACGGCGGGAATTCAACCGCGTCCGATCGTCGGATGCGGCTTCAGCCCCTGAATGCCGTCACCTCGATCTCGATCTTCATCTCCGGCCGCATCAGGCCGGCCACCACCATGGTCGCAGCCGGGCGAATTCCGTCGAAGTAGCGGCCGACGACAGGAAACACGATATCGGCATGGGCCGCCTCGGTCACCGTGTACTGCACGCGGACGATGTCGCTGCGGACGAAGCCGGCTTCTGCCAGAGTCCGATCGATGGTGGCGAGCGCGTTCTCCGCCTGCGCGGCAACGTCCTCGGGCATTTCCATCGTCGCGTAGTCATAGCCGGTGGTGCCGGAGACGAAGCACCAGTCGCCCCGGACCACGGCGCGCGAATAGCCCGCGGCCTTCTCGAAGGGCGATCCGGTGGATATCAGGCGACGTCCGGTCATGATTTCTCAACGGCCCGGAAGGCGACCACCGCATTCGCGCCGCCGAAGGCGAAGGCATTCGACAGGGCCACATTCACCTCGCGCCTGCGTGCCTCGTTGGGGGTGACGTCGAGATCGCATTCCGGATCGGGCTCACCGTAATTCACCGTCGGCGGCACAACGCCGTCGCGAATCGCCCCAATGCAGGCGATTGCTTCCAGCGCGCTCGAGGCACCGAGGCAGTGGGCGTGCATGGATTTCGTCGAGGAAACGGAAAGCGCGTCGGCATGGGTCCCGAAGACCGCTCGGATCGCGCGGGTCTCGGTCCGGTCGTTGCCAACCGTGGCCGTGCCGTGGGCATTGACGTAGTCGACATCGGCCGGATCGAGTCCGGCATCGGCAAGGCAGTCGCGCATCGCGGCGGCCGGCCCCTCCACCGTCGGGGCGACGATATCACTCGCGTCCGCCGACAGTCCGGCACCGGCCACTTCGGCGAGGATCGGCGCGCCGCGGCGTTCGGCGCTTTCCATCGTCTCCAGCACCAGCGCTCCGGCTCCGTCGCCGAGAACGAGGCCCTCGCGATCGGCCGAAAAGGGACGGCAGGCGGTCCTGGCGAGAATGCGCATGGCCTCCCAGGCCTTGACCACGCCGTATGTGAGCGGGGCATCCGCGCCGCCGGCCACGATCGCATCGGCGCGGCCCAGCCGCAGCAGGTCGAGCGCGGCGGCGATGGCATGGTTTCCGGATGCGCAGGCGGAGGTGACACCGAACACCGGGCCTGTCAGGCCGTGGACCATGGAAACGTTCACGGCCGGCGATGACGGCATCGCCTTGGGCACGGTGAATATGTCGGCGCGTTTCCGGCCCTCGAGAAACACGTCGCGATAGGCCCGTTCGATGGCATCTCCGCCAAAGACGCCGGCGCCGATGACCGCGCCGATGCGCATGTCCGGCCGCCGATCCGCGGCAAGCCCGGCCTGGCCGAGCGCCTCGCCGGCAGCAAGGGCGGCCAGCAGGCCGAAGCGGCCCATCGCCATGGTCCGGCGCTTGTCGAAACCGTGTTCCGGCAACATGGCGATCTGGCCGGCTATCGCCGTCTTCAGGTCATGCCTGTCGGGGATCGCGAGCGGGCTTATGCCGCAGGTGCCGTCGCGCATGGCGCGCCAGATGTCGGTTGCATTGGTGCCAAGGCAGCACAGGCCGCCGATGCCCGTGATGACGATGCGCCGCCTGGCCATTCAGCCGCCCTTCGCGATCAGGCCGGCCACGGCGTCGATCACGTCACGCACGGTCTTCAGCCTTTCCCACGCGCTGGCGGTGTCCAGCTCGATGTCGATGTCGAACTCGTCCTCGAGGTCGAAAATGACCTCGGCCAGCTCGAGCGACTGGATGTCGAGATCGGCGAGAACTGTGTCCGCCGTCAGGCTCTCCGGCTCCAGCTCCGCCTTGTCGGCGATGATGCGTATGGTCGTGTCCTGGACTGCCGCGGTCATGCGCTGTTCCGATCTCTCTGGGGGCCGGCCATGATGGCCGAGCCCGGTTCCGGCACCAAGTGTGCCGAAGGGAGAGGCCGTGTCAATTCCGCAGCGTCAGGTCCAGTGATGCCGGGCCCGGACGGATTCGGCGTCCGTCAGGCCCAGGGCCGGGTTTCGGCCAGCTTTGCCTCGTAGGAATCGATCTTGGCGGACTTGGCCAGCGTCAGCCCGATGTCGTCGAGACCGTTGAGAAGGCAGTGCTTCTTGAAGGCGTCGATCTCGAACTTCACGACGCCGCCGTCCGGACCGCGGATTTCCTGGGCTTCGAGGTCGACTGTCAGCGTGGCATTGGCGCCACGCTTGGCGTCGTCCATCAGCTTGTCGAGATCCTCCTGGCTGACGACGATCGGCAGAATGCCGTTCTTGAAGCAGTTGTTGTAGAAAATGTCGGCGAAGGAGGTTGAGATCACGCAGCGGATGCCGAAGTCGAGCAGTGCCCAGGGCGCGTGCTCGCGCGAGGAGCCGCAGCCGAAATTGTCACCGGCGACGAGGACCTTCGCATTGCGATAGGCCGGCTTGTTGAGGACGAAGTCCGGGTTCTCGCTGCCATCCTCGTTGTAGCGCATCTCCGCGAACAGGCCCTTGCCGAGGCCGGTGCGCTTGATGGTCTTGAGGTAGTCCTTCGGAATGATCATGTCGGTGTCGACATTGACGATCGGAAGGGGGGCGGCGACGCCCGTGAGCGTGGTGAACTTGTCCATTGTGACCGCTTTCTTGATTGTCCGTGTGCGCAGATAGCAAAGCGCGGGGAAAAAATGAAGCGCCCTCCCGGGAGGAAGCTTCCGAATCGGCGCAATGGCTGGGCCACTTGCGGCCTGCGCCGCGAAAATGGCATAGGCCGCAGCGAGGTAAACAGCCATGACCCGACGACCGCTCCGCCTGCGCCGCTCCGTTCTCTATGTTCCCGCCGCCAACGGGAAGGCGGTCGCCAAGTCGCCGACGCTCGCCTGCGACGCGGTGATCTACGACCTGGAGGATGCCGTCGCGCCCGCCGCGAAGGAAGAGGCGCGCGAAAGGCTGCGCGATCATTTCGCCGCCCATCCTGAAAGCAGGCACGAGCGTGTCATCCGGATCAATGCGCTTTCGAGCGAATACGGGCCGGAGGACCTGCTGGCCGCCCGTGCCTGCCGGCCGGATGCCATCCTGGTTCCGAAGGTCGATGTGCCGGCCGAAGTGGCCGATGTCGCCGACATGCTGGCGGAGACCGATGCCGCCGACGCGATCCGGCTATGGGCGATGATGGAAACGCCCAAGGCGATCCTCAATGTCGCGCGGATCGCCGAATGGGGCGAAACGCCGGGATCGCGGCTCGACTGCCTGGTGGTCGGCGCCAACGACCTTGCCAAGGACCTGCGCCTGCCCGGTCCCGGCCGCGACGCGCTGAAGCCGCTGCTGATGCAGCTGGTGGTGGCGGCGCGGGCGTCCGGCCTCGACGTGATCGACGCGGTGTTCAACGCGTTTCGCGACGAGGGGGGCTTCGCCGCCGAATGCGCCGAGGCTGCCGGGATGGGATTCGACGGAAAGACGCTGATTCATCCGTTGCAGATCGAGCCGGCCAACCGTGCCTTCGCCATTTCGCCGGAACGCGAGGCGGAGGCGGCGTCCATCGTCGCGGCGTTCGACATGCCGGAGAACAGGGAGGTCGGCGTCATCAATCTGGACGGCCGGATGGTTGAGCGCTTGCATCTGGAGGACGCCCGCCGCACGCTGGCGCTCGCCGCCATGCAGCGCGGAACGTGAAAGGGACAGGATCACATGCATCTCTACCGATTGCTGACGGGACCGGACGATTCCAGCTTCTGCCACAAGGTGACCGAGGCGCTGAACAAGGGCTGGCAGCTCCATGGTTCGCCTTCGTATGCCTTCGACGCCGAGACGCATTCGATGCGCTGTGCGCAGGCGGTGGTGAAGATCGTCGAGGGCAAGGATTACGACCCGTCCATGAAGCTCGGCGAGCAGTAGGAGCGGACGGCATAAGGATCCTTGGCGCCATAGCATTCCTTCTTTCCCTGTGTTCGGGCCCGTTGCAGGCGCAGTCGCGTTGCGGCCTCTCGCTTGTCCTGGCGCTGGACGTGTCTTCCAGCGTCGACGACGCGGAATTCCGCCTGCAGATGCGCGGTCTCGCCCGGGCCCTGCGCGATCCGGTGATCCTGGAAGCGGTCACGCAGGCCGGAGGCTTGCAGGCAATGGCCTTCGAGTGGAGCGGGCGCGACCAGGCGGTCGACGTGGTGCCGTGGACGTTTCTGCGGATCGAGACGGATGTCTTCGCCTTTGCGTCGGCCATCGAGAACCACCGGCGCGGCTTCGACGAATTCCCGACCGCGCTCGGCCATGCGCTCGGCCATGCGGCGATCCGGCTTTCGCGCGCACCGCTCCGGTGCGCCCGCGCCGTGGTCGACGTGTCGGGCGATGGCGTGAACAACGAGGGCTACGAGCCGCGACTCGCCTACGAGAATTTCGATTATTCGAACGTGACCGTGAACGGCCTCGTCATAGAGGGGGAAATGCCGGATCCGGTGGAATATTACCGCGATGAGGTTATCCGCGGCCCCGGCGCCTTCGTCGAGGTGGCGCGCGATTTTTCCGATTACGAGGCGGCGATGAAACGCAAGCTCCTGCGCGAGATCAGGGGCGCGGCGCTGAGCTACCTAGCGCAGTGAGACTCGTCCGGGTTCCGCGTCGGGGCGGAACCCGCTTCCTGCATCCGCGGGCTTTTCACCCCGCAGCCTCCTCGATGGCCTCCATGTCGGAATCGCTGAGGCCGAAATGGTGGCCGAGTTCGTGGATCAGCACATGGGTGATGATGTCGCCGAGCGATTCCTCGTTCTCGGCCCAGTAGTCGAGAATGGCACGGCGGTAGAGCGTGATGCGATTCGCCTGTTCGCCTGTGCCTGGGTTCCAGCGTTCGGCGATCCCGCGGCCCTCGAACAGGCCCAGCAGGTCGAACGGCGTCTCCAGGCCGAGATCGTCGCTGATTTCCTCGGTCGGGAAATCCGCGACCACGATCTGCACGTCTGCGGTCAGGTCGCGGAACTCCTTCGGCAGGTGCGCGTAAGCCGTCAGCGCGATCGACTCGATTGTCGCTAGGTCGGGGGAGAGCCTGTCGGCCCAGTCGCCGCTCTGGTCGGTGCGGTCCATGGTCTGCGTCTTCATAGCCGGTCTCTATATAGTGTCTTTGCGCCATGTGCGAGAGGGCAAGAACGGGCGCGGACTTTCAGGAATAAATTCTTTTTCGTCCGCTTGACTCCGGAGCGGTTTGGCGGAATCAATATGAGAACAAATAAAGAACAAGCCGGGCAGGCGCGACCGAATGCGGCCCGGCAGGCCCTGAAACGAATCGGACAGGACGAACGCCATGGCGCCAGAATCCCGCGCCACGGCGCAGGCGGCGCTTTTGTCGCTGCGCCGGCAGATCGCAGCCATCGAGAAGGCCGCCCCGGCAGATGCCAATGCCGCCGCGGGCTGGTCTACCGGGCGCGCCGCTGACCGCGACGCCCTGCTGGTGACGGGCGCCGGTGATTTCGACCGGGACATTGCCGGCGGCATCGCATTGGCCGCGCTGACCGAGATCCACGCATCGCAGGCCCGCGATGCCGGCCTTGCCGCCGGGTTTGCCGCCTGCCTGCTGTCACTGGCCGGTGCGCCCGCCTTTCTCGGGCGCGATCCCGTTCTGTGGATCGGCGCGCCCGGCACCTTCGCCGAGGCCGGGGTGCCGCACGGGCGCGGGCTTGCCGCCTTCGGGCTTGCGCCGGAGCGCCTGCTGATCGTGGAGCCGCGGACGCTCGCCGATGCGCTGTGGATCGCCGAGGAGGCTGCGCGCACGCGCGGCCTGGCCGCCACCGTGCTGGAAATGCGCGGCAATGCCAAGGCCTTCGGCCTGCGCGAGACGCGGCGGCTTGCCCGCCGGGCACAGATCTCCGGGCGGCCGGTGCTGCTGCTGCGCCAGTCGGCGGCGATCGAGGCGAGCGCGGCGTGCCTGCGCCTGGTCGTCGGTCCCGCCCCGTCGGCGCCGGCGCTCGTGCTGGCGGGCACGGCGCATGAACGTGCCGTTCCCGGGGGCATCGGTCCGCCGGGCTTTGCCGTGACGATCGAGAAGAACAAGGCCGGTCCCGCCGGGCGGACCCACATCATGCACTGGAACAGCCATGAACGCTCATTCTTCACCGGACAGGCAGGCAGGGCACGCGCACGGTCCGCTGCAGGAACGGCAGGCGCGGCAAGGGGAACCGTCGTCGGCTTCCCCCGCGGCGCGGCGCATCCTGGCACTGAACTTCCCCTACCTGGCGACGGACCGGATAGCGCGCGGCCGGCACGGAAAGGCATGGCGGCAGACGGCGCCTGACACGCGGCCTCTGGTGACCGCGCAGAAGGAGAAGGGCGCCATGCGCATTGCCGCCCTCGACGAGGCGGCCGAGGCGCTGGGCCTGTGTCGGGGCCAGGGGCTGGCGGATGCCCGTGCCGCCTGCCCGGAACTCGACATCGTTCCCGCCGATCCGGAGGCCGATCGCCGCCTGCTCGCCGCCGTCGCCGACTGGTGCGACCGCTACACGCCGCTGGTGGCGCCGGACGGGGCGGACGGGCTGTTCCTCGACATCTCCGGCTGCGCCCACCTGTTCGGCGGAGAGCAGGGGCTGCTTTCCGACCTGATGGCGAGGCTGCACGAACAGGGGATCGCCGTGCGCGCGGCGCTTGCGCCCACACCCGGCGCGGCCTGGGCAGCGGCCCGCTTCGCGCCCGCGCCGCTCGTGATCGAGAAGGGCGCGGAGGCGCCCGTCCTCGCCCCTTTTCCGCTTGCCGCGCTCAGGCTTGATGCCGAAACGCTGGCCGGGCTCGCCAAGGTCGGCCTGAAGACCGTCGGCCAGCTCGCTGCCGCACCGCGGGCGCCCCTGGCCCGCCGGTTCGGGCGGCAATGCCTGCTGCGCCTCGACCAGGCGCTCGGCGCGGTCGAAGAGGCGATTTCCCCTCGCCTGCCGGTGCCGGCCCTGTCGGCGGAGCGGCGGCTTGCCGAGCCGGTCGGGCGCGTCGAAGATGTCGAACAATTGCTCTTGTCGCTGGCGATGCGGCTGAAGGAGGATCTCGAACGCCGCGGTCTCGGCGCGCGGGCGCTGGAATACACGCTGTTCCGCGTCGACGGCGCGGTCCACCGCCTCTGCGTCGGGGCGTCTCGGCCGGTGCGCGACCCGGAAACCGTCGTCAGGTTGTTCCGCGAGCGGCTGGCCGGCGTCGGTGACGGCTTCGATGCCGGCCACGGTTTCGACGTGGTGCGGCTGAACGTGCTGGCGACGGGCGAGATTTCCTGCCGGCAGGGCGATTTCGCGCAGACCGGCGAGGACGACAATCCCGACCTGGCCCTGCTGCTCGACCGCATCGCCGCCCGGCTCGGCGGCGGTGCGGTGACGGACGGGCGGCACCCGGTGCGCCGGATCGAGCCGGTCGAAAGCCATGTCCCGGAGCGCGCGGAAAGGCGGGTTCCGGTCACGGGCAACCGAAAGGATTCGCCGGCTGGTGAACAAGCCCCGGAGCCCGCCGCGCCGCGTCCGGCGCGGCTGCTTTCCGCTCCCGAGCCGGTCGAGGTCGTCGCCGGCGTGCCGGAGGGGCCGCCGCAGCGTTTTCGCTGGCGGCGCGCACTCTACCGGGTGGCCAGGGCGGAGGGTCCGGAGCGGATCGGCGGCGAATGGTGGACGGCCGACGCGCCGGAGGACCTGGCTCCCGATCCGCGCGACTACTATCGCGTCGAGGACGAGGAGGGCCGGCGCTACTGGCTGTTCCGCAGGGGGCTTTACGGCCCGGCCGGGCGCGGCGCGCAGCCGCAATGGTTCATGCACGGGATGTTCGCGTGACGGATGCCGGTCCCGGCTATGCGGAGCTTGCTGCCGCCTCGAACTTCTCCTTCCTCAGGGGCGCGTCGCATCCGGAGGAACTGGCGGTGACGGCGAAGCGCCTCGGCCTTGCCGGGCTCGGGCTGGCCGACCGGAACACGGTTTCCGGCACGGTGCGCGCCCACATGGCGGCGAAGGAGGCGGAGCTCGAATACCGTCCCGGTGCGCGGCTGGTCTTTTGTGACGGCACGCCGGACGTGCTCGCCTATCCGAAGAACCGGGCAGGATGGGGCCGGCTCTGCCGCATGCTGACAGCGGGAAACATGCGCGGCGAGAAGGGGGCGCCGCTGGTGCAGCGCGGCGACCTGATGGAATGGGGAGCCGGTCTTGCCCTTGCCGTTCTGCCGAAGCCCACAGCGCTTGACGAGAACTGCCTTTCCTTCCTGCAGGACCTGAAATCGGCCTTCGGGCGGTCGGTGCGCCTGGCGCTCGCGCCGTCCTATGACGGGCGCGACCGGGCGACGCTGGAAGCGGCGCGGGCGCTGGCCGGTGCCGCCGG
The DNA here is from genome assembly GCF_013358405.1 of Oricola thermophila. Lineage (NCBI taxonomy): Bacteria > Pseudomonadati > Pseudomonadota > Alphaproteobacteria > Hyphomicrobiales > Ahrensiaceae > Oricola > Oricola thermophila. The sequence goes on from NZ_CP054836.1 coordinate 3,349,574, forward strand.
CGTCCGGCTGATGGCCGTCGGCGAGGTGCTCTACCACGAGCGCGCCCGCCGGCCGCTGGGCGACGTGCTGACCGCGATCCGCGAGCATGTTCCGCTCGGCGAGGCCGGTTACCGCCTGCCGGCCAATGCGGAACGGCACATGAAGCCGCCGCACGAAATGGCGCGGCTGTTCCGGGCCGCGCCCGAGGCCGTTGCCGAGACGCTTTCCTTTTTCGGCGAACTGGATTTCTCGCTCGACGAATTGCGCTACCAGTATCCGGAAGAGCCGCATGGCGACAGCGCCTCGCCGCAGGAGGCGCTGGAGCGGCTGGCCTGGGAGGGCGCGCGGACGCGCTACGGAGAGACCGTGCCGGACAAGGTCGCGGCCCAGATCCGGCACGAGCTGAAGCTGATCGCCGAGCTCGACTACGCGCCCTATTTCCTCACCGTGCATGACATCGTGCGATTTGCCCGCTCGCGGAACATCCTGTGCCAGGGACGCGGCTCGGCCGCCAATTCCACCGTCTGCTTCTGCATCGGCATCACCGAGGTCGACCCGGCGCTGACCGACCTCCTGTTCGAGCGCTTCATCTCGCCGGAGCGGCGCGAGCCGCCGGACATCGACGTCGATTTCGAGCACGAGCGGCGCGAGGAGGTGATCCAGTACATCTACGAAAAATACGGCCGAGACCGCGCCGGGCTGGCCGCGACCGTCATCACCTACCGGGCGCGCTCGGCGGCGCGCGAGGTGTCGAAGGCCTTCGGCCTGTCTGAGGATGTCGCCGGGGCGATCTCCGGCTCGGTGTGGGGCTGGTCGAATGCCGATCTCGGCGAGCGCGAGGCGAAGGCCGCGGGCCTCGATCTCGCCGATCGCACGACACGGAACGTGCTGAAACTGTCGAGCGAGATCATGGGCTTTCCGCGGCACCTGTCGCAGCATGTCGGCGGCTTCGTCATCACGCGGGACAGGCTCGACGAGGTGGTGCCGATCACCAGGTCGGCGATGGACGGACGAACCATGGTCGAGTGGGACAAGGATGACCTCGATTCCCTCGGCATTCTCAAGATCGACATTCTCGCGCTCGGCATGCTCACCTGCATCCGCCGCGCCCTGGACCTGCTCGCCCTGCATTACGACCGCAAGCTGACGCTGGCCACCATCCCGAAGGAGGAGAGCGAAGTCTACGACATGATCTGCCGCGCCGACACGCTGGGGGTGTTCCAGATCGAAAGCCGGGCGCAGATGACAATGCTGCCGAGGCTCAGGCCGCGCTGCTTCTACGACCTGGTCATCGAGGTGGCGATCGTGCGGCCCGGACCGATCCAGGGCGACATGGTGCATCCCTATCTGCGGCGCAGGCAGGGCAAGGAGAAGGTCACCTATCCGAGCCGGGAGCTGGAAGAGGTGCTCGGCAAGACGCTCGGCGTGCCGCTGTTCCAGGAACAGGCGATGAAGATCGCCATCGTCGCCGCCGGCTTCTCGCCGGGCGAGGCCGACCGGCTGCGCCGCGCCATGGCGACCTTCCGGCGGGTCGGCACCATCCACACCTTCCAGCAGAAGATGATCGACGGCATGGTGGCGAACGGCTACGAGGCCGAATTCGCCGAGCGCTGCTTCCGCCAGATCGAGGGCTTCGGCGAATACGGATTCCCGGAAAGCCACGCCGCCTCCTTCGCGCTGCTGGTCTATGCCTCGTGCTGGCTGAAGGCGCATTACCCGGACGTGTTCTGCGCGGCGATTCTAAATTCCCAGCCGATGGGCTTCTACGCGCCGGCGCAGCTGGTGCGCGACGCGCGCGAGCACGGCGTGGAGATCCGCCCGGTCGACATCAACGCCTCCCTTTGGGACAGCAGCCTGGAGGACCGTGATGGGGACGAGCCGGAGACGGCGGCGCGGATCGCGCCGCGCCATCGCGAGATGGCGGGCACGATCAAGACGAAAAAGGCGGTGCGGCTCGGCTTCCGGCAGGTCAAGGGCCTGCGCGAGGACGAGATGGCGCGCCTCGTCGAACGGCGCGGTGCGGGCTACGACTCGGTGCGGGATCTCTGGCTGCGTTCCGGCCTCAAACGCGCGCAGATCGAGCGGCTGGCCGACGCCGATGCATTCCGTTCCATCGGGCTCGACCGGCGCGCGGCGCTGTGGGCGGTCAGGGCGCTGGACGACACTTCGGCGGAGGAGCACCTGCCGCTGTTCGAGCGGCCCGACGCGCGCAGCGACCCGGACGAGGCCGGCATCGAGATTCACGGGGAAGCCGAGGTCGCCCTGCCGCCCATGCCGCCCGGCGAGCAGGTGGTGCACGACTACCGATACCTGTCGCTGTCGCTGAAGGCGCATCCGGTCTCCTTCCTGAGAAAACGGCTCGACGCGATGGGCGTGCTCCGGCACGAAAGGCTGGACGCCATGGCAAGCGGCCGGCGCGCCGATGTCGCCGGGCTGGTGCTGGTGCGCCAAAGGCCCGGCTCGGCCAAGGGCGTCATCTTCATGACGCTGGAGGACGAGACCGGGGTCGCCAATGTCATCGTCTGGCCGAAGACCTTCGAGCGCTACCGGGCGCTGGTGCTGGGCTCGCGGCTGGTGCGGGTTTCCGGCAGGCTGCAGAACGAGATGGGCGTGATCCATGTCGTCGCCGACAGGATCGAGGACCTGACGCCGCTGCTGGGCGAGCTGGAGCGCGACGATTCCTGCGACATGGACATCGGCGATGCGGGGCTTGCCAATGCCGACGAGGTGCGCCGTCCGGTGATCGAGATCCGCGACACGCTGAAATCCCGCTCGCGGCTGGCGCGGCTGCTGAGGGACGCGCCGCAGCTGCGCGGCGAGGCCCCGGCCAAGGCGATGCCGAAGGGACGGAACTTTCATTGAGAAAACAAAAAGCCCCGGAGACCGGGGCTTGCATCGAAAGAGAAACTGGAGCGGGCGATGAGATTCGAACTCACGACCCCAACCTTGGCAAGGTTGTGCTCTACCCCTGAGCTACGCCCGCTCGGCTGCCGGAAACCGGCTGGGCCGCTCTATGCCGCAAGCGTCCGGCGAATGCAACACCAAATTTTGCAGGAATGCGATTTCGCGCCGCAGGCCGCCTGCGCGGCTTGCCATGCGGCGGCGCCGGCGCTTAAGCAGGCACCGACAGACCGCCAGAAGAAACGGGTATTTCCATGAGCGCGACCACACCGAAGACCCGCGACGACCTGTTCGCATTCCTCGACGAACTGGGAATCGCGGTGACAACCAGGTACCACCCGCCCGTCTACACGGTGGAGGAATCGAAGGCGCTTCGCGACGAGATCCCCGGCGGGCACACCAAGAACCTGTTCCTGAGAGACAAGAAGGGCCGGCACTTCCTGCTCACCGTCGAAGAGGACGCTGTGGTCGACCTGAAGACGATCCACACGGTGATCGGTGCCAGCGGGCGCGTCTCCTTCGGCAAGCCGGAACGGCTCATGGAATATCTCGGCGTGATTCCCGGCGCGGTCACGGCTTTCGGCGTCATCAACGATACCGGAAATGCCGTCACGCTGATCTTCGACGAGGCACTGATGCGCCACGAGGTCATCAATGCCCACCCGTTGACCAACGACGCCACCACGTCGATCGCCACCGAGGACATGAAGCGGTTCGTCGAGGCGACGGGCCACGCCCTACATATCTTGAAACTTGCATCCGAAGGCGCGACATAGTCGGGCAGCAACGGCACCATGTGCAAAGGAATACGACAATGAGTGCGAAGGATAACCCGTTCGCGAGCGGCCAGGGCGGCTATGGCGCACAGAATGTCCAGTTCGGCGGCGCGGACGCGGGCAACGGCGCCGCGCAACCGGCGACAAGCGGCGCGGCAGGCGGCGACCTGGTCAAGGACACGACGACGGCCGGTTTCCAGCAGGACGTGATCGCCGAATCGCGCAACCAGCCGGTGCTGGTCGACTTCTGGGCCCCGTGGTGCGGTCCGTGCCGTCAGCTGGCGCCGCTCATCGAGGCCGCTGTCCGCAAGGCGGGCGGCAAGGTCAAGCTGGTCAAGATGAATATCGACGAGCATCCGGCAATCGCAGGCCAGATGGGCGTGCAGTCGATTCCAGCGGTCGTGGCCTTCCACAACGGCCAGCCGGTCGACGGCTTCATGGGCGCGGTCCCCGAGACCCAGATCGAGGAATTCATCAAGCGGCTCGTGGCCGGAGCGGGCGGCGATTCGCAGGAGCAGGCCGTCGGGCAGGCGCTGGAGGCGGCCAATGCGGCGCGCGAGGCGGGTGACGTCAACCAGGCCGCGCAGATCTACCAGATGATCCTGCAGCAGGTGCCGGACAACGCGGCAGCCTATGCCGGCCTGGCAGGCATGCTGCTCGATGCGGGCGAGACCGACAAGGCCAGGCAGATGATCGCGCAGGCGCCGGAATCCATCGCGGAATCGGCCGAGCTCGCATCGGTCAGGGCGCGGCTGGAACTGGCGGAGAAGGTCGCCGGACTCGGCGATCCCGCCGAGCTGGAGCGGCGGCTGGCCGGCAATCCGGACGACCACGACGCGCGTTTCGACCTGGCGCAGATCCGCAATGCCACCGGCGACCGCGAGGCCGCGGCGGACCTCCTGCTGGAAATCATGCGCGCCGACCGCGAGTGGCGGGACGACGGCGCGCGCAAGGAATTGCTGAAGTTCTTCGAGGCATGGGGCCCGACCGATCCGGCGACGGTAAAGGCGCGCCGCAAGCTTTCGAGCATGCTGTTTCGCTGACCGGCGGCGCGGGCGGGGCTTGAGTTCCTCGGTCCGTGCACCAGATTCGGAAAGGCGACACAGCCAAGGGAGAACTCGCATCGCACAATGCAGGCCGGAAACGTGACATACCGCACGGCGCGCGACCTCCCGGAAACGGTGCCGGTCTTTCCGCTTGCCGGGGCACTTCTGCTGCCCGGCGGGCAGATGCCGCTCAACGTGTTCGAGCCGCGCTACCTGGAAATGGTCGATGCGGTGCTGCGCGGCAACCGGCTGATCGGCATGATCCAGCCGCAATTCTCGGGCGCGTGCGAGAACCCGGACAAGCCGGAACTCTGCGCGGTCGGCTGCCTGGGGCGCCTCGCCTCCTTCGCCGAGACCGGCGACGGGCGGTATCTCATTTCTCTGCACGGCGTGTGCCGCTTCCGGGTCGCCGAGGAGCTTGCCGTGCGCACGCCCTACCGCCAGTGCCGCATCACGCCCTTCATATCCGATCTCGACGACAGCCCGGACGCTGGCGCATCGGTCGACCGGGAGGAACTCCTGCGCGTGTTCCGCGCCTATCTCGAAGCCAATGACCTCGAGGCCGACTGGGAAAGCGTCCGGCGCGCCGGCAACGACACGCTGGTCAACGCGCTGTCCATGATGTCGCCCTACGGGCCGGCGGAAAAGCAGGCGCTGCTGGAGGCGCCCGACCTGAAATCCCGCGCCGAAACGCTGATCGCGATCACCGAAATGGCGCTGGCGCGCGACAACGACGATCTCGGCAAGACGCTGCAATAGGCGCGAAGGGACGGCGATGACGGAGAAGGACGAGGAGCGCGGCGAGGACATCGATCCGAAACTGCTCGAACTGCTTGTCTGCCCGCTGACGAAGGGACCGCTACGGTTCGACCGCGAGCGGTGCGAACTTGTCTCGGAAAAGCCGAGACTGGCCTACCCGGTTCGCGGCGGCGTGCCGATCCTGCTGCCGTCCGAGGCCCGTTCGCTCGACAATGACTGATCCTGCGCTAGGCTCGGTTCGCAAGCGATTCGGGACAGGCGGCAATTGACGGACGGTTCGAGGCGAAGACGGGGAGAGGCCAGGCGCGAGGCGCTCGTGCTCGCGGCCGCGGAACTGTTCTGGACGCGCGGTTTCGAGGCTTCGAGCCTTGCCGATATCGCCAGGGCGTCGGGCGTGCCGCTCGGCAACGTCTACTACTATTTCAAGACCAAGGCCGAACTCGCCGGGGCAGTGGCCGATCTCTTCGTGCAGCAGACAGAATCCCTGATCGAGGAGGTTCGCGCCGAAACGCCGGAGCCGCGCGAAAGGCTGCGGCTGCTTGTCGCGCGCCTGCAGGCGGCGCAACAGGGCCGGCTTCAGCACGGCTGCCCGATCTCGCGCGCCGTGCGCGATTTCCGGCCCGAGATGCCGGACCAGGCCGCGCGGGCGGCGGAAAGTTTCTCGCTGCTTACCGGCTTTCTGGCGACGGAACTTGGCCGCGCGGGACTGAGGCCCGCGATCGCCCTGTCGCGGGCGCGTGCGGCGATCGCCGACTGGCAGGGATCGATTGCTCTGGCCTATGCGCTGGGCGCGGCGCCGGTGCTGGCGGAATGCTTCAAGCGCATGGAGCGCATGCTGGGTATCGCCGGCGGCTAGGCGTCAGATCGGTTCTCCGCGCAACAGGCGCGGCGCCGGGCCGGAAAGGCCCGCGGCCTGGCCTATGAAGAAGCTCTTCATGCCGGGCATGCGGTCGACGAGGCCCAGTCCAATGTCGCGGATGGTGCGCAGCGGCCCGAAATCGTTGGAGAACAGGCGGTTCAGCACGTCGGTGGTGACGCCCATCTGCCAGGTGTCGAAACGGCGCCAGCGCTCGTAGCGCTGCAGCACGTCGAGCTGGCCGATATCGATTCCGAGCCGGTCCGCCTCGACCACCGTCTCCGCGAGGGCGGCGGCGTCCTTGTAGCCGAGATTGAGCCCCTGGCCGGCAATCGGATGGATGCCGTGCGCCGCATCGCCGACCAGCGCGAAGCGGGGCCTGACGAAATCGCGCGCAAGCGTCAGGCCAAGCGGATAGGCCCGCTTCTGCCCCTCGACGCGGATCTCGCCCAGGTGCAGACCGAAACGCTTTTCCAGTTCGATGTCGAAGGTGAAGTCGTCGGCGGCTAGAAGGCGCTCGGCGTTCTCCCTCGTCTCCGACCACACGATGGAGGACCGGTTTCCCCTCAGCGGCAGGATGGCGAAGGGGCCTGCCGGCAGGAAATGTTCCTCGGCGCGTCCTTCGTGCGGTCGTTCATGCGCGATCGTCGCGACAATGCCCATCTGGCCATAGTCCCAGTGCACGGTGCGAATGCCGGCCATCGCCCGCAGCGCGGAGCGCGCGCCGTCTGCGGCGACGAGCAACCGGGTCTTCACGGTGGAGCCGTCGGAAAGCGTCGCGGTCAGCGGCGCGCCCGGCGTCTCCTCGGAAAAGGCGGACACGGCCACGCCCTGCGAGACGGTCACGCCGCACGCATCGCATTTCTCGCGCAGCGCGCCGTTCATCGTCACGTTGGGCACCATGTGGGCGAAAGGCTCGCCCGGCGCGACCTCGCCGTCGAAGGTGAGGAAGACGGGGCGGACCGGGTCGCCGGTCCGGCTGTCCGTGACGATCATCTCGCGAATCGGCTCGGCCTCGGGCAGCATGTCCTTCCAGCAGCCGAGTTCCTCCAGCATGCGTATGGCGGCGGCGGCGATGGCCGAGGCGCGGGCGTCGTTCTTCCAGACGCCCTCCGGGGCGGGATCGACCACCCGGATCGCCAGATGCGGTGCGGCATGGGCGATCGCGGCCGCCGTTGCCAGGCCGACATAGCCGGCACCGGCGACAAGGACGTCAAGGGTTTCTGGATCCCCGCTTGCGCGTTTCGTCGCGGTCTTGCGTTTCGCGGCTGCAGCCATGGTTGTCTCCGTGCGCGGTACGTTGACGTATCGCTATCTTGACTTGTGCTGGTTCCCCTGTAGCAAAGCCCGGTCACCAGTAAAACCGGACCGTGCCGATGTCATCTGCCGTTGAGGAACTGATTTCCATACTCGACCTCGAGACGCTGGAGCACAACCTGTTTCGCGGTCGCAGCCCGCAATCGGGCTGGCAGCGGGTCTTCGGCGGCCAGGTGATCGGCCAGGCGTTGGTCGCCGCGCAGCGCACCGTGGAGCCGGACCGGCAGGTCCATTCGCTGCATTGCTACTTCATGCGGCCCGGCGACCCGTCCGTGCCGATCATCTACGAGGTCGACCGGATCCGCGATGGCAGAAGCTTCGCGACCCGCCGCGTCGTGGCGATCCAGCATGGCCATGCCATCTTCTCGCTGTCGGCGTCGTTCCAGGTGGACGAGGAAGGGCTGGAGCACATCATCGAGATGCCGGAGGGAATTCCGGCGCCGGAGACGCTGCTGTCGGAAAAGGAGCTGATCGCCCAGTTCATCGACCAGGTGCCGGACGCGGTGCGCAAATACTGGCAGCGCGAACGGCCCATCGAGTTCAAGCCGGTCTCGCTGACGCATTACATGACGCGCGAAAAGCTGCCGCCGAAGCAGAATGTCTGGATCCGCATGACCGGGCCGGTGCCGGACGACCGCGCGCTGCAATCCGCCGTGCTTGCATATCTCTCCGACATGACGCTGCTCGACACCTCGCTGTTTGCGCACGGCCGCTCGATCTTCGACCGCGACCTCCAGGTGGCCAGCCTCGACCATGCCATGTGGTTTCACCGTCCCTTCAGGCTCGATGACTGGTTTCTCTACTCGCAGGACAGCCCCAACTCGTCGGGCGCCCGCGGCCTGACCCGGGGCTCGATCTACTCCCGGGACGGCACGCTGGTCGCCTCCGTGGCCCAGGAAGGGCTGATCCGGCTGCGCCCCGAGTCGAAGTAAGGCCGTCCACCGGGGCCGTTCGGGCTTTCCGGCAGGGCGTGGTCAATTTTCGTGCATTTCTGGCCGACTGCCCAATGATTGTGCACTGGTGCGCCTGACGTTGCATGTCGGGCGTGCCGCATGCCGTCGCTTTCCCTTTTTTTCCGGTCTTTTTCCCGGTTGGCACGCCGCTTGATTGAGAATGCGTGACAGCGTCCGGCAGCTTTTGTCGCGCTGCACCCAGTTCGCCGGTCCCGGCTGGCGGCAGATGTCGAAAAAGGGAAACACAGCGCATGAAAATAGTCATGGCCATCATCAAGCCCTTCAAACTGGATGAGGTGCGCGAAGCCCTCACCGGGCTTGGCGTCCAGGGCCTGACCGTCACCGAGGTGAAGGGGTATGGGCGTCAGAAGGGGCACACGGAAATCTATCGCGGAGCGGAGTACGCCATCAGCTTCCTGCCGAAGCTGAAGGTCGAACTCGCGGTCGATGACGACATGGTCGAGAAGGTGGTCGAAGTCATCTCCGGCGCGGCCAAGACCGGCCAGATCGGCGACGGCAAGATCTTCACCTACACGATCGACCACGCCGTGCGCATCCGCACGGGCGAGACCGATTCCGAAGCGCTCTAGGGCGCGAGACATCTACTCAGGAGTTCACACAACATGAATATGACCAAGGGTATCCGATACGGCCTTGCGGGTCTCGCCGCGGCGGGCGCGCTGACCGCCGGTCCCGCTTTCGGCCAGGAAGCCGAAGCGGCGTCGACCGGGGCTTCGCCTGAAGTGCAATACATCTTCAACACGCTGCTCTTCCTCATCGGCGGCTTCCTCGTGATGTGGATGGCCGCGGGCTTCGCCATGCTCGAGGCGGGCCTCGTGCGTTCCAAGAACGTGTCGATGCAGTCGCTCAAGAACATCGCGCTCTATTCCATCGCCGGCATCATGTACTGGCTGGTCGGCTACAACCTGATGTACTCGGGCGTCGACGGCGGCTTCATCGGCTCGCTCGGCACCTATGCCTTCGATCCGGTGGGCGGCGACGCGCTTGACACCGGCTACTCCACGGCGTCCGACTGGTTCTTCCAGATGGTGTTCGTGGCGACCGCGGCGTCGATCGTCTCGGGCACGGTGGCCGAGCGCATGAAGCTGTGGCCGTTCCTGATCTTCGTGGTGGTGCTGACCGGCTTCATCTATCCGATCGCCGGTTCCTGGCAGTGGGGCGGCGGCTGGCTGTCCGAAATGGGCTTCTCCGATTTCGCCGGCTCGACGCTGGTTCACTCGGTCGGTGGCTGGGCGGCTCTCGCCGGTGCCATCCTGCTCGGCGCGCGCGCCGGCAAGTACGAGGACGGCAAGATCAACCCGATGCCCGGCTCCAGCATCCCGCTGGCCACGCTCGGAACCTTCATCCTGTGGCTCGGCTGGTTCGGCTTCAACGGCGCCTCGCAGCTCGCCATGGGCACGATCTCCGACGTGACGGACATCTCGCGCATCTTCGCCAACACCAACATCGCCGCGGCCGCCGGCGTGGTGACCACCGTCATCCTGCTGCAGATCCTCTACAAGAAGGTCGACGTGACGATGGTGCTCAACGGCGCGCTGGCCGGCCTGGTGTCGATCACCGCCGAGCCGCTGGCACCGGCCGTGTGGCAGGCGATCCTGATCGGTGCCGTGGGCGGCGCGATCGTGGTGTTCACCGTTCCGCTGCTCGACAAGCTTAAGATCGACGACGTCGTCGGCGCCATCCCGGTGCACCTGTTCGCGGGCATCTGGGGCACGCTGATCGTCCCGTTCTCCAATGCGGACACGAGCTACGGCGTCCAGCTGGTCGGCGTCATCGCCTATGGCGTGTTCACGCTGGTCTGCGCCTTCATCGTCTGGTTCATCCTCAAGGCGATCATGGGCATCCGCTGCACGCCCGAAGAGGAATCCATGGGACTCGACAAGGCCGAGATCGGCGTCGAGGCCTATCCCGAATTCTCTCGCGGCTAGTCCGCGCTGAGACAGGGACGGGCGGTACATCCTCCCATCGCCCGTCCCCTTTTCCATCCCGTCGTGATGTTTATCATCACACCAACTGGCCCGGTCATTCGACCGGGCCCTTTTTTTGTCCGGGTCACCGCAGGACCTTCCCCCACCATGGCGCCGGGGGCGCCGATGGTTAATGCCTGTTTAACCAAGCTCCAATAGGCTGCGGCAGGGAAATTGCGCCCGCCGTGCCGGCCGGGCGAACTCGTCAACCGGGGAAAGCAGGGCTGGGCTATGCGGGCCGAACACGCCATTTCGATATCAGGAGACAGGAGACCGGCTCGCGGTCGCGGCGCTGGCCGCCCGCTTTCGGCGGGCATGAGCGCGCTGCTGCGCCGGCAGCTGGAAATCGTTGCCGGATTTGCCCTGTGGACGCTGAGCGCATTCGCCCTGTTCGCGCTGGCGACATGGAACGTGGCCGATCCGAGCTGGAGCTTCGCCACCGACGCGCCGGTCGGCAACGCGATGGGCTACCCCGGCGCGGTGTTCGCCGACCTGATGATGCAGTTCTTCGGCATCGCGGCGCTTCCGGCCCTGGTGCCGCTGGTCTTCTGGGGCCATGCGCGCATCCGGGGGCACTACTGGCCGCATGCATTGCGCCGCCTCGCCGTCTGGCCGCTGGCCGCGGTGCTGACCGCCGCGGCGATCGGCTGCCTGCCCGTGACCGCGCACTGGCCGCTGCCCACCGGGCTCGGCGGCGTCCTCGGCGACATGGTGCTGCGCCTGCCCGGCATGCTGAGCGGCGGCTACCCCGAGGGATGGGTGCGCCTGCTGGCCTTCCTCGTGGCGATGCCGGCGGCTTTCTACGCCATGGCCGTGTCATGCGGTTTCATGTGGCATGAGACGGAGGAAAGCGATGCCGGTGACGATGACGAAGAGGCCGGCGGGCGATTCGTGACGCTCGGTGCCGTGATTCACGGCCTTTACACGCTGCGCTCGGCGCTGCGCCGGGCCGTGTTCGGCTCGCGGCGAAGGCCTTCCGCATCGCGGCGCAGGATCGTGGCGGAGGAACCGGGTTCACGGGTCGAACCGGAATTCGCCGGCGAGGACATGCCGGACGCCGTGGAGGATGACTACCGCGACGACGACGATGACTGGGCGCCCCAGCCGGTGCGCGGCGCCGAACCGGATGCCGCCGCTTCCCCTGTGCGCGTCGCGCCGGCCGCGCCGAAGCCGAAGCCTTCGGTGCGCGTGCAGCGCGAGGCGCAGACGAGCTTCCTTCCGGATGGCGGTTTCGAACTGCCGCCGATCCATCTGCTCGCCGAACCAAAGAACGTCGCCAGGGACGCGAGCCTGTCCGCCGAGGCGCTGGAGGCCAATGCGCGCGTGCTGGAAGGCGTGCTGGAGGATTTCGGCGTGCGCGGCGAGATCATCCAGGTCCGTCCCGGCCCGGTGGTCACGCTCTACGAGCTGGAACCGGCGCCCGGCATCAAGTCGAGCCGCGTGATCGGCCTTGCCGAGGATATCGCCCGCTCCATGAGCGCCGTGGCGGCGCGCGTCGCCGTCGTGCCGGGCCGCAATGCCATCGGCATCGAGCTGCCGAACGCGCGCCGCGAGACGGTGTTCCTGCGCGAGCTGATCTCCTCCCAGGCCTACGATTCCTCCAAGGCCAAGCTGGCGCTCACCCTGGGCAAGACGATCAATGGCGAGGCGGTGATCGCCGATCTCGCCAAGATGCCGCACCTGCTGGTCGCCGGTACCACCGGCTCGGGCAAGTCGGTCGCCATCAACACCATGATCCTGTCGATCCTCTACAAGATGACGCCGGAAGAATGCCGGCTCATCATGATCGACCCGAAAATGCTGGAACTGTCCGTCTATGACGGCATTCCGCACCTGCTGACGCCGGTGGTTACCGATCCGAAGAAGGCCGTCGTGGCGCTGAAATGGACCGTCCGCGAGATGGAGCAGCGCTACAAGAACATGTCGAAGATCGGCGTGCGCAACATAGACGGCTTCAACGCCAAGGTCCGCGAGGCGGCGAAGAAGGGCAAGCCGATCACGCGCACGGTGCAGACCGGGTTCGACCGCGAGACCGGCGAGGCGATCTACGAGACCGAGACCCTGGATCTCGAGCCGATGCCCTACATCATCGTCATCATCGACGAGATGGCGGACCTGATGATGGTTGCCGGCAAGGACATCGAGGGCGCGGTGCAGCGCCTGGCCCAGATGGCACGTGCCGCCGGAATCCACGTCATCATGGCCACGCAACGTCCCTCGGTCGATGTCATCACCGGCACGATCAAGGCGAACTTCCCGACGCGCATCTCCTTCCAGGTGACGTCGAAGATCGACAGCCGCACCATCCTCGGCGAGCAGGGCGCGGAACAGCTGCTCGGCATGGGCGACATGCTCTACATGGCCGGCGGCGGGCGCATACAGCGCGTGCACGGCCCCTTCGTGTCCGACCGCGAGGTCGAGGAAATCGTCGCCCACCTGAAGACGCAGGGCGTGCCGGAATATCTCGAATCGGTGACCGAGGAAGACGAGGAGGACGCCGCCGCCTCCGGCGCCGCCGGCGGAATGGGCGAGTCCGACGATCCCTACGACCAGGCCGTCGCCATCGTGCTGCGCGACAAGAAGGCGTCGACCTCCTACATCCAGCGCCGGCTGGGCATCGGCTACAACCGCGCCGCTTCGCTGATCGAGCGCATGGAGGAGGAGGGAATCATCGGTCCCGCCAACCATGCGGGCAAGCGCGAGATTCTCGTGCCGACGGAAGACGACGAGGTCTAGGAGGGGGCATGTCCGCGATGTGGCAGGTGCCACAGAGAGGACAAACTCGATGCCTAACTGTCGCGGCCAACGAAACCAGAAAGACCGGGATTCGTCCCATGACAAGAATGAGCAAGAACACCGTCGCCCTCTCCCGCCGCCATGTCCTGTCCGGCATCGCTGCCGCCGGCCTTGCGGCCGTGCTTCCCGCCGCGCCCGCCGCCGCGGCCCAGGATGCCGCGCAGCGGATCGCGGACCATTTTTCCAGCGTGCGCACCATGGCCGGCGAGTTCGTCCAGTTCGGCCCGAACGGCGAGCAGACCGGCGGAAAGTTCTACATTGAACGTCCCGGCAAGATGCTGTTCCTCTACGAGGAGCCCTCGCCGATCCGGGTGGTGGCCGACGGCAAGACGCTCGTCGTCAACAACAAGAAGCTGAACACATGGGACATGTACCCGCTCGGCAAGACGCCGCTGAAGGTGCTGCTCGGCGACCGGATCGACCTGACCGAGAAGCGGGTGCGCAAGGTGACGGAAGGCGAAGAGCTGACGACGATCGTCATCGGCGACAAGCAGCTTTTCGGCGACAGCGAGATCACCATGATGTTCGATCCGGCGAGCTACGACCTGCGCCAGTGGACGATTCGCGACGCCCAGGGCAAGGACACCACGGTGATGGTGTTCAATGTCCAGCAGGGCGTGAAGTTCGGCGCCAAGACCTTCGACATCCCCTACGAGCGCATCCGGCGCGAACAGGGCAACTGACGGGTCGCGCGGCGCTTTGCTGTGGGCGGCCGCGGCGAATGTCGCGCCGGCCGCTTGTCTTCGGCGGAAGCGGCTGAAAATGTACCGAGAGCTCTTTCGGGGAATCCCATGACCGTTTCCGTCGCCACCTGGAACATCAATTCGGTCCGCCTGCGGCTGCCGCTGGTCCAGTCGTTCCTGGAATCCTGGCAGCCCGACGTGCTGTGCCTGCAGGAAACGAAGTGCCCGAACGACCAGTTTCCGCTGAAGGCCTTTCACCGGATGGGCTACGAGCATGTCGAGATGCATGGCCAGAAGGGCTATCACGGCGTGGCGACGATCTCGAGATTTCCCCTCGAGGCGGTCGAGGCCCGCGATTTCTGCGGCATCGGCGATACAAGGCACCTCGATTGCGTCGTCCGGACGCCCCGCCGTGCGCTGCGCATCCACAATTTCTACGTTCCCGCGGGCGGGGACGAGCCTGACCCGGAAATCAACCCGAAATTCCGGCACAAGCTGGACTTCCTCGAGGAGATGCGGACCATAACCGCCGATCCCGGCGGGGCCGACTCGGTGCTGCTGGTCGGCGATCTCAACATCGCGCCGCTGGAAACCGACGTCTGGTCGCACAAGCAACTCCTCAAGGTCGTCAGCCACACGCCGGTCGAGACGGAAACGCTGGAGGATGTGCGCAGGGCCGGCGGCTGGTCCGACCTGATCCGCGTCGCCATCCCGCCGGAAGAGAAGATATACACCTGGTGGAGCTACCGTGCGCGCGACTGGGACGTGTCCGACCGCGGACGCCGCCTCGACCATGTATGGGGTTCGCCGGATCTCGAGCCGATGCTGTCCGACATCACGGTGCTGCGCGAGGCGCGCGGCTGGGAAAAGCCGTCCGACCACGTGCCGGTGATCGCGAGGTTCAGGCTGGACGGCTAGAGCGGTTCGCCGTCGAAGCGTCCGTCCAGCGCCGCGATCTGTTTAAGGAAGTCGCTCAGCCGGTCTTTCAGGCGGCCATGCAGTGCTGCGGCGGTTTCCGGATATTCCTCGAGCATGCGGCGGAACAGGCTGCGGTTGATGCGAATGACCTGCGATTCCTCCGACGCCAGCGCGCCGGTGAGCCGCTGCGTCTCGGTGATCAGTGCCAGTTCGCCGAGCAGGTCGCCCGGTTCCGCCTGCCTGACCACCTGGCGGCCGCGCAACGTGTCCCGGAACAGGTCTATGCTGCCCGAGACGACGACGTAGCCGCATTCGGCATTCTGGCCCTCGCGATAGAGTTCGCGGCCCTTCGCGATCCTGATGCGCTCCGCGCCGAAGGCAAGCAGGCGCAGCTGCTCGGAGCTCAGCTCCTCGAACAGCGAAACGCCGGAAAGAATGCGAATATCATCTTCAAGCGACAAATGCGGAGCCCTGTCGGCAAATTCGGTATCTGCCGCTGTTATATGACGGATTCGCGATTGAAAAGCCAAGGCGGACGCTTTTGCCCGCGCCGGCAGGACGGCGGGCTAAGGATTGAGCTTGTATCCGCCGCTTTCCGTGACGAGAATCTGCGCGTTGGACGGATCCTTCTCGATCTTCTGGCGCAGCCGGTAGACGTGGGTTTCCAGCGTGTGGGTCGTCACGCCGGAATTGTAGCCCCAGACTTCCTCGAGAAGGGTGTCGCGGGTCACGACCTTGCGGTCGGCGCGGTAGAGATACTTGATGATCGCCGATTCCTTCTCCGTCAGGCGGATCTTCGAACCGTTGCCGTCGATGAGGAGCTTCTGGCTGGGCTTGAAGGTGTAGGGGCCGACGACGAAGGTGGCGTCCTCGCTCTGCTCGTGCTGGCGCAGCTGGGCGCGGATGCGCGCCAGCAGCACGGCGAACTTGAACGGCTTGGTGACATAGTCGTTGGCGCCCGCCTCGAGGCCGAGAATGGTGTCGGAATCGGTGTCGTGCCCGGTCAGCATGATGACCGGCGCCTTGAAGCCGGACTTGCGCAGGATCTTCACAGCCTCGCGGCCATCCATGTCGGGAAGGCCGACATCGATGATCAGCAGGTCGACCACGCCGCCGCGCGCGGCCTGTATTCCCTTGGTGGCCGTGTCTTCCTCCAGAACCATGAATTCCTCGTAGAGCGCGAGCTGCTCGACCAGCATCTCGCGCAGATCCTCGTCGTCGTCGACCAGAAGAATGGTTCGTGGATTCATTTCAAAGGCCTCGAAATATTCCGTGTCGGATACATTCGCACTATGCACATGTACCTGTCATGAAAAAGTGAACGGCGAAAGCACCTCACGCGTATCGCACCAATATGTGATCGGACAGAAAGTTGAACGAAAAAGGGCGAGGAAAAAACCGGGTCATTTCAACGCTCTGGGTCCGCCGCGCACCGCGCGACCGACGCCGGGGCCTGCTGATCGCCGGCGAAGAGGCGTTTTCCTGTGCGCTGGGGCGCTCCGGAATGCGGGCGCCGAAGCGCGAGGGCGACGGCGCCACGCCGGTCGGCGCGATGCGCGTGGTCGCCGGCTGGTACAGGCCCGACCGGCTCGCCAGGCCCGCGACCTTGGTGCCGCTCACGCCGATCACGGCGCGCGACGGCTGGTGCGACGCGCCGGCGGACCCGAACTACAACCGGCCGGTGCGCCTGCCCTATGCCGCAAGCCATGAAAAGATGCTGCGCGACGACCGGCTCTACGATGTCTGCCTGGTGCTCGACTGGAACCTGCTGCCATTCGGGCGCAGGCGCAACGGCGGCTCGGCGATCTTCCTCCATGTCGCGAAGCCCGGCTTCCCGCCGACCGAGGGCTGTATCGCGGTGGCACCGGAAACGATGCGACGGCTGCTGCCGCGCATCGGTCCGGGAACGGTGGTGAAAACCCTCTTCTAGACGCCGAAGGCGCCGATGATGCCGCCCATCAGGAGCGCCACGACCAGCCAGTGGACGCTGTCGATCAGGGTCAGCTTCCAGCCGAAGCCCTGGTAGCGGTGGTTGACGGTCTGCGTTGTGGCGATGAATCCCAGCCAGAGCAGGAAGCCGGCAAGGAGGCCGGCGCGAATCGTGACCGCGCCGAGATGGCCGATCACGCCGGCCAGCACCCAGGCCATGACAAGTTCGCAGACGAACCCCGTGACCATCAGCGGCAGCGACATCTTCGCCTCTTCCGGCTTTATGCGCGCCGCGTCCAGCCATGTCCTGCCAAGCCAGCCATAGTAGATCGCGCCGGCAAGATAGGCCGCCACGGCCGCGACCAGGATCGCCAGGTAGTTCGCACCGCCGAATGTCATGAATGTCCTCCTCTCGTGTCTCCCGGCAGAAAGGAACACCGTGGCGGCGCAAAACTCAAGCGAATTGCCAGACGCTCGTCCGCTTGGTCTCCGCGTCCTCCAGCGCGCGGGTGACGGCGACGTTGTACTCGGCCAGGCGGGAAAGCCTTCCGCGCGGCAGGTAGGCGCGGCCCGGGTCGCCGACCAGGATCCGGACACCGCTGCCGGCAAGCGATTCGAACCAGGGCACGATGGCGTCGCTCATCTCCCGGTCGAAGAAGACGTCGCCGGCGAGCAGCACCTCCGCGTCGACCGGTCTGCCCACGAGATCGCGTCCCTCATAGGCGATTTCGGCGTCATTCAGGCCGGCATTGAGCGCCACGGCACTTGCGCAGAACGGATCTATGTCGGCGGCGGTCACATGCGCCGCGCCCGCCTTCGCGGCGGCGATGGCCACGAGGCCGGAGCCGGTGGCAAAATCCAGCACGCGGCGGCCCTTCACGCAGTCGGGATTGTCGAGAACGTATCGCGCCAGCCCCTGGCCGCCGGCCCAGGCGAAGGCCCAGAAGGGCGGTTCGAGGCCGATCCGCTGCAACTCCTCCTCGGTCTTGTGCCAGAGGTCGTGGGCCTCGTCGGCCAGGTGCAGGGCGATTTCCGGCACGTGCGGCGGCGCCATCACGGCGGTGTTGGTGCGGATGAATTCCGCCCTGTCGGGATCCATTGCCGTCACATCGGCGGGTTGTCGAGGCCGCCCATGCGGCACACTTCCAGCCACTCGTCCTCGGTGACCGGCTGGACGGACAGGCGCATGGACGTCACCAGCGCCATGTTCTCGAGCTTCGGATTGGCCTTCACCTCTTTCAGCGTCACCGGCTTCGGCATGTCGCAAACGGCGCGTATGTCCACGCATTCCCAGCGCGGGTCGTCCGTGGTCGAATCGGGGTGCACCTCGGCACAGACCTCGGCGATGCCGACGATCTCGAGCCCCTCGTTGGAATGGTAGAAGAAGCCCTTGTCGCCGATCTTCATGGCCCGCATGTTGTTGCGCGCCTGGTAGTTACGCACGCCGTCCCATTCCTCGCCGGCCTCGCCCTTCTCCTTGAGCATTTCCCATGAAAACTTGAAGGGCTCGGACTTGAACAACCAGTAATTCGCCATGAATCATCTCCGGACAGGAATTGTGCCTTCGGCCTTGCTAGCGAAGCGGCGCGCGCGGTCAAGTCTCGGTCTTGAGCGGACGCGACATCAGCGCCGACATCGCCTCGTCTATGGAAATGCGGCCGGCCAGGATCGCGTCGACGGCGAAGACGATCGGCGCGTCGATGCCGTGCTCGCGCGCCATCCGTGCCGCCACGGATGCCGTGTGGACGCCCTCGGCCAGCTTCATGCCGCCGAGGTCGTCCCCGCGTGCAAGGGCCGCGCCATAGGCGAAGTTGCGCGATTTCTCCGATCCGCAGGTGAGAATCAGGTCGCCGAGGCCGGACAGGCCGGAAAGCGTCTCCGGCCGCGCGCCGAGCGCCGAGGCGAATCGCCGCAACTCGGCAAAGCCGCGCGCCGTCAGCGCCGCCAGCGCGCTTGCGCCGAGCGCGCGCCCGTGGACGATGCCGGCGGCGATGGCGAGCACGTTCTTCAGCGCGCCGCCCAGTTCGACGCCAGCCAGGTCGTCGGAGGCGTAGCAGCGCAGGGTGCGGCTCGAGAGCGCCGCGGCGAGTGCCTTGGCCGCCTCGATGTCGTGCGCGGCAACGGTGACCGCGGTCGGCAGGCCGGAAGCCACGTCGGCCGCGAAGCTCGGTCCAGACAGCACGGCCGAGCGATCGCGCCCGGCGATCTCGTCGATGATCTCCGACATGGTCCGGCCGGTCTCGCGGTCGATCCCCTTGGCGACGCAGACGAACACGGCGTCGGGCGGCGTCCTGTCGGCGATGGCGGAAAGGAAACCGCGCATCGTCTGCGCCGGCACGGCGAGGACGACGATGCCGGCCCCGGCGAGAGCCGTGTCGAGGTCGGTCGTGGCCTTCATGCCCTCCGGCAGGGCGATGTCGCCGAGATAGCGCGGATTGCGCCGGCTTTCGACGATGGCGGCCACGGTTTCCGCGTCCCGCCCCCACAGCACGCAATCGAGCCCGGCACGGTGAAACGAGGTGGCGAGCGCCGTGCCCCAGGCACCGGCGCCGAGCACGGCGACGCGATCCGTTCTCATGCCTTGGCTCCCCGCTTGCCGCCGCCGATCAACGCCTCGGCATCCGCGTCGAGCGGCCAGCGCGAGCGCGGCGCGAAATCCAGCCCGCTGGTCTCGCCCCCGTCGAAATGTTCCAGCCCGGCCCAGGCGATCATCACCGCGTTGTCGGAACAGAGGTTCAGCGGCGGCGCGTGCAGGGTGAAGCCGTGCCGCTCGCAGGTTTCGGCCAGCATGGCGCGGATCGCCGCATTGGCGGCGACGCCGCCGGCGACGACGAAATCCGCCGGACCGTCCGCGACCTCGGCGCGGTAGCGGGCAAGGGCGCGCTCCACGCGATCGGCCAGCGTGTCGGTGACGGCGGCCTGGAACGAGGCGCAGAGATCGGCGACATCGCGGTCGGTCAGCGGCGCCAGCGCGGTCGCTTCGCGTCGCACGGCCGTCTTGAGGCCGGAAAAGGAGAAGTCCAGCCTGTCCTCGCCCTTCATCGGGCGCGGCAGGGCGAAGCGCTTCGGATCGCCCTTCGCCGCCTCGCGTTCCACCGCCGGACCGCCCGGATAGGGCAGGGCAAGCAGCTTTGCCGTCTTGTCGAAGGCCTCGCCAAGCGCGTCGTCGATTGTCGTGCCCCAGCGGGCATAGTCGCCGAGCCCCCTCACCAGCACGATCTGGGTGTGGCCGCCGGAAACGAGCAGAAGCAGGTAGGGAAACCCGATGCCGTCGGTCAGGCGTGGCGTCAGGGCATGGCCCTCGAGGTGATTGACGGCGACCAGCGGCAGGCTCTTCGCCGCACAGATCGCCTTGGCGGTCATGACGCCGACCATCAGTCCGCCGATAAGGCCGGGGCCGGCAGTGACGGCGACGGCATCGATGTCGCCGAATGTCGTTCCGGCCTCGGCCAGCGCGCGGGCGATGATGGAATCGAGCGCCTCGACATGGGCGCGCGCGGCGATTTCGGGCACGACGCCGCCATAGGCGGCATGGTCGTCGATCTGGCTGTAGACGACGTTGGACAGGATCTCGCCCGGTGCGCCGGGGCCGGCACGCCGGACGACCGCTGCCGCCGTCTCGTCGCAGCTTGTCTCGATGCCAAGTACGGTGGTCATGGAATTCGGGCCGCTTCCGGGGATGCCGCGTCATCGGGCGCGGTTGCCGATGGGCGGAATTGGGGTTACCTGTCCGGCTTCGGGTAACACGGAACGGCAGGCTTGCAAACAGTGATGGCAGGGCAGGACGCAATCAGGATCGGAACGCGGGGCAGCCCGCTGGCACTGGCACAGGCACACGAGGTGCGCGACCGGCTCGTCGCCGCCCACGGCATGTCCGCGGACCGGATCGAGATCGTCGTCATCTCGACGGCGGGCGACCGGATCCAGGACCGGCCGCTGGCCGAGGTCGGCGGCAAGGGCCTGTTCACGCAGGAAATCGAGGAGCAGCTTCGCGACGGCCGGATCGATCTTGCCGTGCATTCGTCGAAGGACATGCCGACCGTGCTGCCGGACGGGCTGGCGCTGACCGCATTCCTCGAACGCGAGGATCCCCGCGATGCCTTCATTTCTCAGAAGGCGAAATCGCTGAGGGACCTGCGGCGCGGCGCCGTGGTCGGCTCGTCCTCGCTCCGGCGCCAGGCGCTGATCCGTAGGCTGAGGCCGGATATCGAGGTGGTGCAGTTCCGCGGCAACGTGCAGACGCGGCTGCGCAAACTCGCGGAAGGGGTTGCGGACGCGACCCTGCTCGCCAATGCCGGTCTCAGGCGGCTGGGCAAGACCGACATCATCACCGACCTGATGGACACCGGTTTCTTCCCGCCCGCGCCGGGGCAGGGCGCGATCTGCATCGAGGGCCGCGCGGGAGACCCGCGCACGGACGCGCTGGTCGAGCCGCTGAACCACGAAGCCACCGCCACGGCGCTTGCCTGCGAACGCGCCTTCCTCGCCGAGCTCGACGGGTCCTGCCGCACCCCGATCGCCGGACTGGCGACGGTCGCCGACGGGGCGCTGGCCTTTCGCGGCATGATCCTGACGCCGGACGGCACGCAGGCGCACGAGACCGCGCTCGAGGGTGCGCCCGGCGATGCCGCCGCGCTCGGTCGCGAGGCCGGCCGCAAGCTGCGGCAGGCCGCGGGAGACGGTTTCTTCTCGTCGTGGCAATGAGCGGCGCGGCGCGTCCCCTCGTCTGGATCACCCGGCCGCAGCCGGGCGCCGACAGGACCGCGGTGCGCATCGCCGGGATGGGGTTCGAGCCGCTGGTCCTGCCGCTGACGGAGGTCGGCGCTGTCGCGCCGGAGGTCGCCCCGGAGGAAGCGGAGCGAACGGATTTCGTCGCCGCGACCAGCGGCAATGCCTTCCGGCTGGCGCCTGCCTCGCTCGCGAGAACGCTTTCCGCCCGCAAGACTTATGTGGTGGGCGATGCCACCGCCGCCGAGGCGCGGGCACGGGGCTTTCGCGACGTCGTGTCGGCACGGGGCGCCGTCGACGACCTCGTGGCGCTGATTGCGGAAAGCGAGCCGGCGGGCCGGTCCGGGCTCTATTTGTGCGGGCGGCGGCGGACCGGCGACCTTGAGGGAAAACTCGCAGAGAAGGGCATTTCCTGCCGCCTGGCGGAGGTCTACGAGACCGTTTCAGTCAGTTGGCCGACTGAGAAACTTTCCGCCGCGCTTTCCGGCCGCAGGCCGGATGCGGTGCTGCTCCATTCCGCGCTTTCGGCGCAGGCCCTTTCCGGCTCCGCCACGGATGACATTCCCCATATCCTTGAAAACGCACGACTTTTCGTGCTGTCGGAACGGATAGCCGAGGCGCTTCCCGGCTCGCTGCGCGCGCGCGCGGCAGTCGCGGCGGCCCCGAACGAGGAAAATCTCCTTGCGGCTTTGCGCGCCGCCTTTGCGGCCTGACGCCGCGATTCCCTACTCCCGCCCTTTTGCTTTGCGAAAGCCGTGCTAAGACGGCTCAAACCGATTCCGCAGGAGTTTCCGATGACCCAGAAGCCGACTAGCCGGCGCAGCAAGCCGACGCGCAAGCCGGTCACGCTCGACCTGGAGGCAACCGAGGTCAAGGCAGGGAAAAAACCGGCCGAGAACGTGCACGAGGCCGAGCCGGTGGCCCTGGAGTTCGGCCGCAAGACTGCCGCCGAGACGATCGAGGCAACAGCGGAGAAAAAGGCGGCGACGAAATCGCCCGATGCCGACAGCGCCGCGCGTGGGGCGGTGGAGAACGGGCCGGGCGGTGATGCCAAGACGGCGCAGAAGGCGGCATCTGCCGGGAGCAGCGGCGGCGGAAAGGAACCGCCCGCGCAGGGCGGACCCAGGGCGGACGCCGCGACCGGACGCCCGTCGGGCGGCGGGCTGGCCTGGCTCGGCGGCGGCGTGATCGGTGGCGTTGTCGCGCTGCTGCTTGCCGGCGGGCTCCAATGGGCCGGGCTGCTGCCGTCGATGCGCGCCGCGCCGGAACCCGACCTCTCGCCGCTGCAGGCGCAGATCGACGCCCTGGCCGGAAAGATCGCGGAAATCGACGGCGCCGCGCCGGAACTGCCGCAGGATATCGCGACCGGCCTCGAGGCCGCGCGTTCCGCGACCGAGGCCAATGCGCAGGCGCTCGCCGCATTGCAGGAGCGGGTTGGCGCGCTGTCGGAGTCGATCTCGTCGGGTGACGCCGGCGAGGGACCCGGGCTGGAGACGCTGGCGGGACGCGTCGGCGATCTGGAGGCGCAACTGGCAGCCCTGTCCGCTTCCGTCGCGGGCATCGAGACGGCCGCGCCGGGCGCCGATCCGGCCGAGCTGGACGCGATCCGGAGCGAAGCGACGCGGACGGGAGAGGCGGTCGCCGCGCTGCGTGACGACATTGCCGCACTTTCGGGGCGGGTCGCCGCGCTCGAGGGCGAGATCGAGACCGGCGCCGGAAGCCGGGTGGCCACGGCGATCGCGGCCACGGCGCTGAAATCGGCAGCCGATCGCGGCACCGGCTTCATGGCCGAGCTGGAGGCCTATGCCTCGCTGGGGACGGACGAGGAGACCGTGGCGGCGCTGCGCGATTACGCGGCATCCGGCGTTCCGACGGTAGCCGCGCTGGTCGAGCGGTTCCCGGCGGTCGCCAATTCCATCGTCGATGCAACGCAGGGGGTCGACGAGGATGCCGGCATCGCCGAACGACTGATGGCGAGCGCCAGGTCGCTCGTGAAGGTGCGCCCGGTCGGCGAGGTCGAGGGCGAGGAGCCCGGCGCCATCGCCGCACGGATGGAAGTGGCGCTTTCGCGGGGCGATCTCGATGCGGTCGTCGCCGAATGGGAAAAGCTGCCCGAGGGTCCGAAGGCGGCCTCGGCCGATTTCATGGCAGATGTCAGGGCACGACGCGAACTCGACGCGCTTTTGTCGAAGGTGCTTGCGGGCGCGACCGGGCCCGGTGCCCGGGAAACGGACCGGTAGGGAGTGACCGACATGCTGCGCGTATTGTTCTTCATCATCGTCGTCACCGCTCTCGGTTACGGCTTCGCCCGGATCGCCGACACGCCGGGTACCATCATCATGCAGGTCGCCGGCTACGAGATCACCGTCACGCTGATGTTTGCAGCCGTGGCGCTCGCGGCTCTCTTCGTCGCGATCATGGCCACGTGGTGGGTATTCCGCGCCGTTCTCACCTCGCCGCAGCGCGTTCAGCGCTTCTTCCGGGCGCGGCGGCGCGACCGCGGCTACCAGTCGCTGTCCACCGGGATCATTGCCGCCGGCGCCGGCGACAGCGTCACCGCGCGCAGAATGCTGAAACAGGCGGACGGCCTCCTCGACGCGACGACCGAGCCGCTCATACAGCTTCTCGACGCGCAGGCGAGCCTCGTCGAAGGCAGGAACGAGGATGCGCGCGAGAAGTTCGAGGCGATGCTCGACGATCCTGAGCTGCGCAATCTCGGCCTGCGCGGCCTCTACATGGAGGCCAAGCGGCTCGGGGACCGCGAGGCGGCGAGGCACTACGCCGAGAAGGCGGCGCAGCTGGCCCCGCAACTGGCCTGGGCGGCCACGGCGGCACTCGAGCTGAAGACGGCCGCCGGCGACTGGGACGGCGCCATCCGGTTGCTGGAAAGCCAGAAGAAGGCGAAACAGCTCGATCGCGACACCGTCAAGCGCAGGCGTGCCGTGCTGCTGACCGCGCAGGCGATGGACAACCTGGAAAAGGATCCCGCCAGGGCGAAGTCGGCGGCGCTGGAGGCGCACAAGCTCGCGCCCGACTTCGCGCCGGCCGCGGTTGCAGCCGCGCAGGCGCTGTTCCGCCAGAACGACCTGCGCAGGGGGTCGAACATTCTCGAAACCACGTGGCGCAAGGCGCCGCATCCGGAGGTGGCGCTGGCCTATGTCAACGCCCGGCCGGGCGATTCCGCGCATGACCGGCTCAAGCGGGCGAAGCGGCTAGAACAGCTCAAGCCGAACCACGTCGAATCCTTCATGATCGTCGGCCAGATGGCGATGGAGGCCGGCGAGTTCGATACCGCGCGCAAGGCGGTCGCCGCCGTGCTGCGCAACGAGCCGCGCGAGGGCGCGTTCATGCTGATGGCCGACATCGAGGACGCCGAGACCGGCGACCAGGGCAAGGTGCGCGAGTGGCTGGCCCGCGCCGTGCGCGCGCCCCGCGACCCGGCATGGACGGCGGACGGCTACGTGTCGGAGACATGGGCGCCGGTGTCGCCGATCACCGGCCGGCTCGACGCCTTCGAGTGGAAGGTCCCGGTCGAGCGGCTCGGCCCGGTGCTGGAGAACGATCTCGACCCGATGGTTCCGGGCATCGCCGCGGTCGCGGTCGCCGATGCCGCGCCGGATACGGCGGCGCCGGAGACCGTGGCGCCGGAGGAGACCGGCCCGGTGATCGAGGCCGAACCGGTGACGGACGATGTCGAAACCGGAACCGGATCTGGAGCCGAAGCGCTCGCCCCGGCGGGCGAGGCGGAGACCGTGCCCGCGCAGGCCGAACAGGCAGCGGCGACGGAGAAGCCGGAGGACGACGCCGACGACGTGACCGTGATGCCGTCGCCCGCGGCGGAGGAAAGGGCGGCGGCAGCGGCGATGGCGGAACCGCCGGCGGAGGCGGGCGAACCGGTTCCGCCGATCCCCGACGATCCCGGCGTCGATCCCGATGCCCGGCCCGGGGAACCGCCCAGGCGCTTTCGCCTGTTTTGATTGTTGCACTGCCGCCGGCAAACTGACAGTTTCCCGGCGAGGTATAGGGACATGTTCGAACGAATCGCCGCGTTTTTCAGGGAGATCGGAGCCGGGGCAGGCGAGGAAGGGGCCGCGTTCACGCGCGACGACCCGCGCCTTGCCGCCGCCGCGCTGATGTATCACGTCATGGGCGCCGACGGCGTCGTGCACGAATCCGAGAAGGCGCGGCTGGCCGAGGTGCTCGAGGCGACATATTCGCTGGGCAAAGACGAGCTCGAGCGGCTGATCGAGGCGGCGCGCGATGCCGATTCCGAGGCGGTCGATCTCTACCAGTTCACCTCGGTGCTGATGAAGAGCCTGTCGGCGGAAGAGCGCGTCCATTTCATCGAGCTGCTCTGGGAGATCGTCTACGCCGACGGCGTCAACCACGAGCTGGAAGACAATCTCGTCTGGCGGGTGTCCGAGCTGCTCGGCGTGGACGGGCGCGAACGGGTCCTGCTGCGCCAGGCGGTACAGGCACGGACGGGGGAACAGGAGTGACGGTACGCGAGGGGGGCCGCGATCCGGTCCTGATCGTCCTGCACCAGGAAACGTCGACGCCGGGGCGCGTCGGCCAGATGCTGACGCGGATGGGCTTTCCGCTCGACATCCGGCGTCCGCCGCTCGGCGACCCGCTGCCCGCCACGCTGGCGGCCCATTCCGGTGCCGTCGTGTTCGGCGGGCCGATGAGCGCCAATGACGGGGATGACCACGTCCGCACCGAGATCGACTGGATGGGCGTGCCGCTGAAGGAGGACAAGCCGCTGATCGGCATCTGCCTCGGCGCGCAGATGCTGGTCCGCCATCTCGGCGGCACGGTGCAGGGCCGCCCGGACGGGCTTGTCGAGATCGGCTGGTACCCGCTCCGCGCCACGGCGGAAGGCCGGGCGCTGATGGATTGGCCGGAGATGATCTACCAGTTCCACCGCGAGGGCTTCTCGCTGCCCGCCGGCGCGGTGCGGCTGGCGACGGGCGAGACCTACGAGAACCAGGCGTTGCGCTACGGGAACAATGCGTGGGGCGTCCAGTTCCATGCCGAGCTGACGCAGGTGATGATGCAGCGCTGGGTGGTGCGCGGCGCGCACCGCTTCGACCTGCCCGGCGCGCAGCAGGCGCGCGAACACCTGCAGGGCCGCCTGCTCTACGACGCGCCGGTGCGCCGCTGGCTGGAGGAATTCCTCGATCTCGTGTTCCTGCGCGGCGGAAAGGCCTAGCCGCGGCGGTGCAGGTAGCGCGCGTCGCGCAGCTGCGGGAACAGGAAGGCCCAGGCGACGGCGACTCCGACGGCACCGACGCCGCCGAAAACCACCGCCGGCACCACCCCGATGAAGGCGGCCATGAAGCCGGCGCGGAACTCGCCGAGCTCGTTGGAGGCGCCGAGGAAGACCATGTTGACCGCGTTGACGCGCCCGCGCACCTCGTCGGGCGTCCACAGCTGCAGCAGGGTCTCGCGCACATAGACGCTGACCATGTCCGCCGCCCCGACCAGCGCCAGGGCGACGATCGACAGCCAGGCGATGGTCGACAGGCCGAATATCACCGTGAAGAGGCCGAACAGGCCGACGAAGAGCAGAAGGATCCGGCCTGCGCGGTCGGTGATCGGCGAGGCGGCGAGATAGGCGGCCATGACGATGGCGCCGATGCCGGGCGCGGCGCGCAGCATTCCGAGACCCCAGGGGCCGAGATGCAGTATGTCGCGGGCAAATACCGGCAGCAGCGCCACCGCGCCGCCGAGCAGCACGGCGAAGAGATCGAGCGAGATCGCACCCAGGACCACCTTTTCCTTGCGGATGAAGCGCAACCCGTCGAACAGGGACGAGAAGGTCACCTTCTTCACCTTGCCGCGCGCGGGCGGCTTGGGGATCTGCGTGATGAGGACGAGCGAGGCCGCCAGCATCGCCGCCGCGACCGCGTAGGCGACATTGGGACCGATCCCGTAGAGCAGGCCGCCGGCCACCGGCCCGACGATGCTCGCCACCTGCCAGGCCGAGGAATTCCAGGCCACGGCGTTGGCGAAGTCGTGCTCGGGCACGAGGTTGACCACCAGGGACTGCGACGCCGGGCCGTAGAAGGCGCGCGCGATGCCCATGCCGACCAGTGCGACGAAGATCGGCAGCGGGCTTTCCAGGCCGCGCATGGAGAAGAACAGGATCGCGCCCGCGCAGGCCAGTTCCAGCCCGGTCGCCGCACCCATGACGAGGCGGCGGCCATAGCGGTCCGCCACCGTGCCGGTCACCAGGACCAGCAGCAGGAGCGGCAGGAACTGCACCAGGCCGATGATGCCGAGATCCATCGGATCGCGGGTCAGGTCGTAGACCTGCCAGCCGACGGCGACCGCCACGATCTGCACCGCGAAGGTGGTGAAGAAACGCGCCGTCCAGTACCGCAGGAAGGCGGCGTGGGAGAATGCGGCGAAGCGCTTGCCGCCGGTCGATTCGGGAGCATCGGAAGTCATGGCCGTCCACCGATATTGGCTCGGGACCGTTTTGGCAAAGGCGAAATTGCCAACCTGTCAAAAATGGCGTGCCGCCCCATGCGCCGCACCGGCTTGCATGCGGGCGGCCGAATGCCTAAGTGATCGGACGACCGGAAAAGGAGAACGCGCGTGGGCCTGACGATCATTCAAACGCTTCTGTTCGCGATCGGCATCTACAAGTGGATCGTTATCGCGATGGTCATCTTCTCGTGGCTCTATGCCTTCAACATCGTCAACAACTCCAACCGCTTCGTGGCGATGGTGGGCGACTTCCTCTACAAGGCGACCGAGCCGCTGCTCAGGCCGATCCGGCGGGTGATGCCGGATCTCGGCGGCATCGACATCTCCCCGATCGTCCTGTTCGTGGGCATCTTCTTCGTCGAGCGCGCCATCATCAACGTATTGGCGCCGGCCATCATCTGATGGGCCGGCCCGCCTTCTTCCGGGCAGGCGACGGACATGCCGATCTCTTCCTGCGGGTGACGCCGAACGCGTCGCGCAACGCCATCGAGGGTGTCGAGATCCGCGATGACGGCCAGGCGCGGCTGCGCGTGCGCGTTACGGCGCAGCCCGAAAAGGGCAAGGCCAACAAGGCCGTTGTCGCGATCCTGTCGAAGGCGCTCCATCTGCCGAAATCGGCCTTCGCGGTCGTTGCGGGCGACACGGCGCGCGACAAGACCGTGCGCGTCGAGGCAAGCGAAGCCGAGGCGGCGCTTGCCGGCCTGGCGAAAGACCTCGCGGACTGAATGGAACGGCAGGGCAGACGCGGCGACCGAACGGTCGCCGGCCCTGTCTATGCCTTCTTCGCGCGCTCGATCGCCTCGAGGATCAGCGTCCTCGCCGTGCCGGTATCCTGCCAGCCGCCGATCTTCACCCACTTGCCCGGCTCGAGATCCTTGTAGTGCTCGAAGAAATGCTCGATCTGCTTGAGCGTGATTTCGGGCAGGTCCCTGTAGTCCTTCACATTGTCGTAGCGCTTGGTCAGGGCATGGGTCGGAACGGCGATGATCTTCTCGTCTTGGCCCGAATTGTCCTCCATCAGCATGACGCCGATCGGGCGCACATTGATGACGCAGCCGGGGATCAGCGGGCGCGTGTTGCAGACCAGCACGTCGATCGGGTCGCCATCGTCGGACAGCGTGTGCGGCACGAAACCGTAGTTCCCGGGATAGGCCATCGGCGTGTAGAGAAAGCGGTCGACGACGAGAACGCCGGCGTCCTTGTCCATCTCGTACTTGATCGGCTGGCCGCCGACCGGAACCTCGATGATGACGTTGATGTCTTCTGGCGGATTTTCGCCAATCGCGATTGCTTCGATACGCATCCGGTTACTCCTTGAGTCCCGCGGCTGATAACGGGTTTTTATGTGCGGCGCAACAATGCCCGCCCACCGTGGCCGCAGGATGGCGGACCGAGTTGCCGACGGCGCGCGGCGATGGCATCCTGCCGGCGCAAAGGAGACCGGATCCATGAAGCGCGCACTCACCCTTTCCGCCGGACTCGTCCTGGCAGCGTCGGCCGCGACCGCCGCCGAAGACGTCGCCAGCGTCTACACGCGGCTGGACGTGCCGGCGGATTGCGTGGCGCTGTCGGCCGACCCGATGGGCGGCACGTTCTCCTGTCCGGGCCATGGCGGCTACGGCGTCCTGCTGGCGGAGGGCGATCTGCGCCAGAGCGTGTTCTTCGGCCATCTCGGCCCCTGGTACGGGGAGCCCGCCTGGGAGAGTTTCGTCACCTTCAACGGCGCGGGCGACACGGTGGAATGGCGGCTCGACGGGGGCGTGCCCTTCGCCACCATCCTGCGCTGGTTCATCGACGGCATCAATCCCGAGACCGGAAGCCCCGATGCCGGGCATCGCGGCCAGGTGCTCGTCGTCTCGAAGGTCGGCCAGCCCGGCGTGGGCGATGCCTGCGTGGTCGGCTATGTCGATGCGCTGGCCAATGCCGATGCCAATGTGCTGGCGCGCGAGGTCGCCGACACGTTCGCGCGGGATTTCGCCTGTCGCGAGGAGGAGCCGCGCTATCACGGCGAACGCGGGCCGCTGGCCCTCGATCCGGTCAGGGTGTTCGGAAACTAGTCGGACGCCGGCAGTTTACGACCAGACGAAGGCGACCTTGCGCAGCTGGCGTTCCTCGAAGGTCTCGAAGCCCTGCGCGATGTCGCGGCCGCCATGGCCCGCGTAGAAGCGCATCGCCATCTGGTTGTCCTCCAGCGCCCAGACGACGAGGCCGCGGCAGCCATGGTTCTTCAGGCTGCCCTGGGCGGCGTCGAACAGGCATGTGCCGAGGCCGATCCCCTGGTATTCGGGGCGGATGTATAGCTCGTAGATCTCGCCCTCCTGCGGAAGGGCGCGGGCGCGGTTGAGGCCGTAGGTGCAGTAGCCGGAGATCAGCCCGCCCATGTCGACGACCATGACGGAGGTACCGCGGGTGATGGCACGCCGCCACCAGCCGGCATGGCGCCGGGAGATCATGGCCTGGAGCGACTTGTGCGGGATGATGCCGTCATAGGCATTGCGCCAAGAGGCCTCGTGGACCTCGGCGATCTGGTCGGCGTCCCTCCCGGATGCGGGCCTGATATCGATGGTGAGCGACGTCATGATCGCGCACCTTGCTTCAGCGTCAGGTCGGGGGCAAGCGGCTTTGCCCGGTTGTGAACATCAAAACGCATCGAGGACCACGTTTCCCCAAAATATTGTGCCTCGTTATCCACAGAACCCCGATGCGTCGCGGTTCCGGGTGCCGCCCGACGGAAGACTCATTCCCCCGTTTCCGCCCCCCTCAGGCGGGGCAGGATCTCGGTCTCGATTGCCTCCGGTGTCAACGGACCGACATGCTTGTAAAGGACGGTTCCGGCGGAGTCGACAACGAATGATTCGGGAACGCCGTAAACGCCCCATTCTATCGCCGCGCGGCCCGTCCGGTCGGCCCCGGCCTGGGCATAGGGATTGCCCAGGCGGGACAGGAAGCCGATCGCGTTCTCCGTCTTGTCCTTGTAGTTCAGCCCGGCGATGGTGACGCCCTCGCGCTCGGCGAGCGCCATCAGGAAGGGATGCTCCTGTCGGCAGGGCACGCACCAGGACGCCCAGACATTGACCAGGACCGGCCTGCCGGCGAGGGCCGCGAGATC
Source organism: Oricola thermophila (assembly GCF_013358405.1). Classification (NCBI taxonomy): domain Bacteria; kingdom Pseudomonadati; phylum Pseudomonadota; class Alphaproteobacteria; order Hyphomicrobiales; family Ahrensiaceae; genus Oricola; species Oricola thermophila. The sequence continues at coordinate 3,380,808 of NZ_CP054836.1, forward strand.
GAGCCCCGGCAGCGGTGCGCCGTCCGGGCCTTCAAGGCCCTCTATCGCCGGCAGGGTGATCGTCGGCGCCGGCTTGCCGAGCAGCATGGAGGGCACCTCGCTGGCGTCGCGACCGGGCCGCGCCATGATGACGGCGAACAGCACGACGAGGGCGAAGAAGGCAAGGCCCGGAATGTAGACGGCGGGATTGACCTTCCGGCGTCCCGGCTTGCGGGCAGTCTCGGTCTCGGTCTCGGTCTCGGTCTCGGTCTCGGTCTCGGTCTCGGTCTCGGTCATGGGCGCGGGCTTCCGTTCTCGGAACGGCGGTGCAGGCCGGCCTCCTCCAGCCGCTTCATCTCGGCCAGCCGGGCGCGGCGATCCAGCCAGAGCCACAGCCCGAGGCCGCCGAGGACGAGTACCGTCAGGGCGTAGGAGGCAAGGACGAACTGTTCGTGGGTCATTGTGTCACTCCGCCAGAACCGGCCGGGTCGCGGCCCGGCGCTCCTGCGCCGAGGCGCGGCGCATGGAGGCGATGCGGCGGCGCCAGATCTCGGTGCGCATGGCGACCATGTGCATGAAGAAGAACAGAGCCGTGAAGCCGAGCGCCATGACGAGCAGCGGCCACAGCAGGCTGGGATGGATGGTCGGGCCGTCGAGCCGGATCACCGCCGCCGGCTGGTGCAGCGTGTTCCACCAGTCGACGGAGAACTTGATGATCGGAATGTTGACCGTGCCGACGAGGACGAGGATCGCCACCGGGCGGGCGGCCTTCACGGGATCGTCCATGGCGCGCTGCAGGGCGATGACGCCGAGATACATCAGGAAAAGCACGAACATGGAGGTCAGCCGCGCGTCCCAGACCCACCAGGTTCCCCACATCGGCTTGCCCCAGAGCGAGCCGGTGGCCAGCGCGAGAAAGGTGAAGGCGGCGCCGATCGGGGCGGCGGCCCGTATCGACACGTCCGCCAGCGGGTGGCGCCAGATCAGCGTGCCGAGCGCCGAGACGGCCATGACCATGTAGCCCATCATGGACAACCAGGCGGACGGGACGTGGACATACATGATGCGCACGGTCTCGCCCTGCTGGTAGTCCTGCGGCGCGGTGAAGGCCATCCACAGGCCCACGGCCAGCAGCAGCGCGCTCAACGCGCCGAGCCACGGCATGATCCTTCCCGAGTAGGAAAGGTACCGCGTCGGGTTGGCGAGTGCGGAAATGCTGAAGCGTCGGGCCTGTGCGGTCGTTTCACTCATGCCACTTCCTTACTTTGTCGGCACCGCCTTCGCAATTGACTCCGGTCAATCCGACGCCGCCTTCAGCGCCGCGCCCGCCGCCAGCGGCCCCAGCGCGGCAAAGAACAGGGTCAGCGCGCAGAGCAGCAGGAAGGGCTGCGTGAAGGGCGCCGGATCCTCGACCGCGCCATAGGCCGCCATCACGCCGAAAATAAGGACGGGAATGACGAAGGGCAGCACCATCACGGAAACGAGAAGGCCGCCGCGCGGCAGGGCGACCGCCAGCGCCGCGCCGGTGGCGCCGATGAAGGTGACGGCCGGCGTTCCGGCGAGCAGCGTGAGCGAGGTGGCCAGGATCGCCGCCGGTTCCATGTTCATCAGCAGGCCAAGCGCCGGAGAGACGACCACCAGCGGCAGGCCGGTGGTCAGCCAGTGGGCGACGCACTTGGCGAAGACCGTCAGCGAAAGCGGCTGGTCGTGCCCGGCCATGACCATGAGGTCGAGCGATCCGTCCTCGCGGTCGGCCTGGAACAGCCGGTCGAGGCCGAGCAGCGAGGCCAGCAGCGCGCCGATCCACAATATGGCCGGGCCGATGCGCGCCAGCAGGTTGAGGTCCGGCCCGACGGCAAACGGCACCACCGCGATCACGGCGAGAAAGAACAATATGCCGATCAGCATGCCGCCGCCGGCGCGCACGCCGATCCGGATGTCGCGGAGGATCAGCGCCGTCATGCCGCCCTCGCCACGGCGAATTCCAGCCGTTTCATGCCGTCGACGGCGATGGGAAGATGGGTCGCGGCGACGACGATGCCGCCGGCGCGCAGGTGGTCGCGGACAAGGCCCGCGAAATGCGCTTCCGACGCCGCGTCGAGGCCGGAGGTCGGCTCGTCCAGCAGCCAGACCGGCCGGAAATTGAGCAGCAGCCGGGCGATGGCGACGCGGCGGCGCTGGCCGGTCGAAAGGTAGGAAAAGGGCAGGTCGCGGGTGTGTCCGAGGCCGACCGTGGCCAGCGCCTCGTCGACCGAAAGTTGCGGGCTGCCGTGGAAGGCCTGCCAGAAGGAAAGGTTCTCGGCCACCGAAAGGGCCGGCTTCATGGCGTTGGCGGGGCCGAGATAGTGCGACGCGGCGGCGACCGTCGGCCAGCGGGCCCCGGCGTCCTCGATCCGGGCGCTGCCCGCGCTCGGGCGCAGCAGGCCGGCGACGGCGCGGATCAGCGTCGACTTGCCGGCGCCGTTCGGTCCGGTGACGAGAAGGCCCTCGCCATCGGCCAGCGAGAAGCCGACGCCGTCGAAGACGATTCCGGCGCCGCGGTCCACGGCAAGATCGGTGACGATCAGTCGCATGGGGGTCCCCCTGTTCCGCAGGGCATCTGGCACGGGTGGCGCCGGCGAGGCAATACCCCGCGACTTTTTGACTTTCGATGGTCTGGAAACGGTCAAAAAACTGCTCTATAGGGGGCGCATCGCACCAGCGGCCGGTGCGCAAACCCATTCAAGCCGACCTGTATGTCGGGCCTCTTCGCGTGGTCTGGCAGGGGCGGACAGCGGAAATGGTCGCACCCGCATCTTCACGAGCGCAAAATCGTTGCGCAATGCGGAAGAGTTCGTCCCTCGCAAGGCCAACCGAACTCGAAAGGTGAATTTCCGTGTCAAAGATCGACAGCTTCAAATGCCGCAAGACGCTCAATGTCGGCGGCAAGGAATACGTCTACTACAGCCTCGCCGAGGCCGAGAAGAACGGCCTCGAGGGCATCTCCCGCCTGCCCTACTCTATGAAGGTGCTGCTGGAGAACCTGCTGCGCAACGAGGACGGCCGTTCCGTTACCAAGGCCGACATCCAGGCCGTCGCCAACTGGCTCAATGACAAGGGCAAGGCCGGCTACGAGATCGCCTACCGCCCCGCGCGCGTGCTCATGCAGGACTTCACCGGCGTCCCGGCGGTCGTCGATCTCGCCGCGATGCGCGACGCGATGGTGGCGCTCGGCGGCGACCCGGAAAAGATCAACCCGCTGGTCCCGGTCGATCTCGTCATCGACCACTCGGTGATCGTGGACGAGTTCGGCACGCCGATGGCCTTTGCCCATAACGTGGAGAAGGAATACGAGCGCAACGGCGAGCGCTACCGCTTCCTCAAGTGGGGCCAGCAGGCGTTCAAGAACTTCCGCGTCGTGCCGCCCGGCACCGGCATCTGCCACCAGGTGAACCTCGAATATCTCGGCCAGGCCGTGTGGACCAAGGAAGAGGACGGCGCGACCGTCGCCTTCCCCGACACCTGCGTCGGCACCGATTCGCACACCACCATGATCAACGGCCTCGGCGTGCTCGGCTGGGGCGTCGGCGGCATCGAGGCCGAGGCCGCCATGCTCGGCCAGCCGATCTCCATGCTGCTGCCGGAAGTCATCGGCTTCAAGCTGACCGGCCGGATGAAGGAAGGCGTCACCGCCACCGACCTCGTGCTCACCGTGGTGCAGATGCTGCGCCAGAAGGGCGTGGTCGGCAAGTTCGTCGAGTTCTACGGCGACGGCCTCGATCACCTGACGCTGGCCGACGCCGCGACCATCGGCAACATGGGCCCGGAATACGGCGCCACCTGCGGCTTCTTCCCGATCGACTCGGAAACGCTGAACTATCTCGACATGACCGGCCGCGACGCCGACCGCATCGCGCTGGTCGAGGCCTATGCGAAGGAACAGGGCATGTTCCGCGAGACCGGCTCCGAGCACCCGGTCTTCACCGACACGCTGGAACTCGATCTCGGCGACGTGGTTCCCTCCATGGCCGGGCCGAAGCGCCCCGAGGGACGCCAGGCGCTGGAGACCGTCGGCGCCAAGTTCCGCGAGGCCTTCGAGAAGGAATACAAGAAGAACCCGGCCGAGCTGGACAAGCGCTATGCCGTCGAGGGCGAGGACTACGATCTCGGCCATGGCGACGTGGCGATCGCCGCCATCACCTCGTGCACCAACACGTCGAACCCGAGCGTGCTGATCGGCGCCGGCCTGCTGGCCAAGAAGGCCAACGAGCTCGGCCTGAAGCAGAAGCCCTGGGTCAAGACCTCGCTGGCGCCCGGCTCGCAGGTGGTCGCCGAGTATCTCGAGAATTCCGGCCTGCAGAAGGAACTCGACAAGCTCGGCTTCAACCTGGTCGGCTTCGGCTGCACCACCTGTATCGGCAACTCCGGCCCGCTCAACGCGCCGATCTCCAAGACGATCAACGACAAGGGCCTGATCGCCGCCGGCGTGCTCTCCGGCAACCGCAACTTCGAGGGCCGCATCTCGCCCGACGTGCAGGCGAACTACCTCGCCTCGCCGCCGCTGGTCGTCGCCTACGCGCTGGCCGGCACGGTCAATATCGACCTGTCGAAGGAGCCGATCGGCCAGGACAAGGACGGCAATGACGTGTTCCTGAAGGACATCTGGCCCTCCAACAAGGAGATCCAGGAATTCATCATGAAATACGTCACGCGCGACATCTTCGAGAAGAAGTATGCCGACGTGTTCAAGGGCGACGAGAACTGGCAGAAGGTGCAGGCGCCGAGCGGCCAGACCTATGCCTGGGACGACAGTTCGACCTATGTCCAGAACCCGCCTTACTTCACCGGCATGAGCAAGACCGCCGGCAAGATCGGCGACATCAGGGATGCCCGCATCCTCGGCCTGTTCGGCGACAAGATCACCACCGACCACATTTCACCGGCCGGCTCGATCAAGGCGCAGTCCCCGGCGGGCGCCTACCTCATGGACCACGGCGTCGGCGTCGCCGACTTCAACCAGTACGGCACCCGGCGCGGCAACCACGAGGTGATGATGCGCGGCACCTTCGCCAATATCCGCATCCGCAACCACATGCTGGGCGAGAACGGGCGCGAGGGCGGCTACACGATCCACTATCCCTCCAAGGAGGAGATGCCGATCTACGACGCCGCCATGAAGTACAAGGAAGAGGGCCGTCCGCTGGTCATCTTCGCCGGCGGCGAATACGGCAACGGCTCGTCGCGCGACTGGGCGGCCAAGGGCACCAACCTGCTCGGTGTCAAGGCGGTGATCGCGCAGTCCTTCGAGCGCATCCACCGCTCAAACCTGGTCGGCATGGGCGTCGTGCCCTTCGTTCTCGAGGAGGGAACGAGCTGGCAGTCGCTGGGGCTCAAGGGCGACGAGACCGTGACCATCGAGGGCCTCGCCGACGTCAAGCCGCGCGACAAGGTGATCGCCAAGGTCACCTATGCCGACGGCACGGTGAAGGAGGTTCCGCTGATCTGCCGCATCGACACGGCCGACGAGCTCGACTACGTCCACAATGGCGGCATCCTGCAATACGTGCTGCGCGACCTCGCCGCGTAGGCGGCAGTCCGCATCGCCGAAAGGACAGGGCCGGGGCGGCAACGCCCCGGCCTTTTTGCTGTCCGATTTTCCGCGCGGAACTGTCTCATTTGCGAGACAGTCCGGCCCTGTCGCCTCCTCGCGGTTTTGACGCCACGGCAGGCGGTGATAGTCTTGCGGACCGCCGTTCGGGGAGGAGGACCCAGTGACGCGAACCAGCCATGCGGACATGGTCATCGAGACCGTCCAGTCGTCATCCGCTGCCGCGGTTTCCAGCCTCGCCGCGTCGTGGCGGCGCTCGCTCGTCAAGCACGGGCTGGACCCGGCCAGCCCGCGCGCGCCGGACCGGGTGGACGCGGCGACGCTCAAGCACCGCCGCGCCGCGCTCGATCGGCTGATGGCCATCGCCCAGCCGCGGCTCGACCAGCTATTCGGTCTGGTCGGCAATTCGGGATGCGGCGTGCTGCTGACCGACGCCGACGGGGTGGTGCTCGACCAGCGCGTCGCCCCGGGCGATGCCGAAACCTTCGAGAGCTGGGGGCTGTGCACCGGCGCGGTGTGGAGCGAGGAGACCGAGGGCACCAACGGCATCGGCACCTGCCTGGTGGAACGCCGGCAGGTGGTCATCCACCGCAGCGAGCACTTCCTCGCCCGCAACACCGCCATGAGCTGCATGGACGCGCCGATCCACGGCGCCGACGGGCGGCTGATCGGCGCGCTCGACGTGTCGTCCTGCCGGGCGGACCAGACCGAGGGCTTCGCGCGGCTAATCGCGGCCACCGTCGCCCAGACCGCGCGCCAGATCGAGAACGACAATTTCCGCGCCGCCTTTCCGGAGGCGCGCATCATCGTCGCCTCCGAGCGCGACGCCAACGACGCCGTGCTGCTGGCGGTGGACGAGGACGACATCGTCATCGGCGCGACCCACGCGGCGCGACGGATCTTCGGCCTCGGTTCCGAAGTCGAACTCCGGCCGCAGCCGGCCTCCGACCTGCTCGGGCGTTCGACCGGGGCCACCGGCTTCGAGCGGGCCGAGCGCGCCGCGCTGAAGCGGGCGCTGGCGCGCGCCGGCGGCAACCACACCCGCGCGGCCCGCGCGCTCGGCATCAGCCGCGCCACGCTCTACCGCCGCCTCAAGCGCCTCGGGGCCGACTGAGCGGCCCGGACTGTCTCGCATCCGAGACAGTCGGCACGCTGCACTCCTCCGCCGGGGCTGACCGCCCGGCCCGTTCCGTCGTAGCGGAATCGGACGCCGGAACGGTCCGGCACAGGAGGAGAAGATCCATGAATGTCATGACCAGGCCCGAGGCGGGCCAGACCGCCTCGCCCTTCAAGACCCGCTACGACAATTTCATCGGCGGCCGGTTCGTCGCGCCGAGCAAGGGACGCTACTTCGAGAACGTCACGCCGGTCACCGGGCAGGTGATCTGCGAGGTCGCGCGCTCGGATGCCGACGACATCGAGATGGCGCTCGACGCCGCCCATGCCGCGAAGGACGCCTGGGGCCGCACGGCGCCGGCCGAACGCGCGCAGGCGCTGCTCAGGATCGCCGACGCGATGGAACGGAACGCCGAGCTGCTCGCCGCCTGCGAGACATGGGACAACGGCAAGCCGATCCGCGAGACCACGGCCGCCGACATTCCGCTGGCGATCGACCATTTCCGCTATTTCGCCTCCGCCGTGCGCGTGCAGGAGGGCACGATGGGCGAGCTCGACGACGACACCGTCGCCTACCACTTCCACGAGCCGCTCGGCGTGGTCGGCCAGATCATCCCGTGGAACTTCCCGCTGCTGATGGCGGCATGGAAGCTGGCGCCCGCGCTCGCCGCCGGCAACTGCGTGGTCCTCAAGCCCGCCGAGCAGACGCCGGCCACGATCATGGTCTTCGCCGAGCTGATCGCCGACATACTGCCCGCCGGCGTGCTCAACATCGTCAACGGCTTCGGGCTGGAGGCCGGCAAGCCGCTGGCCTCGTCGCCGCGCATCGCCAAGGTGGCGTTCACCGGCGAGACCTCGACCGGCCGGCTGATCATGCAGTACGCCGCCGAGAACATCATCCCGGTGACGCTGGAGCTGGGCGGCAAGTCGCCGAACATCTTCTTCCGCGACGTGATGGCCGAGGACGACGCCTTCCTCGACAAGGCCATCGAGGGCTTCGTCATGTTCGCGCTCAACCAGGGCGAGGTCTGCACCTGCCCGTCGCGAGCGCTGATCCACGAGGACATCTACGACGCCTTCATGGAACGCGCCATCGCGCGCACCGAGGCGATCGTGCAGGGCGACCCGCGCGCCATGGAGACGATGATCGGGGCCCAGGCCAGTTCCGAGCAGAAGGAGAAGATCCTCTCCTATTTCGACATCGGGCGGCAGGAAGGCGCGGAGGTGCTGACCGGCGGCGAGGCGGCCGATCTCGGCGGCGAGCTGTCCGGCGGCTACTACATCAAGCCGACCATCCTGAAGGGGCACAACCGGATGCGGGTCTTCCAGGAGGAGATCTTCGGGCCGGTGGTGTCGGTGACGACCTTCCGGGACGAGAACGAGGCGCTGGAGATCGCCAACGACACGCTCTACGGCCTCGGCGCCGGCGTGTGGTCGCGCGACCAGAACACCTGCTACCGCTTCGGCCGCCACATCCAGGCGGGCCGCGTCTGGGTCAACAACTACCATGCCTATCCGGCGCATTCGGCCTTCGGCGGCTACAAGCAGTCGGGCATCGGGCGCGAGACCCACAAGATGATGCTCGATCACTACCAGCAGACCAAGAACATGCTGGTCAGCTACAACCCGAACCGGCTCGGCTTCTTCTGACCGCGTCCTCCCGGGACAGGAGGGGCCCCCGGCACGGGGGCCCCGGCCCGCGACAGCAAGGAGTCCGACCGTGACAGGCAAGCCCAACAGGGTCGAGGCGACCGCCGAAGCGCGCGACCTGATCGCCGAAATCCGGCGCGACCATCCCGACATCATCGTCCACCAGTCCGGCGGCTGCTGCGACGGCTCCTCGCCCATGTGCTTTCCCGCGGCGGATTTCCGCGTCGGCGGCAATGACGTGAAGCTGGGCGAGATCGACGGCGTGCCCGTCTACATCTCCGGCCCGCAATTCGAGGCGTGGAAACACACCCGGCTGATCCTCGACGTGGTGCCGGGGCGCGGCGGCATGTTCTCGCTCGACAACGGCCGCGAAAAGCGATTTCTCGCCCGCGCGCGGGTGTTCACGGCGGAGGAGCTGGCCGAACTCGAAGCCGGCTGACGGCCCGGCGGCGGCATCCCGCAAATCGTGCAGCGTAATCTCGCCGCGCAGGTAGAGGACACGGCGCAAGTGACAGGGCCGGGGCGGCAACGCCCCGGCCCTCTTTCTGACTGAAGTTCGCTTCAAACATTCTAGGAAAGATTTGGAAGGCGCCGAGCGTTCCGGTCTCTATAGATTCACCGAGTACCTCAAGCAGCTAGCGGTTCGCGTGGGCACGACTTTCGAGGAATCTAAGTTTCCGCCGCTATCTTAGGCGGGTAACGAAAAGGCGCGATTCAAAGAATTAGTCAGGTTCGGTATCCTTATCATCCATTGGCAAGCCTTTGGCTGCCCTAACCAACAATGGATGGCCGCGAACAATGGAGGCCGATGGCGACGGTGGAACCTCGTCAAGATTTTTGTTCTGCCTATTCCCTACGAGATTGGCATTGCGCAAACTTGCACCCTCACCAACGCTTAGAAAATCGCCGTCTCCGTGTATGCGATTATCGATCATATGAAGGCCATCAACGTTGCCGCCTGGAGCAATCCTAACAAAAGAAGTTCTTGCGGACGGTACGCTTTGTTCCGGTCTTCTTTTCACGTTTGACATGATTATCAAAACAAGAAATATAATCGCCCCAAGCGCAGTTGCGCTAAGGCCTAGCCAGAATATCCACTCTCCAGATGCAGGATATAACTCTGGTCCATAGGTCATTGCAGCCCCTCCGCCCGTCGCCACAAGGGTCGCTGCAAGGGCAACAACGATCTCACTGGTTCTCATGCGCGAAATATATCATACCCGCATATGTTAGCAAAAATTGCACCGAAACTATTGCGTTAAACCAGCACGATACTTGTTGAAACGCGTCTTTTCTCGTTGCATTATTCAGGCCCCTCCCCCGCCATTTCCGCGAAAAGTTATCCACCTGGCCACGACCTCCTCTACCCTTCTCCGTGGGACTACGGAGAGGGTCATGGCGTTCGACTGGAAACGGGCGGTGGAAAGGAACCTGGACGATCTTCTGCGGATCGTCGCGCGGCTGTTCCTCTTGGCGGGGATCAGGACGGGCCGGTCCCTCGTCTTCCTGCCGCGCGCCTTGCGAAGCCGGGTTCTTTCGATCCTACGCCCCGCCGAGTTCGCCGCCCGGCGACTGATCGTCATGGCCGCCTGCAAGCTGGAACGGGACGTGACGCTTTCACCGGAACGACCCGACCAGCGACGCGGTCCGGATGGCGGCGACCCTTCGGCGCGGCAGACCGGACACGGGACGGAGGAGGAGCACGAACCCGCCGACGCCGAACTGCTCGACCTCTACCGCGACCGCCCGTCCTTCCAGCTCTTCGACCCGTGGAAGCGCTACGCGCCCTTCCTGTTCGACGTGACCGGGCTGGAAGGCCCGTTTGGCCACGTATTCGTGGAATACGACGAGGACGGCGGCGACTGGCCCGGCCCGGATCGCGACCCCGACGAGCTGGTGGACGCCCGCGGACTATCGCGCCGCATCCGCGCGCTGGCCCTTGCGCTGGACGATCTCGACGGACAGGCCGCCCGCCTTGCCCGCTGGAAGGCCCGTTTCAACCGCGCCATCGGGCGCATGCAACTGGCGGACGCGGGCAAAATCGACGGCGTGACGCCGGATACCGTGCGGAGACCGACGCCGTGGCGCTTCCGCCCCTTCCGCCCCGGTCTGCCGCCGGGCTGGCGAAGGCGGCCGCGAACGGAAATCGAGGAGGTGCTGAAGGAATGCCACATGCTGGCGCTGGACGCATGGAACACGTCGTGAGCGCGGCGGCCGGCGGCATCGGCGCCTTCGTCGCGGCCGGGCCCGAAAGAAATGTGCATCGCGTACTAGACGACCGGTCTATTAGTGACTAGTTGAGGCCCATGACCGCGACGAAGAAATCCGAAATCACCCGCCGGCGCATCCTCGATACCGGCCGCGAACTCGTGCTGAAGCGCGGCTTCGGCGGCGTCGGGCTGAAGGCGTTGCTGGAGACCAGCGGCGTGCCCAAGGGCTCGTTCTACTACTATTTCGATTCCAAGGAGGCCTTCGGCTGTGCCCTGCTGCGGGACTATGTCGATGGCTATCTCGAGCGCGTCGATGCCATCTTCGCCGGGCCGGGCAGCGCCGGCGAGAGGCTGATGGCATTCTGGTCGGCCTGGCTCGGCGGCGATGCCGCCGGCTCGATCGCGGACCGCTGCCTCGTCGTCAAGCTCGCGTCGGAAGTCTCCGACCTGTCGGAGGAGATGCGCCGCATCCTCGACGGCGGCGTGGACGAGCTCGCCGGCCGCATTGCGACGCTGCTGCGCGAAGGCGCGGCCGACGGCTCGCTGCGCCCGCGGGACGATCCGGAAACCGCGGCGCGGCTACTCTACGCCCAGTGGCTCGGCGCGGCGATCCTGGCGAAGCTTTCGAAAGACAGGGCGCCGCTTGCCGCGTCGCTCGAAGACACGCGCCGCAGGCTCGTTGCCTGACGGCATTTCCCCTTCACCGCATTTGCATTTCAAGGAGCATTCCATGCGCAGCATCATTCACGAAACCTTCGGCGATCCGGCAACGGTCCTGAAACCCGGCGAGAGCCCGGACCCGGTTGCCGGCAAGGGCGAGGTGCTGGTCCGCACCATCCTGTCGCCGATCCACAATCACGACCTGTGGACCGTGCGCGGCAGCTATGGCTACAAGCCCGAACTCCCGGCCATCGGCGGCTCGGAGGCGGTCGGCATCGTCGAATCCGTCGGCGACGGGGTCGATGCGGGCCTGGTCGGCAAGCGCGTCGCCGCCGCCGGCATCCGCGGCAGCTGGGCGGAGAAATTCACCGTGCCCGTCGGCGCGGCGGTGCCGCTGCCGGACGCGATTTCCGACGAGCTCGGCGCGCAGCTGATCGCCATGCCGTTCAGCGCCATCTCGCTGCTGGAGTTCCTGGAGGTCGAAAAGGGCGACCGGGTCATCCAGACCGCCGCCAACGGCGCGGTCGGCAAGATCCTTGCCGTGCTGGCGAAGTCGCGCGGCATAGAGACGCTCAACCTCGTGCGCCGCGATGAGGCGGTGGGCGAACTGGAAGCGCTCGGCATGGAGAACGTGATCTCCACCGCCTCGGACGGCTGGAAGGAGCGGGCGAAGGCGATCCTCGGCGAGAACGGCGCGCGCGCGGCGGTGGACTCGGTCGGCGGCGCAATCGCGTCCGACCTCGCCGACCTGCTCGGCAATGACGGGCTGCTCGTCACCTTCGGCACGGCCACAGGCGCGCCGCTGGAACTCAATTCCGGGACGCTGATCTTCAAGCATCTCACGGTGAAGGGCTTCTGGGGCGCCAGGGTCAGCGCCGAGATGGCGCCGCAGGACAGGGCGCGGCTGGTCGGCGAACTGGTGGGCCTCGCCGCAAGCGGCAAGCTCGATCTCGCGACCGGCGGCATCTACGGCTTCGACGACGCGGCCGCCGCCATGAAGGCGGCGCAGACGCCCGGCCGCAAGGGAAAGATCCTGCTGCGGCCGTGAGCGGCCCCGCCGCCCGGCGATGCGACGGTCACGGCGTCTCCGGCTTGTCGCCCATCAGGTAACGCGGTCCGGCTCCCCTGCCGGCCGCGCGGTCCTGCGGGTTGTAGAGCGTGCAGTCGGAAAGCGACAGGCAGCCGCAGCCGATGCACTTGTCGAGCCGCTTGCGCAGCTCGGTCAGCGTCTCGATCTTGCGGTCGAGCTCGGTGCGGAAGGTTTCGCCGATCCGCGTCCAGTCGGCCTTGGTCGGGGTGCGACCGTCCGGCAGCTGAGCCAGCACCTCGCGGATCTGCGGCAGGGTGAAACCGAACTGCTGGGCGATCAGGATGAAGGAGAGACGGCGGATGTCGGAACGCAGGAAGCGGCGCTGGCCGCCGGCATTGCGCTCCGAGGCGATCAGCCCCTGCTCCTCGTAGTAGCGGATCGCGGAGACGGCGATGCCGGTGCGCTGCGCGAGTTCGCCGATCGGCAGCCGGTCTGTGGCTTTCAGGACCATGAAGACTCTCCGGAAAAATTCCCTTGACCTCAAGTTAGCTTGAGGTCGTAGGGAGCGCAAATCCCAACCTTGCGATGGAGAAAATCATGGCAGTTGCCGCCCTCGAACACGTCAACATCACCGTCACCGACCCGGAACGAACCGCCAGGCGCCTGTGCGAGCTGTTCGACTGGAAGATCCGCTGGAAGGGCCGGGCCAAGTATGACGGTTTCACTGTCCATGTCGGCTCCGACGATTCCTACCTGGCGATCTACAGCAAGGGCACGCCGTCCGACCCGGCGGCGGAGAGCTATTTCACGCGCGGCGGGCTAAACCATATCGGCGTCACCGTGGACGATCTCGACACGGTCGAGGCCAAGGTGGAGGCGATGGGCTACACGCCGCACAGCCATGCCGACTACGAGCCCGGCCGCCGCTTCTACTTCCACAACGAGGACGGCATCGAGTTCGAGGTGGTGAGCTACGCCTAGACTAGGCCGTCGAGATCGAGACGGCCGCGCGGGCGCCAGCCCAGGGCCTTCAGCCGTCCGCAGTCCATGGCGTTGAAACCGGCGGCGTCGGCGCGGTCGGGAAGCGGCCGGTCGCAGCCGGTCGCCCGCGCATGGTCCGCCAGCAGGTCGCGACGGTCGAGCAGGATGTCGGAGACGTTGAAGACGAGTTCTCGCGAGGCCGCCCGGATCGTCTCCGCATCCGTTTCGAGCACCAGCCGGACAGCCTCGGCCATGTCCCCGCCGTGGACCTCGGTGCCGACGCGCGATGCGATCGGTTTGCCGGATTCGAAATCGGCGAACAGCCCGGCCCACTTGTGCGCCCGGCCCGGCCCCGCAGGGCCGTAGATTCCGGTGACGCGCAGCGAGACGGGCAGGAAATCCTCGCCCGCCATCGCGGCGATGCCGCGCTCGACCTCCAGCTTCACCTCGCCGTAGAGCGTGTCGGGATGCGGTTCCGTGTCCTCGGAAAGCATCGCGCCGGGGGCCTGCCTGCCGTAGACGGCCCTGCTGGACAGGAATGCGGCGCGCCTCACCCCGGCCCGCTTCGCCGCCGCGAACAGCGCCAGCGATCCGTCTACATTGAGCCGGCGAAAGGTATCCGGGTCGTCGCCCTCGCCGCCGCGGTATTTCCCGGGCGTATGGTGAAAGGCGGCGTGGACGAATCCCTCCGTACCGGCGAACAGGGCGGGCGCCGCGGTCTCCGGGTCCAGGTCGCCGCGAACGAAATCCACCCGCCTGGAAAAGAATCCGTCGCCGGGCGCGGTCCGGCCCATGACCGTCACGCCATGGCCCGCGGCGAGCAGGGATTCGACGATGAAACGCCCGGCATAGCCGGTGCCGCCGGTGACGAGGATGTTCATTCGGGAACCGCCGGGTTGGGCAGGCTGTCGATGTCCGGGATGTTCTCGCCGCTGCGGAATGCCTGCCAGAGATCGATCAGCGGCTGCAGCTGCGCCCGCTTCGGGTGGTCTGCCTGCCAGGGCTTCTCGTACTGGTAGTGAACGACACGGACCGACTTCCAGTCCCACAGCCCGGGCAGGTTGAACCAGACATATTGCAGCATGTTGTCGAAGACCGGCAGGCCGTGCCATTCCGGAAAGAAGTCCTGCAGGAAGGTCTGGTCCGTGCGCCGCCAGAAGACGCCCGGCCTGTCGAGACGCTCCATCATCGCCGCGAAGGTCTTGCGCGAAGGCTTGGCGGTGAAGACGCCGGAATTGAGCCGGTGGAAATCGGCAAGGCTCTCGTAGACATTCGGCGCGGCGGAGAATTCCGGGTAGTCGAACAGCCGGTCGATGTTGCGGATCACGATGGCGTCGGCGTCGATGAAGACGACGTTCCCGTATTCCTCCAGCTCCCAGAGCCGCAGCTTGGCGAAATTGTCGAGAGGGGTATGGAAGGCCGGCTTGTTGCCCTTGGTGAAGGGCGCGTCAGCATGCAGCCGGTCGCGCTGGTGCCGGGCGTTGAATTCCGGAGAGGTATCCAGCAGCCCAGCCTCGACGCAGCGGGCGCCAAGCGCCTTGAGGGGGGCAAGCGCCGCGGATTCGACCGCGCCGGTATGCATGACGACGATGTCGGCCGTCGTGCCCGTCAGCCTGAGCGATCGGACCAGCGCGATGGCGGCATCGGCATAGTCGCGGTTGGTGACGAGGGTGACATAGGCATTGGCGGTCATGGTATTGCTGCTGGCCTCGATTTGGACTTGCCGGCCGCGGGGGCGGCCGCACGGGAGACGTTTCAGTGCATGTGATCGACAATATCAAGACCGTACACGACGGCTGGGGCCGGTTTCACCTCGTCACCTTGAGAAGCCCGGACGGCTCGGAACATTTGCGCCAGGTGGAGGATCACGGCGAGGCGGCCTGCGTGCTGCCCTACGATCCGGTGCGCCACGTCGTCACGCTGGTGCGCCAGCCGCGCGTCGGCCCGCTGTTCGCGGGCGACGGCGGGGTGTTGCTCGAGGCGCCGGCCGGACTCACCGACGGCGAGGCCCCGCTGGAAGCCGCGCGGCGCGAGGCGATGGAAGAGACGGGGCTCAGGCTTTCGGACCTGGATTCGGTCGGCGCGTTCTGGACGATGCCCGGCTGCGCGACGGAGCGTGTGCACCTCTTCCTTGCCGCCTATGGCGAGGCCGACCGCGTCGGCGCCGGCGGCGGGGTGCCGCAGGAGGGCGAGGAGATCGAGGTTGTCGAGATGCCGGTCGCCGTGGCTGCCCGCCAGGTCGCCAGTGGCGGGATTTGCGACATGAAGACGGTGCTTCTGCTGCAGGCGCTGCAAATTCGCCACCCGGCGTTGTTCTGAGCGCCTGCGCGCCGGCGTCAGCCGACGCTCTTCAGGCGCTTGCCTTCCGGATCGCGCTCGACGGTCTTGGCGATGTCCTTCGTCCAGGCGGAAACCGCGGGGACGCGGCTGCGGTCGACGCGGTAGGCGTATTTGCGCGCCACCTCGACCACCTCTTCCAGCAGGCCTTCCTGCAACGTGGTCGGGTTAAGGCCCAGCTGGAGGAACTGGTCGTTCTTCACGATCAGGTCGTTTTCGGCAGCTTCCTTGCGCGGGTTGGGGAGGTAGGCGACCCTGGCGCCGGTCATTTTCGAGATCATCTCGGCCAGGTCGCGGACCCGGTGGGTCTCGGTCATCTGGTTGAAGATCTTGACCTTCTCACCGGCTTCCGGCGGGTTGTTCAGCGCGATCTCGATGCAGCGAACGGAATCCTGGATGTGAATGAAGGCGCGGGTCTGGCCGCCGGTGCCGTGCACCGTGAGCGGGTAATCGATGGCCGCCTGGATCAGGAAGCGGTTGAGAACCGTTCCGTAGTCGCCGTCATAGTCGAAGCGGTTGATCAGCTGCTCGTGCCTGCGCGTCTGCTCGGTGTGGGTACCCCAGACGATGCCCTGGTGCAGGTCGGTGATGCGCAGTCCGTCATTCTTGGCGTAGAACTGGAACAGCAACTGATCGAGGCACTTGGTCATGTGGTAGATCGAACCCGGATTGGCCGGGTACAGGATCTCCTGGACCGCAGTGTCGCCGTCCAGGGTCTCGATGCCCACCGGCAGGTAGCCTTCCGGGATCGCGGCGCCGACGGTCGAGTAGCCGTAGACCCCCATCGTGCCGAGATGGACGAGGTGCGCGTGGACGCCGGTTTCGACCATGGCGTTCAGCACGTTGTGGGTGGCGTTGACGTTGTTGTTGACCGTGTAGTTCTTGTGACGATCCGACTTCATCGAGTACGGCGCGGCGCGCTGCTCGGCGAAGTGGATGATGGCGTCCGGCTGATGCTCGGCCAGCCATTGCTTGAAGACCTCGTAATCCTTCGCAAGATCGATCAGGTGGAAGTGAATGCGCCGCCCGGTCTCCGCGTGCCAGACGCGGGTGCGCTCCTGGATCGAATCCATCGGCGTCAGCGACTGGACGCCGAGTTCGGTGTCGATCCAGCGACGCGACAGGTTGTCGATGATGTGAACCTCGTGGCCCTTGTCGCTCAGGTGAAGCGAAGTCGGCCAACCGACGAAACCATCACCACCGAGAACTGCGATTTTCATGCGGGTCTTCCTGATTCCTGGGGATATGGCAGCCTGATAGAAGCGTTTTGTGACAGAAATGAAATGCTGCCGCCACATTTTCACATTGTGCGCGGTTTTTCCACCCGCCGACCAATCCCCCCTCACCCGAAAGTTACTTTGCGTTGATGGGGCCTGTCCCTAGTTTGACGCTGGCAAACCCGGGCGAAACCGATGCATTTCAAACCCTTTTTCTTCATGGCGGTGCTTGCTGCCGGCTCCATCACAGGCACCGCTTTGCGCGCCGACAGCGGCAATCCGGCGCAGGTCAACCTGCTCGGCGTGGTCGAACTGTTCACCAGCCAGGGATGCAATTCCTGTCCGCCCGCAGATGCCGCGCTGGAGAAGCTCGCCAAGCGCGGCGACGTCGTGGCGCTGGGATATCATGTCGATTACTGGGATTATCTCGGCTGGGCGGACACGCTTGGTTCGAAGGCGAACACAGAGCGACAATATGCCTATGCCCGCGGCCTCGGCCAACGCGGCGTATATACGCCACAGGCGGTCCTGAACGGCCGCACGCATACCAATGGCGGCCATCTGGATGAAATCGTCGCCACTCTCGAAAGCGAGGTCGCGGCGGGTCGCGGTCTTTCCGTCAGCCTGACGCTGAACGATCTTGGCGACCGCATGCGTGTGAAGGTCGAGGGCGGCTCGCTTGCCGCGACGGAAAAGGTGCACTTGGTGCTGATCTATTTCAGGGAACGTTCCGATGTAGCGATCGCGCGCGGGGAGAATGCCGGAAGGAGCATGTCATACGTCAATGCCGTCCTGGATTATCAAACGATCGGAATGTGGGAAGGAACACCGATGACCGTGGACATTCCGCATTCGGAACTCATGGCCAAGAATGCCGATGGCTGCGCCGTGCTTCTGCAGAAGGTCTCCGAAGGGGGCCATCCGGGGGAAATCATTGGCGCAGCCATCCTTCCCCGCCAAACCAGCTAGATCGCGCTCGCGCACGATCATTTCGTTCCGGTCGCAAGGTGCGGATCGGCACGGTTCGGTATCGGGGGGCTGGGGGGCTAGAGGTTTCCGACAGCCGCACCGCACCGATCCTCGAATGGCTGAGCCAAGCGCCGTGAGCCGGCCACCATTCCACCCTGCTTATTGCGCTCCCCAGAAATTGTGGCGGAACACAATCGGCAACAAGGGAAGGTTCTTCTTGAAACGAGGCCCGGATGTGTCTCAACTTGGGCAAAAACGTGACGCAAGGTCACTGATCGGAACACAGTGTTCCAAATCGTGAGCGCAAACATTCCTGGTTCAGGGACATGCAGCATTCGTGAGATAGAGCTTTTTCATGTCCCGGCCTTGAATTTGGGGAAGAAAAAAGGACAATCCTTCCACAAGCGTAACTGGAGCATGAATGTCCGAGGACGATTCGCACAAGCAATCCCGCCGGGAGCCGGGTGATGGCACGGGCCGGTCCGACACGGTCGTATCGCTTCCCTCGCGCGGGCACTCCTTCGAAATGGTACGGTTCGACCGTCGCGAGCTCGATCAGATCCTGCGCATCTACAGCCTGATGGTCGGGGCCGGAGAGTGGCGCGACTATGCCATCGACCACCTGAAGGACAGGGCGGTATTCTCGGTATTCCGCCGGTCGTCGGAAATTCCGTTATACCGGATCGAGAAGAATCCCAAACTGGCGCGGCGCCAAGGGGCATACAGCGTCATAGCGGCGTCCGGCATGGTGCTGAAGCGCGGTCACGAACTATCGAACGTGCTGAAGGTGTTCGACAAGCCGTTGCGCATTGTCGCCTCGAACTGATTAGCAGCCCGTCTTTTCGTTCGGCGCATAAAGCGTGCCGGGAAAAGCGTTTTCGTCGGGCAGTGTCGCATCGCCGCCGTTCAGGGCCTTCTGCATCAGAACGGTATCGAGCCACCGGCCGAACTTGAAACCTGATCCCTTGAATATCCCGATCATTTCGAATCCGAGGCCTTCGTGCAGGCGGATCGACGCCTTGTGATCCGCCCCGCCGATGACCGCGATCACCTGGCGAAAGCCCTTGCTCTCGCAGCGGCCGAGCAATTCCGCCATCAGCGCCCTGCCTATGCCTCTGCCCTGCATTGCGGGATCGACATAGACCGAATTCTCCACCGACCAGCGGTAGGCGGGGCGAGTGCGGAAAGCATTGGCATAGGCGTAGCCGGCGATGGAGCCTTCGTCTCCCTGGGCCACGATATAGGGGTAGCCCGGATCCAGCACGGCCCGCATTCTCCGCTGCATCTCTGCCTCGTCCGGCGGATCGAGTTCGAAGCTTGCCGTGCCGTGCAGGACAGCGTGTCGGTAGATGGCCGTGATTTGGGGAATGTCGGCGGGTATAGCGGTGCGAATCGTGAATTTGGACATGCGTAAGACCTGAAATCGAAACGATGCCAATGAAGCGTCTTTGTTCGTGCCGCACAAACGAAAAAGGCGACCCGAAGGTCGCCTTCCGCGAAAAATACCTGGTTCCCGCCTACTCGCGATTGCCGAGGAAGTGCAGCAGGAACATGAACAGGTTGATGAAGTCGAGATAGAGGTTCAGCGCCCCCATGATGGCCTTGCGGCCAGCCACGGCGCTGCCGTCACCCGCGTAATACATCTCCTTGATCTTCTGCGTGTCGTAGGCGGTCAGGCCGGCGAATACGAGCACGCCGATCACCGAAATCGCGAACTGCAGCGCAGACGAACCCAGGAACAGGTTCACGATGGAGGCGATGATGAGGCCGATCAGGCCCATGAACAGGAACGAGCCCATCCCGGTCAGGTCGCGCTTGGTCGTGTAGCCCCACAGCGACAGCGAGCCGAAGGCGGTCGCGGAAATGAAGAAGGTCTGCACGATGCTGGCCGACGTGTAGACGAGGAAAATCGATGACAACGAAATTCCCATCAGGGCCGCGAAAATCCAGAAGGTCGTCTGAGCGCTCGAAACGCTCATGTTCTGAATTCGGGCTCCGAGAAAGAATACCATGCCGAGCGGAGCAAGCATGACCACCCAGCGCAGCGGCGAGCCGTAAAGTGCGGTGCCGACGCTGGTCAGCATCTTGCCATTGCCGAGCTGTGCGACAGCGGCCGACGGATCGGTCGTGGTCGCGACCATCATCGTCGCAAGGGCCGCGAGGCCTGTGATCGCAAGGCCGGCGGCCATCAGGTTGTAAACGCGGATCATGTAGGCGCGCAGGCCTGCATCGATGCTCGCGTCATATGTACGGGCCTGGGCGGCGCGTGCATTCATGTTTCGAAGGTCAGCCATTTGTACCTCTGTTTGCTCACAAATCCCGTCGGGTGTCCGGTCGTGTTGGCAACCGACCGAGGCGCCGCTGGCGGGACTCCAGCATGCCTGCGCACAATATGATGTTCCAATACGGCGCAGACAAGGCCAAACGTCACCAAAAAGTCGTGCAAGCGCCGCAGGATCCCCGCGGGTTTCACGCGGCGCCCGGCATGGTTAATGTTCTGCAAAGAAATCCGCTAAAGGTTTCGCAAAACGGGTGCCGCCTTTTGCCCGAGTATGCGCCAGGTTCCGGCGAGGCCGAAGCCCACGGTCAGCACGAGCGCCGTTATCAGCGTTCCGGCAGCGACGCCTGGTAGCAGCTGCCACGGAAGGTTCATGATCCGCGCCACGACAAACCAGGCCGCCACGCCGCCGGCAAGGAGGGCGAACAGTGCCGTGGCCGCGCCGAGCATCAGGTATTCGAGCGTGAATGCCGTGATCAGCGTGCGGCGCGTCGCCCCAAGCATCTTCAGAACCACCGCGTCGTGCACCCGTGCGCGGTTGCCGGCAGCCAGCGCGCCGCCCAACACCAGTACCGATGCGACCAGGGCAATGGCGGCGGCGGCGCGAATCGCGGTTGCCAGCTGGCCGATCAACCGGTTCACGAGGTCGATGGCATCCTTGACGCGCACCGAGGTCACCGTCGGGAAGGCACGGGTGACGGCGCGAAGGATATCCGCCTCCGTTGCACTGTCGGCGCCGGGTACGGTCAGCGTGGCAAGCCAGGCATGGGGCGCGCCGGCGAAGGTGTTCGGGGAAAACACCATCACGAAATTGATCGCGAGCGATTCCCACTGAACCTGCCGCAAATTGGCTATGCGTGCCGTGATGTTGCGGCCGAGCACGTTGACCGTGATCGTGTCGCCGATACCGAGGCCTATCTCGCCCGCTTCCTCCGCGGAGAAGGACACCAGAGGCTCCCCGTCATAGTCTTCCGGCCACCATTCGCCTTCCACGAGGGTGGAATTCTCCGGCACGTCCGCTGAATAGGTGACGCCGCGGTCGCCGCGCAACACCCAGCCGCCTTCCGGCGGCAGCTCCATGGTGGCGACATCCTGTCCGTTCAGCTCGACGATGCGCCCCCGCAGCATGGGGACGCGGACCAGTTGGCCTTCCGTACCCGCATCCGCGGTCACCAGATCCGAGAAATCCTCTATGACGTCGTTCTGGATGTCGACAAAGAAGAAATTGGGTGCGTGTTCGGGAAGGTTCCCGGAGATCTGCTGGCGCAGGTTGCCGTCGATCAGTGCCAATGCGACGAGAAGCGTCAGGCCGAGTCCCAGCGAGAGGACGACCGACTGTGTCAGTGCTCCGGGGCGGTGAATATTGCCGATGGCGAGCCTGAGCGGCGTAGAGCGGACACGCGGCGCGCGGCGTGCCACGGCCTGTACCGCGAGTGAGACGATTCGCAACACGCCGAAGGAGAAGGCGATCCCGCCGAGAAACAGGGTGGCGAGGTCACGGCTGAAGGAAGTTCCGACGGCCAGAACGGCGAGCAGCGCAATCAGGACGATCGCGGCGAGGAGATAGGCCGGGCGCGGACGGTGTTCTCCGTCGAAGGACTGGTCGCGGAACAGGTCCGTTGCCGGTATGTCGCGGGCGCGCCCGAGCGGGAGGATGGCGAAGGCCAGGGTGGTCACAAGGGCGAATATCGTGGCTAGCGCCAGCGCGCCGGGGAAAAATCCCCGGCTGGCCGGGAGCGGAACGACACCGGCAAGGCCCCATGCGGCCAGCCATGGCATGAACGATGCCAGAACCAGTCCGATCACTATGCCGACGGCGGCAATGGCGAGTATCTGGATCAGGTAAACCAGCGTGACGAAACCGCCGGGCGCGCCAAGGCACTTGAAGGTGGCGATGACGTTGCGCTTGGATTCCAGGAAGGCGCGCACCGCGTTGGCGACACCGACGCCGCCGGTGACCAGCGCGGTCAGTCCGACGAGTGTCAGGAACTGGGCGAAACGCTCGATATTGGACGAAAGGGCCGGCGCGGCATTGGCGCGGTTGCGGATCGACCAGCCGGCGGCGGGGTGTTCCTCCCGGGCGCGTTCGGCCATGGCCTGCAGTTCCTCTTCCGTGGCATCTGTGATGCGGATCTTGTAGTGATACTCGACCAGCGAACCCGGCTGGACGAGGCCGGCTGCCTCCAGCCCGTCAAGCGAGGTGAGCACCCTCGGCGCGAAGGCGAAACCGTCGGAAGCGGCGTCCGGCTCGCTCAGGATCAGCGCGCGGATCTCGAAGTCTGCGTTGCCCAGCAGGATCGTGTCGCCGATGGCGAGGCCGAGACGATCGAGCAGGATCTGTTGCACGGCGGCGCCATGGCGGCCGTCGCGTCGGCCGAACAGGATTTCGTGATCGAGCGCGGGTTCCGTTTCAAGGGTGCCATAAAGCGGGTAGCGTTCGTCGACGGCTTTCAGCTCGACAAGTGACTGGTCGGACTGGTCCTCGAGGCGCGCCATGGAACGCATGCTGGCACTAACGGCAACCTCGCCAAGGCTGTCGAGGAAGGCCCGCTCCCCGGCCGATGCGGTGCGATGATTGAGCTCGAAGCGGAGATCGCCGCCGAGGATGACCTGCCCCTGTTCGTCGATCCCCTGCGTGATCGATTGCGACACCGCGTTGACGCCCCCGATCGCGGCCGTCCCGAGCGCGATGCATGCGAGGAAGACATAGAAACCGGAAAGCCCCCCGCGCAGCTCGCGCAGCGCGAACCGGAAGGCGAGCGGTATGGCGCGCGCCGGCGACATGGTGTTCATTCCGCGGCCTCTCCGAGCGGATCGTGTTCGCGCACATGGCCGGAATCGACGGCGAGGCGGCGGTCGCATTCGCGCGCGAGGCCGAGGTCATGGGTCACCAGCACGAACGTCATGCCGCGTTCGCGCTGCTTCGCGAACAGGAGATCGGATATATGTTGCCCGGTCGTGCCGTCGAGATTTCCGGTCGGCTCGTCCGCGATCAGTATCTTCGGGTCAGGTGCGAGCGCGCGGGCGATTGCGACGCGCTGCTGCTCGCCGCCTGACAGCTGCCCGGGATAATGGGACATTCGCTCCTTCAGCCCCACCGAGGCCAGCTCCGCTTCTGCCTTTTCGAATGCCGCGCGGTCACCGGCCAGTTCCAGCGGCACGGCGACATTCTCGAGTGCGGTCATGTTGGGAATGAGATGGAAGGACTGGAAGACGATACCGATATTGCGTCCGCGAAACGCGGCGATCGCGTCTTCGCTCATCGTGTCGAGCCGCGCTCCGGCGATATTGATCTCGCCCCGGTCCGCGCGTTCCAGCCCCGACAGCACCATGAGAAGCGTGGTCTTGCCCGAGCCGGAAGGACCGACGACGCCGACCGACTCCCCGGGAGCGATCGACAGGCTGACCTCGCGCAGCACGTGAACGGCATTGGCGCCGCTGCCCAGTCTCAGATCGACACCGGAAAGGGAAATGAGTGGTTCTGTCACGGAATTTCGATCCTATATGTGCGGTACCGCACGTACATGGTATCGGAGTCCGCAATGGTCAAAGTCTGGATACGCATTTTCCTGGGCATGGCACTGGCGCTGGGGCTGGGGGGCGCCGCGCTATCGGAGCCCATAGCCGGCGTCGGACTGGGCGACAGCCTGATGGCCGGCTACCAGCTCGGGCCGGGGGAGGCATTTCCCGAAAAGCTGGAAGCGGCGCTGCGAGCGGAAGGGTTCGACGTAACAATCGCCAATGCGGGCGTGTCCGGTGACACCACTGCCGGCGGGCTGGCGCGTCTCGACTGGTCGGTACCGGAGGGAACCGATTTCGTCATTCTGGAGCTCGGGGCCAATGATGCGCTGCGCGGCATCACGCCGGAGCTCACGCGCGAAAACCTGGACAGGATGATCGAGCGGCTGAAGGCGCGCGATATCGATGTCATCCTGGCCGGCATGCTGGCGCCGCCGAACATGGGCGGCGACTATGCCGAGCGGTTCAACCCGATCTATGCCGACCTGGCCGCGGATCACGATCTCCCGCTCCATGGCTTCTTCCTCGATGGCGCGATCGCCGATCCGGCGTTGATGCTGGACGACGGCATGCATCCGAATGCGGCGGGTGTCGACCGGATGGTTGAAGGGTTCTTGCCGTTGATGCGGGACTATCTCGCCGCACGCGAAAATTGATTCCTTCTCGAAACGATACTCGTACTGGAAGGAACGGGGCGGGAATATTTGACTTGCGCCTGCAATCCGTCCGTGATTCGATTCGACCGGGGCGGCGGTGATTTGCCTGTCATGCCCCGCTGCAGGAGGGAAAGCCATGCCTCGTCTGTTTGCTGCCCTGGAGATTCCGCATAGCGCGGCGATGTCCCTGTCCTTCCTCCGCGGCGGCCTTCCCGGAGCCCGCTGGATCGATACCGAGAACTACCATCTGACCTTGCGCTTCATAGGCGATGTCGAACATCACGTGGCCGACGAGATAGCGGATGCGCTCGGAAGGGTGCGTCGCTTCGAGTTTCGCCTCGGGCTCAGCGGCCTCGGGGTGTTTGGCGGCAAGAAACCGCATTCGCTTTTCGCCGTTCCGACCGCTTCGCCCGATCTTGCCGAACTGCAGGCCGAGATCGAGCGCATCTGCCAGAGGCTCCGCTTGCCGCCGGACCCACGCAAGTTCACGCCGCATGTCACCATCGCGCGATTGCGCAACGTGTCGCCGGACGCGGCGGCGCGCTATCTTTCTGGCCGAGGCGATTTCCAGGTGCCTCCCTTTGCAGTGAACCGCTTCGTGCTGATGTCTTCGAAGGAATCGGTCGGCGGCGGACCCTACCTCGTCGAGGAAAGCTACGAACTGACGCCGCGCACCGCGATCGCGGCGACGGCGGAATACGCACCGCTGGCGGCGCGGGGGGCGCGATGACGTCCGGAAGGCTGGATGATGCCGCCGTCGCGGCAGCGCTGGAGGCGCTGGACGGCTGGGCCGTTTCGCAGGACGGAACGGCCATTCGCAAGACCTTTCGATTCGGATCGTTCCGCAAGGCGTTCGCCTTCATGACCGAAATCGCGATGGTCGCGGAAAAAATGAATCATCATCCGGAATGGTTCAACGTCTACAGCCGCGTGGACGTGACCCTGACGACCCATGACGCGGGCGGCGTAACGGAACGCGACATCGCGCTGGCCGAGGCGATGAACAGGGCGGCGGCTTGAAGGCGCACCGGCCCCTTCCCACATCTCCTGCATGGGCGAGAAACACGACATTCCCGACGACGTGCTGATCGGAGAGATCCTCGAACCCGGCTCGCAACGCGAGCAGAGCCGGCGCGAGAAGAGGGTGCGCGGGAAATTCTGGGCAACGGCCAGGAAGGCCGCACGTGCCATACCCTTCATGGACGAGGTGGTGGCCGGTTACTTCTGCGCGCTCGATCCCGAGACTCCACCGCGCGTGCGCGGCATCCTGCTGGCGGCGCTCGCCTATTTCGTGCTGCCGCTCGATTTCATACCGGATTTCATTCTGGGGGTCGGTTTCGGCGACGATCTCGCGGTGCTGATGACGGCGATCGGCGCAGTGCGGTCCAACATCACCGAAGCGCATCGTGCGGCGGCTCGCCGCGCATTGGCCGACCACGACCTCGAAACCGAAGAGGACGGTGCGCCGGTGATCGACGGCTGAGGGCGGCATCCACACCGGTCGGCCGGCGATTTTCGCGCGTCTGTCCGCGGATGGAAAGTCAAACTCTTGCCGCTTTCGCGCTTCACAGAGCGCCTGTTGGGACAATCGCGTTGCGCTGCTGGCGGCTGGATGGGCAAAAGACTGAATTCATTGGCGTGCCGTTCACAATTTGGTAACCCTGTCTCCGCCAGATTGGTTAACCAAATCCTCATCATTCATGCGTGACCGACAGGAACCGGTAGGAAAAATGCTCACAAGAAAAAGAGTTTTTGCGGGAATGCTGGCGGCGGGGCTTCTGGCTGGCGCCACGGCGGGTGCCGCAGCCCAGACGCCGACGCGCATCGGCGAGTTCAAGGACTGGGGTGCCTTCAGCTACGATTCCGGCAACGGCAAGGTCTGTTACGCACTTTCGGTGCCGACATCGAAGCAACCGGCCAATGTCAATCACGGGGACAATTTCTTTCTCGTGACCCAGCGCACCAGGCAGAACGTGACCTACGAGCCGCAGTTCATGGCCGGCTACAATCTGCGCGAAGGCTCCAAGGTGACAGTCAGCGTCGACGGCCAGGAGTTCGTATTCTTCACCAAGGACAATTCCGCCTGGGTTGAGAACGCGGCGCAGGAGCCGGCGCTGGTCGCCGCGATGAAGGCGGGCACGAAGATGACCGTCAAGGCAACATCTCGGCGCGGCACCAACACGACCTATGAATATTCGCTGTCAGGCGTGACGGCCGCGCTCAACGCCATTCAGGATTGCAAGTAGCCGCCAGCGACTGCTGCGAACCGCAGGCCGGGCGGAAGCCGGGCGCGTTGGCGTGTCGGTGACGAGGTGACGGCGCACGCAAGCTGTGATACAGCGCTGCCTTCGCAGACCAAATGGAACGAAAATGGCGGTTTCCCTGGACCTGACCGACAATTCGGCGCGTGAGGCGCTCGCTGCATCGGCGCGCGCGAACACGGTCGAGATGCCGACATTGATCGGCCTTACACGTCCTCAGCTCGCCGAGACGCTGAAACAGGCCGGCGTGCCCGAACGGCAGGTCAGGATGCGGGTGCAGCAGCTGTGGCACTGGCTCTATGTGCGCGGCGTATCCGATTTCGACGACATGACGAACGTGTCGAAAGACCTGCGCGCCATGCTGAAGGAGAACTTCTCCATTGCACGGCCGGAGATCGTCGAGGAACAGGTTTCCGCCGACGGCACCCGCAAGTGGCTGCTGCGCTTTCCGTCGCGCGGCGCCGGCAGGCCGGTCGAGGTCGAGACCGTCTACATCCCGGAAGAGGGGCGCGGCACGCTGTGCGTTTCCAGCCAGGTCGGTTGCACGTTGACCTGCACCTTCTGTCATACCGGCACGCAGCGCCTGGTGCGCAACCTGACCTCGGAGGAGATCGTCTCGCAGCTCCTGCTCGCGCGCGACCGGCTTGGCGACTTCCCGGACCGGGACACGCCGCAGGGCGCCATCGTGCCGTCGGAAGGGCGGAAGGTCTCCAATGTCGTGATGATGGGCATGGGCGAACCGCTCTACAACTACGACAATGTCCGCGATGCCCTGCTGGTTTTCGCCGATGGTGACGGGCTGTCGCTTTCGAAACGCCGGATCACGCTATCGACCTCCGGTGTCGTGCCCGGCATCGTCAGGATCGGCGAGGAGACCGGCGTCATGCTGGCGATCTCGCTGCACGCGACAAACGACGCGTTGCGCGACGAACTGGTGCCAATCAACAAGAAGTACCCGCTGAAGGAACTGCTGGACGCCTGTCGTGCCTATCCCGGCCTGTCGAACGCGCGGCGCATCACCTTCGAATATGTCATGCTCAAGGGCGTCAATGACAGCCTTGCCGACGCGAAGGAGCTGGTTCGCCTGCTGAAGGGCATTCCCGCCAAGATCAACCTGATCCCGTTCAACAAGTGGCCGGGCTCCGCCTATGAGTGTTCCGACTGGGAGCAGATCGAGAAATTCGCCGACTTCATCAACGCCAATGGCTATGCGTCGCCGATCCGGACGCCGCGCGGCCAGGACATCCTGGCCGCCTGCGGGCAGCTGAAGTCGGCCTCCGAGCGAATGAAGAAGACCGAGCGGCTTGCCTACGAGGCGATGATGATCGCCGGGCACGGCGACTGACCGGTATCAGCGCCCCTCCGTCAGCAGGATCTTGACCGCGAATGCCGAGAAGACGCCGGCCATCAGCCAGTCGATGGTCCGGGTGACGACCGGCCTCTTCCGCAGCGTTTCCGACATCCAGCCGGCTGCCAGCACCATGGCCGAGGTGATCGGGATGGCGATGACGATAAACATCGCGCCGAGGAAGAAGAACTTGCCCGCGGCGGCCGGATCGCCGGTCGCGACGAATTGCGGCAGGAAGGTCATGAAGAACAGGATGATCTTCGGATTGAGCAGGTTGATGCCGATGCCGGTGAGGAAACTCGCGCCGACATGCGGGGCCTGCCGCTTCTCGGTCTCAACGGTCAGCGAGGAGCCGCGGCGAATCGCGTCGACTGCCAGCCAGACAAGATAGGCGGCGCCGGCCACCTTCAGCGCGGTGAAGGCGGCGGGCGCGGCGACGATCAGGGCCGACAGGCCAAGCGCGACCATCGAGGTGTGGATGGCGACGCCGGCATAGGCGCCGAACATGCAGGCGAAGCCTGCGGCGCGGCCCTGGCTCAGCGTGCGCGAGACGAAAAGCGTCATGTCGGGGCCGGGGGTGATCGCAAGGACGATGGCGGCGGCGGAGAATGCGGCCAGTGTCGGCCAGTCGGGAATGAAGGCGGGCATGTTCGTGAACGTGTTTCGCGAGGTGTGGTGCCCCGCACTTGCGGGCCGCGGCGCACCATGCCACAGGGAAAACCGAAACGACAAGGACCAAGACATCTTGCCCGCCGAACGTCCCAGAAATCCATTCGGACCGTTTTCCGATCCGCTTGTCGCAACCGCCGCGCTGGCGATCTGGTTCGTGCTGCTCCTGCGATTCCAGTCGGCGCCGGAACTCGATCTTGCAGCCGCGCGGTGGTTTTTCGACGCGGCGGCATGTGCTGCAAGCGAGCGGGCTGGCGGACAGTATTGCGAAGGCTTCACGCTGGGTGCCCATCCGCTTCTTTCCCTCGTTCGCGAAGCGCTCCATCCGCTGCCGGTGGCGCTCGGCATCGTGATGCTGGTCGCAATCCTGGTCCAGTTGGGAATGGGCAAGCGGTGGCGCGACGCCGGCATAAGGGTGCAGACGGTCCTGGTTTCCACCCTCGTCCTGGGCCCCGGCCTCGTTGTCAACGGCATCCTGAAAGCCCACTGGGGGCGGCCGCGGCCCTGGATGACCGAGGATTTCGGCGGATGGCTTTCCTTCGTCGAGGCTGGCGTCAAGACCGACCTGTGCTCGTCAAACTGTTCCTTTGTCTCCGGCGAGGCGGCCACGGCCGGCTGGCTGATGTGCCTGGCGCTGGTGCTTGCGGTACGGCGCTATGCATGGCCGGCGCTGGCCATCGGCACGGTCTCGGTCTTCATGGCAGGGTTGCGGGTGGCATTCGGCGCGCATTATCTCTCTGACGCGGTTCTCGGCTATACGATGACCGTCGCGATCTTTGTCGTGCTGGCCGCCATTGCCGAATGGAGCGTGTCGCGACGGGACCGAAATCCGGATTCCGCTTGCGCCATCGAAGAAACGCAATATGGTGCGCGCGATTTTCCCGCTTCCAACCGACCTGGAAACACATCGAAATGAGTGCCGCATACAAAGACGTCAAAAAGGTCGTTCTCGCCTATTCGGGCGGACTCGACACCTCCATCATCCTGAAATGGCTGCAGACCGAACTGGGCGCGGAGGTCGTCACCTTCACGGCCGATCTCGGCCAGGGCGACGAACTGGAACCCGCGCGCAAGAAGGCCGAGATGCTCGGCATCAGGGAAATATACATCGAGGACCTGCGGGAAGAGTTCATCCGCGACTTCGTCTTTCCGATGTTCCGCGCCAATGCCGTCTATGAGGGCATCTATCTGCTCGGAACCTCCATCGCCCGGCCGCTGATCTCCAAGCGCCTCGTCGAAATCGCCGAGGAAACCGGTGCCGACGCCATTGCCCACGGCGCGACCGGCAAGGGCAACGACCAGGTCCGCTTCGAACTGTCGGCCTACGCGCTCAATCCGGACATCAAGGTGATCGCGCCGTGGCGCGACTGGTCCTTCAAGTCGCGCACCGACCTGCTGAACTTCGCCCGCGACCACCAGATCCCGGTGCCGAAGGACAAGCAGGGCGAAGCGCCGTTCTCCGTCGACGCGAACATGTTGCACTCCTCCTCGGAGGGCAAGGTGCTCGAAGACCCGTGGGAGGAGGCGCCAGAATATGTCCACATGCGTACCGTCTCGCCGATGGACGCGCCGGACGAGGCGACCGAGATCGAGATCGAGTTCAAGGGCGGCGACGCCGTGGCGCTGAACGGCAAGGCGATGAGTCCGGCTACGCTGTTCGCCACGCTCAACGATCTCGGCCGGGACAACGGCATCGGCCGCATCGACCTGGTGGAGAACCGCTTCGTTGGCATGAAGTCCCGCGGCGTCTACGAAACGCCGGGCGGCACCATCCTGCTCCACGCCCATCGCGCGATGGAATCGATCACGCTCGACCGCGGCGCGATGCATCTGAAGGACGAGCTGATGCCGCGCTACGCGGAGCTGATCTACAACGGCTTCTGGTTCTCGCCGGAACGGGAGATGCTCCAGGCGGCCATCGATCACAGCCAGAAGGACGTCGAGGGCACGGTCAGGCTGAAGCTCTACAAGGGCAACGTCATCACCACGGGTCGCAAGTCGCCGAAATCGCTCTACTCGGAGGAACTCGTGACGTTCGAGGACGATCACGGTGCCTACGACCAGAAGGACGCTGCCGGCTTCATCCGCCTCAACGCGCTCCGGCTGCGCACGCTCGCCAAGCGCCGCCGCGACAGCTAGCGGTCACGCCGCCGGTGCCGGATCGACCGGCACCGGTTCGTTCGCGTCCGACTCCTCGCGTTCGGCTCTTGCAGCGGCGCGCCTGTAGAACAGGTAGGCCGAGACCGCGATCACACCCATTGCCGGGATTATGGTGGCGACGGACAGCACGGGGTCACCGATCCATGCGCCGATCGTGCCGGCAACCAGCCCCGTTCCGATCTGGAAGAAACCGGTCATCGCCGAAGCCTGCCCCGCAATATGGGGAAAGGGACGCATGCCGGCCATCATCATGAAGGGCATCATCAGGGCGACGCCGAAGGAATAGAGGGAGACCGGCAGCATCACGGTCAGGAGCGATGTGCCGAGCAGGTATGGCGCGGCAGCGAGGCAGAGGCTGCCCGTGAATATGAGAACGAGGCCGGGCATGACCGCCTGGCGCGGCGTGATCCAGCGCATCAACACACGGAAGGTCACCGATCCGGCCAGGAACATGCCCGACTGGAACAGCATGGAGAATCCGAACTGCGTCGGCGTCAGTCCGACCGTGTCGATGAGCACGAAGGGCAGCATGGTGGCGAGCGCGTAGAAGACGCCGATACCGCAGGCAATGACCACGGAAGCCGTCAGGAACTCGGCATTGGCAAGCAGGGTCGCATAGGCGCGCACGATTCGCACCGGCCGGAAGGCGGACCGGTCGGGCACGATCGTTTCGCGCAGCGCGAACAGCGATACCGCGCCTACACCGAGACCGAACAACACCATCAGCACGAAAACCGCGTGCCAGCCGGCCAGGCCGACGGTCATGCCGCCGATGGCCGGTGACATGGCCGGCGCGATGGCCAGTATGATCCCGACCATGTTCATGATGCGTGCGCCCCGGTCGCCGGGATAGAGATCGCGCACGATGGCGCGCGAGACGGTCACGCCGATGGCCGCGCCGATGCCCTGCACGAGCCGCGCGGCCGTCAGGATCTCGACGGAGGGGGCGAAGACGGCGGCGAGGCTGCCGAGAATGTAGACGGCCATGAAGACAAGCGTGGAACCGCGTCGCCCGAAGGCGTCGGCAACCGGTCCCGCCAGAAGCTGCGAGAATGCGAAGCCGGCAAAATAGGCGGTCAGCGTGGTCTTCACCACCGCCGGGGTCGTGGCGAAAGCCTCGACCAGTTGCGGCATGGCCGGCGTATAGAGCGCCATGGAGGTCGGCCCCAGCGCCACCAGGGCGGAGGCGACAAGCGTTGTGCGCCGGACGCTCATGATCGGTGCGGTCATGGCGTCTCTGCCTCGCCGGCCTGTTGCGACGTCAGTACCTGCAGGTTGCCCCGCACCTGCCGAAGTGCCTTCATGACGATGTCGCGATCGGTCGCGGAAAGACCGGCAAGGATCTGTTCGCGCAGTACGGCGGTCTCGGTGATGAGGGCGTCGACCAGAGGCTTCGCGGCATCGGTGGTGACGACCTGCTTTGCGCGGCGGTCCTGCGGGTCCGGAAGCCGGGCGATAAGTCCCCGCTTCTCGAGCTTGTCGACATAGGCACAGGCGGTCATCGGTTCGATGCCCATGCGCTCTGCTATGCGCGCCTGGCGCTCGCCTTCCTGCGCGGCGATGTAGAGCAGCGCACGCGCCTCGCCGGGCGTAATGCCGAGGCCCGCCGCGGCGAAGCGACGCTCCAGCATTGCGCGCGACATGCGGGCGATGTCGCTGGTCAGGAAACCGAAGGTTTCGGAATCGATCAAGGCTAGGGCTTTCGTAAGGTCGACAGATAGTAAGCACGACTTACTATGTCTCCCATGCCAGTCAAGCGGGAATCGTTCGGTGCGCATCTTGGCAAGGGCGGCCGGACGGCCTAGCTGATTGGTCAGTCCCGCCCAATCCGAAGGAATACCAATGACCGACATCGCATCTCCGCTGACCGAATGGACCGGACCTCACGGCCTGCCGGACTTTTCCGCCATCAGGGACGAGGATTTCGAGCCGGTCATTCGCGCCGCCTTCGATGCCCACCTGGAGGAGGTCGACGCGATCGCGAACGATCCGGCAGATCCGACCTTCGAGAACACGATCGAGGCGCTGGAAAGGGCCGGCAAGGCGCTGTCGCGGGTCTCGGCGATCTTCTTCAACCGGGCCGGCTCGCACACCAATGATCTGATCCGGGAGGTCGAGCGCACGGTGTCGCCGCTCTATGCGCGCCATCGCACGGCCATCGCGATGAACCGGAAACTATTCGAGCGCGTCGATGCGCTGTGGCGGAAACGCGACGAATCCCGACTGACGACCGAGCAGCTACGAGTCCTGGAACGGCGCTGGAAGGGATTCGTCCGGTCCGGCGCCGCGCTCGAGGGCGAGGCCAAGCGTCGTTTCGCGGAAATCACCGAGCGGCTTGCCACCCTCGGCACGCAATTCGGCCAGAACGTGCTCAAGGACGAGGCCGACTGGATGCTGCTGCTCGAGGACGAGTCCGACCTCGCCGGCCTGCCGGCCTGGCTGGTCGATGCCCTGGCCTCGGTCGCCGAGGAACGCGGCCATCCCGGCAAGCACGCCGTATCGCTTTCCCGCTCGATCGCCGACCCGTTCCTGACATGGTCGACGCGGCGCGACCTGCGCGAGAAGGTGCACAAGGCATGGCTGGCGCGCGGCGAGAACGGCGGGGAGACCGACAATGGTGCGGTGATCGCCGAAACGCTCGCATTGCGGCAGGAGCTGGCGTCGCTTCTCGGATACGAGAGTTTCGCCGCCTACAAGCTCGACGACACGATGGCCAAGACACCGGACAATGTCAGCCGGCTCCTGGAGACGGTGTGGGAAAAGGGCGTGGCCCGGGCCAACGAGGAGGCCGCCGACATCGCAGAACTGATCGCCGCAGAGGGCGGCAACTTCAAGCCGGAGAAGTGGGACTGGCGCCACTACGCGGAAAAGATCCGCCAGCAACGCTTCGATTTCTCCGACGATGACGTCAAGCCATACATGCAGCTGGACAAGATGATCGAGGCCGCATTCGCCGTGGCGACCAGGCTGTTCGGCATCACCTTCGAGGAAATCAGGGGTGTTCCGCTCTATCATCCGGATGCGCGGCTGTGGCGGGTGAAGAACCCGGACGGTTCGCACAGGGCGCTGTTCATCGGCGATTATTTCGCGCGGCCGTCGAAACGGTCGGGCGCGTGGATGAGCGCGCTTCAGTCGCAGTCGAAGCTCCTGGGCGAGACGCCGATCGTGCTCAACACGATGAATTTCGCCAAGCCGCCGGCGGGCAAGCCGGCGTTCCTGTCCTTCGACGATGCGCGCACCCTGTTTCACGAGTTCGGGCACGCCTTGCACGGCATGCTGTCGGAGGTGACATATCCCTCGGTGTCCGGCACCAGCGTGTCGCGCGATTTCGTGGAACTGCCGTCGCAGCTGTACGAGCACTGGCTGACCGTGCCGGAGGTGCTGAACACCTACGCATTGCACGCGGAAACAGGCAAGCCGATGCCGAAGGAACTGCTCGACAAGGTGCTGGCTGCCCAGACCTTCAATGCCGGGTTCGAGACGGTCGAGTACACCGCATCGGCACTGGTCGACATGGCCTACCACGCCCGCAAGGATGCGCCGGAAAAGCCGCTCGAATTCGAGGCGAAGGTGCTGTCGGACATCCGCATTCCCGACGCCATCGCGATGCGGCATCGCTCGCCGCATTTCCAGCATATCTTTTCCGGCGACGGATACGCGGCCGGCTACTATTCCTACATGTGGTCGGAAGTGATGGACGCCGATGCATTCGCCGCGTTCGAGGAAGCCGGCGACCCGTTCAACGCGGAAATCGCGGAAAAGCTCAAGACGCACATCTACTCGTCTGGCGGCACCATCGATCCCGAGGACGCCTACAAGGCGTTCCGCGGTCGCCTGCCGACGCCGGATGCAATGTTCAGGAAACGCGGCCTGGAATAGGCCGCGCCGCTCGTGTCTCAGAACATGCCGTTGTCGTTGGCGCTGGTTTCGGGAAGCTCCTGCAACACGTCCCAATGCTCGACGATCCGGCCGGACTCGTCCAACCGGAAGATGTCCATGCCGGCATATTCGAGCCCGCCGGGCCAAACCTGGTGGCAGTGCAGGATGACGTGATCCCCCTCGGCAAAGGCGCGCTTCACGTCGACATGCTTGCCCGGGTATTCGCGCGCCATGCGCTCGAAATACTCGATGAAGCCGTCCTTGCCGGTCCGGACATGGGGATTGTGCTGGATGTAGTCGTCCCCGGCATAGGCCTCGATGGCGTCGCGGGGGCGGCAGTTGTTGAACATCAGCTCATAGAAAGCGACGACATTGCGCTTGTTCTGTTCCGGTGACGGCATGGATCGACTCCTCGGGGCCGGTTCGGGCGGGTGAACGTTCTGCGGGATCAGATCTCGGTCAGAATGTCCCTGTAGGCCAGGCGCGATTTAGGCAGGGCCGCATTGTAGTCGGTCGCCGGATCGGAATAGCCGATCGGGACCACGATCTGGCTTGCATACCCTTTCTCGCGAAGGCCGAATTCCTCGTCAAGCACTGCGGTGTCGATGCCTTCCATCGGTGTCGCGTCGATGCCCAGCGCTGCGACGCCCAAGAGAAACTGGCCGAGATTCAGATAGAGCTGGCGCGCCATCCATTCCTGCCCGTCACCGCGTTCCTTCTGATGGATGTCGACGAACATTGACCGGCCCTTGTGCATGGCCGGCTTGAACTCGTCCGGATTGCCGGCGAAGCGGCCATCGACCTCTTCCTGCTCAAGAACGCGCTGCAGATATGCCTCGTCGGCCTCGATCAGGTTCGCAAACACGACGACATGCGAGGCATTCATGATCGACGAGACATTGAAGGGAAACTTTTCCCGCGCAGCCTTGGCGATGCGTGCCTTGCCTTTCTCGGTGGCGGCAATGATGAAATGCCACGGCTGAAGATTGGTCGAGGACGGGCTGAAGCGCAGCAGCGCGCGCACCTTCTCCATGTCCTCGTCCGAAATGCGGCGATCCGGCACATAGGCCTTGGCGGTGTGACGCTTCTTGGCAAGGTCGGTGATGTGGATGGTCATGATTTCTTCCTTTCGGGGTGCATGGGGCCAGACCGGCACACGGATGCCGGGGTTTCGGGATCGCGGCGGGCATGCAACCCGTGGGCGGTCTCCCGTTTTCCGGTGACCCGCATCTAGCCATCTGCTATCCCCGGAAAAACGGGACCGGACGAAAAATACAATTCGGAGACTCCGAACAATGCTCCTCGACAATATCAGGCTGTTCCTGCTGATCGTGGAAAAGGGCAGCCTGACCGCGGCGGGGCGCGAGGCAGGGCTTTCTCCGGCAACGGTGTCGGAGCGACTGGCGGCGCTGGAGGCGCATTACGGAACCGTGCTACTGAGCAGGACGACACGGTCGACAAGCCTCACCGAGGAAGGGCGTACGCTGGTCGAGGGCGCGCGACGGGTGCTCGATGAAGTGGACGAACTCGGTGCTCGCATCCGTCATGGCGCCGGCAGGCTGTCCGGGCCGATCCGCGTCAGCGCGCCGGTCGATGTCGGTCGCAACATCGTCGTTCCGGCGATCGATCGTTTCATCGCCGAAAATCCGGCCATATCGGTGGAAATCGTGTTTTCCGACGGCAATCTCGACATTGTCGGCCAAGGCATCGACCTCGCGGTCCGATTCGGAAACATCACGGACAGCACCCTGAGAATCCGGCGGCTACGCCTCCAGCGGCGGGTGGTCTGCGCAGCCCCTTCCTATCTCGCCCGCCGCGGGACCCCGCGAACGCCGGCCGAGCTGAAGGAACACAACTGCCTGCTGATGCGTTTCGGGATGAATCTCGACAATGTCTGGCAACTCGGAGAGGGCCGGGCGGTGCAGTCGGTGACGGTGCAAGGGGACCGCGTTGCCAATGATGGTGCGGTGGTGCGCCAATGGGCGCTTGCCGGGCATGGCATCGTGTTCAAGTCCGATCTCGATGTCGGGCCGGACATCGCAAAAGGCCGCCTCGTCGAATTGCTCGAGGACTATGCCCAGCCGCCCACGCCCATCCAGCTGCTTCTTGCGCCGGGGCGCGCGCAGCCGCGGCGGGTGAAGGCCCTCGCCGATTCCCTGTCCGCGGCCTTCGATGCCTTCGGTGACTGACCGGGATCGATCAGGCGATCACGGCTCCATTGATGTCGCGGGCTCCTTGCCGGTTTGACGCAGAGACACCAATTATCGAGAAACAACGCCAAGACCGGCCTTTCTCCCGCGGAAAGAGCATGTCGGGGCACAATCCGGGAGTCATGCCAGATGCAATGGTCCTTTCCGATCGCCAGGGTCGCGGGCAGCGAGATCCGCATTCACCTGACCTTCTTCCTGCTGCTGCTGTGGATCGGCATCGCCCAGTTTCAGCAGGGCGGCGGCGCGGCGGCGGCAGAGGGCGTGCTGTTCATCGTGGCAGTCTTTGCCTGTGTCGTGCTGCACGAGCTCGGCCATGCCGTTGCGGCCCGGCGCTACGGCATCCGCACGCCCCGGATCACGCTGCTGCCGATCGGCGGATTGGCGGAACTGGAGCGGATGCCGGAGAAACCGCTGGAGGAGATCGTCGTCGCCATTGCCGGACCGCTGGTCAATGTGGCCATCGCGTTGATGCTGGTGCTGATTCTCGGGGCTTTCCCTGACCTGACGACCGTCGCCAGCATCGAGAATCCGCAACCGGGCTTCCTGGTCCGGCTCGCCGTGGTCAATATCGTGCTGGTGTTGTTCAATCTGATACCCGCCTTCCCGATGGATGGCGGGCGGGTGCTCAGGGCGCTTCTCGCGACGCGATACCCGCGGGTGCGCGCAACAGAGATTGCGGCGACGGTCGGACAGATCACCTCGTTCGTCTTCGGCTTTCTCGGACTCCTGTCCGGCAACGTGCTGCTGATCTTCGTCGCGATTTTCGTCTACATGGCCGCTACGTCGGAGGCCCAGGCAACCAGTCTGCAGGCCGTCGCCTCGAAGGTTTCCGTGCGCGAGGGCATGATCACCCATTACGATGCGCTCGGCCCGGGATCGACGCTTGGCGATGCGGCAGATGCGCTGCTGCGCACCACGCAGCACGAGTTTCCCGTGGTCGATGGCAGCGGCAGCCTGCGCGGCGTGCTGACGCGGGCCGGCATGGTCGCTGCCTTGCAGGAGCGCGGGCGCGCGACGCCGGTGCACGAGGTGATGGTGCGCGACATACCTGTCGTGCCGGAAACCGCGATGCTGGATGCCGCGTTCAGGCTGCTCCAGTCGGGCGGGGTGCCGGCGGTGGGCGTTGCCGACCGGGAAGGACGGCTGGTCGGCTACGTGACGACGGAAAATGTCGGCGAACTCATGCTTGTCGGCGGGGCCGCGACCCGCCGCTGACTATCGCGGGTAGCAGGAAACGGGAATGTCCGGCCAGACCGCGTCCTCGCAGCCGGCCCTGTCGCGTTCGGCCCTGAACTTGCCGCTTACCGGCCCGGTCACGATCGGATCGACGCCGTAGGGCGCGTCGGAGAAGGCGAGTTCCGCCGCAGTCGGTGCACGCTCGGCCGGGGCGGGCGCGAAGGCGCCGCCGGTGACGGCAACGGCAAGAACGAATGCGGCGGTGTTCACGATTTGCAGGATGGCCATTGAATTTCTCTCCGAAGATCCGCAAATTGAACGAAGCGGGTTAAGATTCCGTTAGGACTCCGTTTTCAGGCATTCCCGAGGCCCATGTATCGAGGCCGGGCGGGGATGCCCTTTCGCATTTGCGAAAAAACGGCTATGACGCGGCAACGCAATGCCGGGCCGCGAGCCCGGCCTTTCATTTCCGGACACACAAAATGGCACTTCGCAATATCGCGATCATCGCGCATGTCGACCACGGCAAGACCACACTGGTCGACGAACTCCTTAAACAATCCGGTGTCTACCGCGAAAACGAGCGCGTCCAGGAACGCGCGATGGATTCGGGCGACATCGAGAAGGAACGTGGCATCACCATCCTCGCCAAGGCAACCTCGGTCGAGTGGAAGGGAACGCGCATCAACATCGTCGACACACCCGGCCACGCCGATTTCGGCGGCGAGGTCGAGCGCATCCTGTCGATGGTGGACGGTGCCATCGTGCTGGTCGATGCCGCGGAAGGCCCGATGCCGCAGACCAAGTTCGTCGTCGGCAAGGCGCTGAAGGTCGGCCTCAGGCCCATCGTCGCGGTCAACAAGATCGACCGGGCCGACGCCCGCCCCGACGAGGTGATCAACGAGGTGTTCGACCTGTTCGCGGCACTGGATGCCACCGACGAGCAGCTCGACTTTCCGATCCTCTACGGTTC
This sequence comes from Oricola thermophila, assembly GCF_013358405.1. Classification (NCBI taxonomy): domain Bacteria; kingdom Pseudomonadati; phylum Pseudomonadota; class Alphaproteobacteria; order Hyphomicrobiales; family Ahrensiaceae; genus Oricola; species Oricola thermophila. The sequence goes on from NZ_CP054836.1 coordinate 3,419,673, forward strand.
CGGCCGGGACGGCTGGATGGCCGAGGGCCACGAGAAGCCGGACGACGCATCACTGGCGCCGCTGTTCGACCTGATCGTTAAACACGTGCCCGAACCCACGGTCGCCGACGGCCCGTTCCGCATGATCGGCACCATTCTAGAGGCCAATCCGTTTCTCGGCCGCATCATCACCGGCCGCATCCATTCCGGCTCCCTGAAGCCGAACCAGGCTGTGAAGGTGCTCTCTGCCGACGGCAGGCAGATCGAGAGCGGCCGCGTGTCCAAGATCCTCGCGTTCCGCGGGCTGGAGCGCCAGCCGGTCGACGAGGCGCATGCCGGTGACATCGTCGCCATTGCCGGCCTGTCCAAGGGCACGGTTGCCGACACGTTCTGCGATCCGTCGGTGAGCGAGCCGCTGGAAGCCCAGCCGATCGATCCACCCACGGTGACCATGAGCTTCATGGTCAACGATTCGCCGCTCGCCGGCACCGAGGGCGACAAGGTGACCAGCCGCGTGATCCGCGACCGCCTGTTGCGCGAGGCGGAGGGCAATGTGGCGCTCAGGATCGAGGAATCCGATGCCAAGGACTCGTTCAACGTCTCGGGTCGCGGCGAACTGCAGCTTGCCGTTCTCATCGAGACGATGCGTCGCGAGGGCTTCGAACTGGCCGTGTCGCGGCCGCGTGTCGTCATGCACAGGGACGAGGACGGCAACCTGCTGGAGCCGGTCGAGGAAGTCGTCATCGACGTCGACGAGGAGCATTCGGGCGTCGTCGTCCAGAAGATGTCCGAGCGCAAGGCCGAGATGGCCGAGCTCCGTCCGTCGGGCGGCAATCGCGTACGCCTGGTCTTCTACGCGCCGACGCGCGGCCTGATCGGCTACCAGTCGGAGCTGCTGACCGATACAAAGGGCACGGCGATCATGAACCGCCTGTTCCATGAGTATCAGCCCTACAAGGGAGAAATCACCGGGCGTGTCCAGGGTGTTCTGCTGTCCAACCAGGCCGGCGAGGCCGTCGCCTATGCGATGTTCAACCTGGAAGACCGCGGTCCGATGATCATCGAACCCGGCGCCAAGGTCTACCAGGGCATGATCATAGGCATCCACACCCGGGACAACGATCTCGAGGTCAACGTGCTGAAGGGCAAGCAGCTCACCAACATCCGCTCCGCCGGCAAGGACGAGGCCGTCAAGCTGACACCGCCGGTAAGGATGACGCTCGATCGGGCGCTGTCCTGGATACAGGACGACGAACTGGTGGAAGTCACGCCCAAGAACATTCGCCTGCGCAAGCTCTATCTCGATCCCAACGAGCGCAAGCGGTTCGAGAAGCAGCGCGCGGCGGGATAGCGGCCCGGGCCACTGCGGCGTGCCGCCCGCCGGCGTCCATGGGCGACGGCGCGCGGGGCTTCGGCTAACGCCCTTCCGTCTCTTCGAGCGAATGACGGGCGATCAGCGGCATCTGCGACATGGTGAAGATGATCGCCAGCGGGGTGAAGCCCCAGACCTTGAAGGCGACCCAGAAGTCCGTCGAGAAGTTGCGCCAGACGATCTCGTTCACCACCGCCATGGCGAGGAAATAGACGCCCCAGCGCAATGTCAGCTTGTTCCAGCCTTCCTCGTCGATGTTGAACGCCGAGTCGAAGACGTAGCGCAGCAGCGACTTGCGGAAGAAGAGCAGTCCGCTAAGCAGCAGTACGCCGAACAGCGTGTTGATGATGGTCGGCTTCAACTTGATGAACAGCTCGTCCTGCAGCCACAGGGTCAGTCCGCCGAAGACAACGACGACAACGCCGGAAACCAGCGGCATGACCGGCAGGGTGCGCGTCATGGCCCAGGACACCGCGAGTGCGACTACCGTCGCGGCCATGAACAGGGCGGTGGCGATGAAGATCGGTCCGCCGATATCGGCCAGCGCCGGAAAATGCCCGGCCAGCCACTCGCCGCGCGAATTGCCGAAAAAGAATACGACCAGCGGCCCCAGCTCGAGCGCAAGCTTCATCAGCGGATTGATCTTCTGGCGGTCGGGGTCGGAAGGGTCGCGTTCGAAAACCGGCTTGGTCATGGGATCTTTCGCTGGGTTCTTTCGCATTGCTGTTCAACTAGGCGATCGCGGCGTCAAATACCAGAGCGGAGAACATACCGGCGCGCTATCGCGGCGCCTGCGGGCGACCGGGAGCCCATGGTTAAGATTTCGTCAAGGAATCGGGCACACACTCGACGTCGGCATAATACCAAAGTAGGATGCCGGACAGACGGGAGGACAGGTTCGGCGCGAAGCCGCCTCCTGCGCGCTTCGCACCGATGAAAGGAGCGCGCCATGCCCCGATCGACAATTCCCCCGCTGCTCGCCGCGATATTCGCCCTGTTGCTTTCACCTGCGGAGGCCTGCACCTTCCTGCTCGAGGACGACAGCGGGCCGCGGATCGCGCGGCTCGGCGACATCCGGCCCGGAACGACCCGGGGCGTCCTGTCCTGCGGGGCAAGGCGGCATGCCGTCCTTTTCTGGACTCTCGCGGTCGACGCGGACAAGGCGGAAATCGGCGTGCGCGACGGCAAGCTGTTCGACACGCGGTTTACCGGCCCGCTGACCGAGCTGATGTCGGCGCGGATCGAGAATCACGTGCGGGTCAGCGTGCATGAGCGCACCGAGACTACGGGGATGCCGCGCTCGCCGATGCCGGCGGGCCGGCACAGCTTCCGTCGTTTCGTGACATTCTGCGATCTCGGCAACGATGCCGACCCGCTGGATTGCTCGGTCGGTTCCGCGCGGATCAAGGCCCGCGCCACTGCCACCGATTCCGATCGCGACGGCCATCCGGACTTCTCGCTCCACGAGATCAGTCTCTACGACGGCACGTCGCGGCTGCACGTGATGAGTTTCACGGCGCCTTTCGCGGATAGCATAACGGCGGAAATCGGAACGTCCATCGAGGCCATCAACGCGGTGAGCGACGTGCTGCGGGCGCGCGAGGTCGCGTCCGCCGACTAGGCCGAAACGCCCGCGATGGCATTGGCGAAGTCGCGGGCCCGGAACGGTTCGAGATCGTCGACGCCCTCTCCGACGCCAATGAAGTACACCGGCAGCTTGAATTTCGCGGAGATGGCGACGAGGATGCCGCCGCGCGCAGTGCCGTCCAGCTTGGTCATGACCAGCCCGTTGACGCCGGCGACATTGCGGAAAATCTCCACCTGGTTGAGCGCGTTCTGGCCGGTCGTCGCATCCAGCGTCTGCAGCACCGTGTGCGGTGCCTCGGGATCGTGCTTCTGCAGCACGCGAACGATCTTGGCCAGCTCGTCCATCAGCTCCGCCTTGTTCTGCAGCCTTCCTGCGGTGTCGATGATCACAACGTCGGAACCGTTGTCCCGCGCCGTCTGGAAGGCGTCCCAGGCGAGCCCGGCAGCATCGGCACCGAGCTTCGTGCCGACGAAGGTCGAGCCGGTGCGGTCGGCCCAGATCTTGAGCTGCTCGATGGCCGCGGCGCGGAAGGTGTCGCCCGCGCCGAGCGTGACCTTTAGGCCGGCATCGCGCAACTTGGCGGCGAGCTTGCCGATTGTCGTCGTCTTGCCGGTGCCGTTGACGCCGACGACAAGCACGACATGCGGCTTGTGCGAGAGGTCGAGTTCGAGCGGCCGCGCGACGGGTTCCAGAACCTTGGCGATTTCCTCGGCCATGACGCCGCGCACTTCCTCGCCGGATACCTCCTTGCCATAGCGGCCGGAGGCCAGCGTGTCGGTGATGCGCATGGCTGTCTCGACGCCGAGGTCGGCCTGGAGAAGAATGTCTTCCAGTTCCTCCAGCGTGTCCTCGTCCAGCTTGCGCCGGGTGAAGACCGCAGCGATGTTTTCCGTCAGCTGCCGTGACGAGCGTGAAAGGCCGCCGGTCAGCCGGGCGATCCAGTTGCGCCGCTCGGGTTGCATCGGCTCCGGTTCCGGTGCGGCGGGCGCCGCGTCCGCGTCGCCGATCAGGACCCGGTCCGCCGGACGAGGCGGGGTCTCGACCTCGGGGGCAGGTTCGGGCGTGGCGGTTGCTTCGTGTTCCGGCGCCTTCGCCTCGGCAGAAGCGAATTCCGCCGGGGTATTGCCCGGCGGAACCTCGGTCGGCGTGTAGGACGGAACCTCGTTCGGTTCCGGCGGAACCTCGGCCGGCGGCTCGGGGGCAGGCTCGCGAACCGGCGGCTCCTCCTCGGGCACGGAAGGGGGGACGTCGGGCGCGTGCACCGGTTCCGGTGCATCGGGAGCGGGCGGCAGTTCCTGCGGCGTCTCGTCGGGGGAGGGCTCCTCGGATGGCGGCGTTTCCGGCGGGGATGCCGGGGCCGGTTCCTCGGAAGGTTGCGGCGGCTCCGGCTCTTCGGGCGGCGGCGGGATGTCCGGCTCGCCGCCTGCCGCGGTCACCGTCTCGGCTTCCGGCAGGGTGTTTTCGGCCTCGTCGGCCGGGATCTCCTCGACGGATTTTCTGCCGAAGGAGAAGATTTTCTTGACGAATCCAAGTGCCATGGCGGGGACTATACTTACTCGGCGGCCAGCGCGAAAGCCGGTTTCGCGGTCAGCTTCGTCCCGTCATGCCCCGCGATCACGGCCTGCACGATATCGCCCGGGCGGGCATCGGTTCCGGCGATCTCCACCAGGGAGAAATCCGGCGCGCGGCCCAATGCGTCGCGCTCGATCAGCACGTCTTGGCGGGTGCCGACAAGGCTCTCCATGTGGCGCAGCCAGGCGGATTCCGCGGCCTCGCGCAGGCGTTTCGCACGTTCCCTGACGACCTCGCGGGGCAATTGAGGCATGCGCGCCGCCGGCGTTCCGTCCCGCGGCGAGAACGGGAAGACATGGATATGGGCGAGGCCGCATTCCTCCACGATCCTCAGCGAGTTGGCGAAATGTTCCTCGGTCTCGGTCGGGAAACCGGCGATGATGTCGGCGCCAAATGCGGCGTCGGGGCGCAGGCGGCGCACCTCCTCGCAGAAGCGGATCGAATCCTCCCGGGCATGGCGCCGCTTCATGCGCTTCAGGATCAGGTTGTCGCCATGCTGCAGCGAGAGATGGAAATGCGGCATCAGCCGCTTCTCGTCGGCGATTGCCTCCGTCAGGTCGTCATCGGCCTCGATGGAATCGATGGAGGAAAGGCGCAGCCGGTCGAGTTCCGGTACCTCGCGCAGGATCGTGCGCACGAGCCTGCCGAGGGTCGGCTTGCCCGGAAGGTCCGGCCCGTAGCTGGTCAGGTCCACGCCGGTCAGCACGACCTCGCGATAGCCGTTCGCCGCCAGCCGCCTGACCTGGTCGACGGCGGCGCCCATCGGCACGGAGCGCGAATTGCCGCGACCATAGGGAATGATGCAGAAGGTGCAGCGATGGTCGCAGCCGTTCTGCACCTGGACGAAGGCGCGCGCGCGGCCCTCGATGGCATCGACCATGTGGGACGCGGTCTCGGTCACCTCGAAAATGTCGTTGACCCGCACCTTCTCGAAATCGTTCACTCCGAAATCGGGGAGCGCGCGATAGCTCTGCGCCTTGAGCTTGTCGTCATTGCCGATGACGAGATCCACCTCGTCCATGGCGCCGAAGGAGCCGGGCTCGGTCTGCGCCGCGCAGCCGGTGACGATGATGCGCGCGTCCGGGTTCTCGCGGCGTGCCTTGCGGATCGCCTGCTTCGCCTGGCGCACCGCCTCGCCAGTCACCGCGCAGGTGTTGAAGACGATGGCCCCGCCCTCGATCTCGCCGAGGCCGGCGGCTGCCGCCTCGCGGCGCATGACCTCCGACTCGTAGGTGTTGAGCCGGCACCCGAAGGTGACGATGTCGACGCCCATCACACGGCTCCCTGCGTTTCGGGGCTCTCGTCGCGCTCCCAGTCGCCGGTCGCGGGATCGAGCGTTCCGGAAAACTCCCATTCCGCCGGGCCGGTCATGATGACGCGGTTGTCGTCCCGCCATTCGATGCGCAGGTCGCCGCCCGGAAGCGTCACCGTCGCCTTGCGCCCGGTCCTGGCGGTGCGCGCCGCACTGACCAGCGCCGCGCAGGCGGCGGAGCCGCAGGCCTGCGTCAGGCCGGCGCCGCGTTCCCATGTGCGGATGACGATGTGTTCCGGCGAGACCACCCTGGCAACGGAAATGTTCGCCTTCTGCGGAAAGATCGGATGGTTCTCCAGCAGAGGACCGAAACGCTCGAGGTCGTATGACCAGACATCGCCGTCCACCCAGAAGACGGCGTGCGGATTGCCGATATTGGCAACCGAGGGCGTGTGCAGCACGGGATCGTCGATCGGGCCGATTTGCAGCTCGATGCCGGTGGTGTCATGAAATTCCTCGGCCAGCGGGATCTCGTCCCAGCGAAAGCGCGGTCGCCCCATGTCGACGGAGATCAGGCCGTCGGAAAGCTCCTCGGCATTGAGGATGCCGGCCTTCGTCTGGAAGGTGAAGGCCTGCCTGCCGGTTTCCGCCGACAGCGCCTGGACGACGCAGCGCGTGCCGTTGCCGCAGGCCTCTGCCCGCGTGCCGTCGGAATTGACGATGTCGACGAAGTAGTCCGTGCCATCGACGCGCGGATCGTGGATCGCCATGATCTGGTCGAAGCGGGTAGCCGGGTCCGCATTGAGCGCGACGGCCGCCGCAGGCGCGATCGCGTCCGCGCGGCCGCGCATGTCGGCCACGATGATCAGGTTTCCAAGCCCGTTCATTTTCGCAAACGGAACGTCGAGCGCCATCTGTCCGGTTTCCCTTTCCTGTCGCCGCTATATGGCGGATCGCGGACGGAATTGCCAGTCTCGGCGGTACCGGCGCGGCGGCTTGCCATCGGCATGGTTTCCGTTCCAGTGTTCGCCGGAACCCAAGGACAATCCGAATCCATGCCCGCCACGATTCCCAACCGGACCGCGCGACGCGCCTTCCTCGCCCTGCAGGGTCTTTGCGAGGCGCCGCATCGCGGCCAGTCGAAGGAGGATCTGAGCGAGGCGATCCGCCGGCTCGGTTTCGTGCAGATCGACTCCATAAACACGGTCGCCCGCGCGCACCACCAGATCCTGTTCTCGCGCAACGCGACCTATCGGGAGCATCGGCTGAAGGCGCTGGTCGAAAAGGATCGCGCCCTGTTCGAGCACTGGACGCACGATGCCTCGATCATACCCTCGGAACTGTACTGCTACTGGAAGCACCGATTCGCCCGCGAGGAAAGACGGCTGCAGGAACGCTACGAGGCATGGCAGGGCTCGCCCTTCCTGCACGAATGCGACGGCATCCTCGAGAGAATCGCGCGCGACGGCCCGGTCATGGCGCGCGATTTCGGGGGCACCAAGCCGTCGACCGGCTGGTGGGACTGGCACCCGTCCAAGACAGCGCTGGAATATCTCTGGCGCACGGGCAAGCTGGCGATCGCCCGGCGCGAGGGGTTCCAGAAGGTCTACGATCTCGCCGAGCGCGTGATACCGGCCGATTGCCACGGCGCGGAGGTCGAGCATCACGAGTTCGTGGACTGGGCCTGCCGGTCGGCGCTGGAACGGCTCGGCTTCGCCACGCGGGGCGAGATCGCCGGTTTCTGGGACCTGCTGAAGCCCGCGGAGGTGGAGGCGTGGATCGCGGAGAACGAGAGCGGGCTGGAAACGGTGATGATCGAGTGCGCCGACGGCTCGAAGCCGCGCGCCGCGCTGCGGTTCAGGGATTCCCCGGAACTGCTCGACAACCCGCCGGAGCCGCCCGATCGCGTGCGCGTGCTGAGCCCGTTCGATCCGGTGCTGCGTGACCGCAAGCGGGCCGAGCGGCTGTTCGGATTTTCCTACCGGATCGAGATCTTCGTGCCGGAGGAAAGACGGGTCTACGGCTACTACGTCTTCCCGGTCCTGCGTGGCGACCGCATGGTCGGACGCATCGACATGAAGGCCGACCGCAATCGCGACGTGCTGGCTGTCAGGAGGTTCTGGCCGGAAAAGGGTACGAGGATGTCGAAGGCGTTTCTCGCCGATCTCGACGCGGAGCTGGACCGCATAAGGCGGTTCTCCGGCGTCGCCGGCATCGAACATGCCGGCGACTGGCTCGGGGCCGGATAGGCTAGGCGGCGGCAGTGGCCGCCGTTCCGCGGCGGTATTCGCGGAACGAGATCATGCGGTGCTGCGCCTCGTCCCAGAGGGCGAGCGGGATGGTCTTCAGGCTGTCGAGCAGCGTCATCCGGTTCATGTCGCGCAATTCCGGGTGATCGCGCAGCACGCGAGACAGCCGGTAGAAGGGAATGCGTGCCGACAGGTGATGGACGTGGTGCACGCCGATATTGCCGGTCATCCAGCGCAACGGGGCCGGAAGGTCGTAGTGCGACGAGCCGTGGAGCGCGGCCTCCTGGCGCTTCCACTCCGGAAGCCTTTCCCAGGAGGTTTCCTCGAACTGGTGCTGGACGAAGAACAGCCAGACGCCGATCGTGGCCGCAAGGATGGTGATCGGAAGCTGGATGGCCAGGAACACCTTCAGCCCGACCAGCCAGACCAGCGGCGCAACGACGGCCGCGATGGCGAGGTTGGTGCCCATGGTGGACAGCCAGGGCTGCCAACCCTTGCGCATCATTCCGGTGGGCAGGCGGTGGTCGACGATGAAGAGAAAGGCCGGACCGACGCCGAACAGCACCAGCGGATGGCGATAGAGGCGATACTTGAAGCGCTCCCAGCCCGGCAGGGCGCGATATTCCTCGACGGTCAGCGTCGCGATCTCGCCGAAGCCGCGGCGGTCGAGGCAGCCCGAACCCGCGTGGTGAATGGCGTGGGTGCGCTTCCACAGGCTGTAGGGCGTGAGCGTCAGCACCCCGATGGCGCGTCCTGTCCAGTCATTGGCCAGCGAATTGCCGAAGAAGGCGCCATGGCCGCAGTCATGCTGTATCATGAAGAGGCGCAGCAGGAAGCCCGCGGCGGGGACGACCAGAAGCAGGGCCATCCAGTAACCGTTGAGGAGCGCGAAGGCCATGGCGGCCCAGAGCGCGACGAAGGGCAGGAAGGAGAGGGCGAATTCGAGGATCGCCCGCGCGCTGTTCGGCTTGTTGTAGTCGGCAAGCGTCTTTGCCCATGCGCGCGCGTCCTTCGGGGGCGCGGCGGTAATATCGGTGTGTGTCAAGAAGCTGAGCTTTCGTAGTTCGGAGAAACGGGACTGGCCAAGTGCTTTTGTGCGGCCGTTTCATTTGAGATGGGGTCTTGCGAGGCATATTACCAGCCTTTGGCCGAAATGCTTCGATATACTTTGGTTCCTGGTCCCGATACGCCAAACGGAGGGGTGTGCTTGACTCGTTCACCCTTTTCCGCCATAGCCCGCCCGACTAGCGACGAGTTGAGAACTCCGAGCCACCGACTGGGACCCGTCAAGGTATAAAGAGATCCCGGAGGTCAACACCCGGCAGCGCGATGCGCCCCCGGGTGCTTTTCGGCTTTGGGCTTTCGGCCGGCGCTTCCCGTGCCTACCTTTCGGCATCTGGCCGAAAGTGGAGAAAGACATGTTTGAATCGCTTCAGGACCGCCTCGGTTCGATCCTGAGTAACCTGACCGGACGCGGCGCGCTGTCGGAGAAAGACGTCTCCGCGGCACTGCGCGAAGTGCGCCGTGCGCTCATCGAGGCGGACGTGGCGCTGGAAGTCGTGCGCGGCTTCACCGAGCGGGTGCGCGAGAAGGCCGTCGGCGCGGAAGTGCTGAGGAGCGTCAAGCCCGGCCAGATGGTCGTCAAGATCGTCCATGACGAACTTGTCGAGATGCTGGGTTCCGAGGGCGAGACCATCGACCTGAACGCGCCCGCGCCCGTCGTCATCATGATGGCCGGCCTGCAGGGGTCGGGCAAGACCACCACAACCGGCAAGATCGCCAAGCGGCTCACCGAGAAACAGGGCAAGAAGGTCCTGATGGCCTCGCTCGACACGCGCCGCCCGGCCGCCCAGGAGCAGTTGCGCCAGCTTGGCGAGCAGACCGGCATCGCGACGCTGCCGATCGTCGAGGGCCAGTCTCCGGTCGAGATCGCCGAGCGCGCGGTGCAGGCGGGCAGGCTCGGCGGCCACGACGTGGTCATACTCGATACCGCCGGGCGGACCCATATCGACGAGCCCCTGATGGTCGAGATGGCGGATATCGCCAGGGCGTCCAACCCGCACGAGACGCTGCTCGTCGCCGACTCGCTGACCGGCCAGGACGCCGTCAATCTCGCGAAGAGCTTCAACGAGCGCATCCCCGTCACCGGCATCGTGCTGACCCGCATGGATGGCGACGGTCGCGGCGGTGCGGCGCTTTCCATGCGCGCGGTCACGGGCAAGCCGATCAAGCTGATCGGTACCGGCGAGAAGATGGATGCGCTGGAGGAGTTCCATCCCAAGCGCATCGCGGACCGCATCCTCGGCATGGGCGACATCGTCTCCCTCGTCGAGAAGGCCGCCGAGAACATCGACGCGGAAAAGGCCGCGGCGATGGCGAAGAAGATGCAGGAAGGCAAGTTCGACCTGAACGACCTTGCCGACCAGATCCGCCAGATGCAGAAGATGGGCGGCATGGGCGGCATCATGGGCATGATGCCGGGCATGGGGAAGATGAAGGATCAGATGGCTGCCGCCGGCCTCGACGATTCCATCTTCAAGCGCCAGCTCGCCATCATCTCCTCGATGACGCCGCATGAGCGCGCGCATCCCGAAATCCTCAAGCACAGCCGCAAGAAGCGCATTGCCGCCGGCTCGGGCACCAATGCCGCGGAAATCAACAAGCTGCTCAAGATGCATCGCCAGATGGCCGACATGATGAAGGCCATGAAGGGCAAGAAGGGCGGCGGCCTGATGGGCAAGATGATGGGCGGGCTTGCCGGCAAGATGGGCATGCCGGGCGGCATGGGCGGCATGCCGGACCTGTCGAAGATGAGCCCGAAGGAACTCGAGGCGCTGCGCAAGCAGGCCGAGGCCGCCGGCCTCGGCGGCGGCGCCGGAATGCCGAAACTGCCGGGCCTCGGCGGACCGTCGCTGCCGGGACTGGGCGGAGGGCCGGGACTGCCCGGCCTGCCGAAGAAGAAGTGAGGCGGCGATGGACACGGTAAACACGGCCGAACGGGCCCAGGCGATCCTGAACGACCTGCGACGCTCGATCGACAATTTCGACGCGATCCTGATCCACACGCTGGCCGAGCGGTTCCGCTGCACCCAGCGGGTCGGCAAGCTGAAGGCGAAGCACGGCCTGCCGCCGGCCGATCCCGACCGCGAGGCGCGGCAGATCGAACGGCTGCGCCGGCTGGCCGACGAGGCCGGCATGGATCCGGATTTCGCCGAGACATTCCTCAATTTCATCATCCGCGAGGTGATCCGTCATCACGAGGCGATCGCGGCGAAGAACGAGGACAATGCCGGTCGCTAGCCGGCACATGAAACCCGAAGACGAACGAACAGGCTGTTACAGGAGTAAACCATGGCACTGAAAATCCGTCTGGCCCGCGCGGGCTCCAAGAAGCGTCCCTATTACCACATCGTCGTTGCCGACGTGCGCTCGCCGCGCGACGGCCGCTTCATCGAACAGGTCGGATCCTGGAATCCGGTCCTGCCCAAGGACGCCGACCGCGTCACGCTGAAGGAAGACCGCATCAAGCATTGGCTGGAAGTCGGCGCGCAGCCGACCGATCGCGTGCTGCGCTTCCTCGACGCCGCGGGCCTTGCCAAGCGCCCGGCGCGCAACAACCCGAAGAAGGCGCTGCCCGGCAAGAAGGCGCAGGAGCGCCTCGAGGAACAGAAGATGAAGGAAGAGGAAGCCAAGGCTGCTGCCGAAGCCGCGGCCGCGGAAGCGGCGGAAGCTCCCGCCGAGGCTCCGGCGGAAGAGGAAGCGGCGTCCGCGGAATAATCCCGGCCGGCATTTCGATCTTGAAAGGCGAGCCCCCGAGCTCGCCTTTCTTGCAGATACCGTCAGGAATCCGCCTTCAGTGCTTCGGTCGCCGCGCCTCGTTCCCGGTTCTGCGGCGGCGGCGGAAAGGCTGGCCATCCGGGCCGCCTTTGCCGTTGCGCATCGCCGGTCGCGGGATTTCGGGAGTTGTGTCGGCGGCAAGGGGAGCGTAAACGCCCGCCATCGCTTCGATTCGGGAACAAGCGGCCGGACTTTGTTAAGGTTGTGTTTTCCTTATTTCGCCATTTTATTGGTCGACTGAAGGGCGCATCGGCCCGGAACCCGATTCCGGGCAAACAGGAGACTTACATGCAGAAAACTGCGTTTGCAGCGGGCATCTGTCTTGCCGCGGCGGTTGCTGTCAGCGGATGCACGACCTCGCGTTTCGGCACATACCCGACCTACCAGCAGCCGGCGCCTCTCAATCCGGCCCCGTCGGGCCAGGTGACTGCGGGCCAGTTGCCGCCGCCGGTGCAACCCGGCGTCGCTCCGGCAACGCAGGGCACATTCCCGGTCGCGCCGGGCATGGAAGGCGCGACGGCCACCGATCCCAACGCCGCCGGCGGAAGCGTCCAGAACCTGGCGACGGCCAAGCCGGTGACGCGCGAGGGAATGGTCGGCGCATGGAAGGTGGCGACCGGCGGTTCGAGCTGCCAGATATTCTTCTCGACCACCCAGTGGACCGGCGGATTCCGCGCGGCGACGCGCGGCTGCCCGGGCGATGCCGCGAATGTCTCCGCCTGGGACGTTTCGGGCCAGCAGGTTGTCCTGAAGGATTCCAACGACAACAAGGTGGGAACGCTGTTCCCGACCGGTTCCGGTTCGTTCAGCGGGCAGACGGTCGGCGGCATGGCGATCACCCTGACGCGGTAACCCAACGTCCTGCGGGGGCGGCATTGGTCGACATCATTCATCCGGGCGACAAGGTCCGGGCGCGCTACGATGCGCTGGTCTCCGAAGGCAGGCTCGACCCCGACCCCGCGCAGGAGGCACTTGCCAGCCGCCTGGACGTGCTGAACGAGGAAATCGGGTCGCTGCGACTCGCCGCGAAATCCTCCTCCCTCGGCTGGCTGTTCGCCAGGCGCGCACCGAAGGCGAATGCGGTGCGCGGTCTCTATGTCCACGGGGAGGTAGGGCGCGGCAAGACCATGCTGATGGATCTCTTCTTCGCCGCATGTCCGGCGAAGCGGAAGCGGCGCGCCCATTTCCACGACTTCATGGCCGACGTGCATGACCGCATCGCCGCCCATCGCAGGGCGCTGAAGCAGGGCACGGTCAAGGGCGATGACCCGATTCCGCCGGTGGCGAAAGCGCTGGCCGACGAGTCGCGCGTGCTCTGTTTCGACGAGTTCTCCGTCACGGACATTGCCGACGCAATGATCCTGTCGCGGCTGTTCAGCGCGCTGTTCTCGCACGGCGTCGTCCTCGTTGCCACCTCGAACGTGGCGCCGGACGATCTCTATCGCGACGGCCTCAATCGCGGGCTTTTCACGCCGTTCATCGACGTCCTGAAGGCGCATGCCGATGTCGTCAGCCTCGATGCCGACCGCGACTACCGGCTCGACCGGCTGTCCCGGACGCCGCTCTATGTCTCGCCGCTCGGCGAGACGGCCGACCGCGCGATTGACGAGGTCTGGCAGCGGCTGACCGGCGGGGTGCCCGCACACCGGGAACTGATCGAGGTGAAGGGGCGCGAGATCGTCGTGCCGGCCGCGGCCATGGGCGCGGCGCGGTTCGATTTTCCGGACCTGTGCGAGCAGCCGCTCGGTGCACGCGACTACCTGGCGATCGCGCGCAACTATCACACCGTCTTCGTCGAGCGGGTACCGGTGTTGCACGACAGCCGCCGAAACGAGGCAAAGCGCTTCATCAACCTGGTCGACGCGCTCTACGACAACCGAATCCGCCTTGTCGTTTCCGCCGAGGCCGAGCCCCGGGACCTCTACCGGGGAAAGACAGGCAACGAGGTGTTCGAGTTCGAACGCACGGCCTCGCGGCTGATCGAGATGCGCTCGGAGGCCTGGGTGGCCCGGGCCGGGAGCGCGGCATGAGCCCGTGCCGGGAGATGGCGGGCGGTGCCGGAACAGTGCGCATGCGGACAAAAACTTTGACGTTTACGTAAGTCCACAAATATCTAACCGTTTGAATTCATTGATGACATAATTTTCAGTTGATTTTTTGCCCATAGTGAGTCACGTCCCTTTGCGGCAACTGGCCTGTGCGACCATGGGTCGCGCCCAGCTTTTCAATTCGGCACACCAACGGAAACATCCCAAAATGGCACGCAACAAGATTGCTCTCATCGGTTCCGGCATGATCGGCGGAACGCTCGCTCACATGATCGGCCTGAAGGAACTCGGCGACGTCGTTCTGTTCGACATCGCGGAAGGCATTCCGCAGGGCAAGGGCCTCGACATCGCGGAATCGTCACCGGTCGACGGCTTCGACGCAACGTTCACCGGCGCCAATTCCTACGAGGCGATCAAGGGCGCGGATGTCTGCATCGTGACGGCCGGCGTGCCGCGCAAGCCCGGCATGAGCCGAGACGACCTGCTGGGCATCAACCTCAAGGTGATGGAGCAGGTCGGCGCCGGCATCAAGAAATACGCCCCGGACGCCTTCGTGATCTGCATCACCAATCCGCTCGACGCCATGGTCTGGGCCCTGCAGCAGTTCTCCGGCCTGCCGAAGAACAAGGTCGTCGGCATGGCCGGCGTGCTCGATTCCGCCCGCTTCCGCTACTTCCTGGCCGAGGAGTTCAAGGTTTCGGTCGAGGACGTCACCGCCTTCGTGCTTGGCGGCCACGGCGATTCCATGGTCCCGCTGGCGCGCTACTCCACGGTCGCCGGCATCCCGCTGCCCGACCTGATCAAGATGGGCTGGACCTCCAAGGAGCGCCTGGAGGAGATCATCCAGCGCACACGCGACGGCGGTGCCGAGATCGTCGGCCTGCTGAAAACCGGCTCGGCCTATTACGCGCCGGCTTCCTCGGCCATCTCCATGGCGGAGGCCTATCTGAAGGACAAGAAGCGCGTGCTGCCCTGCGCCGCGCCGCTCGACGGCCAGTACGGCGTCAAGGACATGTATGTCGGCGTGCCGACCATCATCGGTGCCGGCGGCGTGGAGCGCGTCATCGAGATCGAGCTCAACAAGACCGAGCAGAAGATGTTCGACAAGTCCGTCGAGGCGGTCGCCGGACTCTGCGAGGCCTGCCGCAATATCGCTCCGAACCTGAAATAGGGCTGAACCCACTCTCCCTGCATCGAGGCACGAAGGAATTCTCATGAACATTCACGAGTACCAGGCCAAGCGCCTGCTGCACGAATACGGCGCACCGGTCGCCGGCGGCGTGGCGGTCTACTCCGTCGAGCAGGCGGAGGAATGGGCGAAGAAGCTGCCCGGACCGCTCTATGTGGTGAAGAGCCAGATCCATGCCGGCGGACGCGGCAAGGGCAAGTTCAAGGAACTGCCCGAGGATGCCAAGGGCGGCGTGCGGCTTGCGAAATCCGTCGAGGAAGTCGTCGAGAACGCCAAGGAAATGCTGGGCAAGACGCTGGTGACCAAGCAGACCGGCCCCGCCGGCAAGCAGGTCAACCGCCTCTATATCGAGGACGGCGCCGACATCGACCGCGAGCTCTATCTCTCGATCCTGATCGACCGCACGGTCGGCCGTCCGGCCTTCGTCGTCTCCACCGAGGGCGGCATGGACATCGAGACGGTGGCCGCCGAGACGCCGGAAAAGATCCTGACGCTGGCGATCGACCCGGAAAAGGGTGTCACCGAGGCCGACGCCAAGAAGCTCAACCGGGCGCTCAAGCTGACCAAGGATGCCGCCAAGGACGGGCTCAAGCTGTTCCCGATCCTTTACCAGGCGTTTGTCGAGAAGGACATGAGCCTGCTCGAGATCAACCCGCTGATCGTCATGAAGGACGGCCACCTGCGCGTGCTCGACGCAAAGGTGTCCTTCGACAACAACGCGCTGTTCCGCCACGAGGACATCCTGGCGCTGCGCGACAAGTCGGAAGAGGACGAGAAGGAGATCGAGGCCTCCAAGCACGATCTCGCCTATGTCGCCCTCGACGGCAATATCGGCTGCATGGTCAACGGCGCCGGCCTTGCCATGGCGACCATGGACATCATCAAGCTCTATGGCGCAGAGCCGGCGAACTTCCTCGATGTCGGCGGCGGCGCGTCGAAGGAGAAGGTCACCGCGGCCTTCAAGATCATCACCGCCGACCCGAACGTGAAGGGCATTCTCGTCAACATCTTCGGCGGCATCATGCGCTGCGACATCATCGCCGAGGGCGTGGTCGAGGCAGTCAAGGAAGTCGGCCTGAAGGTTCCGCTGGTCGTGCGCCTGGAAGGCACCAATGTCGAGAAGGGCAAGCAGATCATCAACGAGAGCGGCCTTAACGTGATCGCCGCCGACGATCTCGACGACGCGGCGAAGAAGATCGTGAAAGCGGTCGAAGAAGCCTGATGCACGTCCTCCGGACATTCGCTGTTGCCGCGGCGCTGATGCCGGCGTTCCTGACGCCGGCCTTGGCGCACGAGCCGGACGGCGCGACCTTCGCGGCCGCGTTCCGCGAGGCGTGCGTGCCGCAGCGCATGTCCTATGAAGGCATCCTGGGGCTGGCCGGTTCCCTCGGCTGGAAACCGGTCGTTCCGGGTTCCAGCCAGGAACTCTCCGCCATCTTCGGCCTGGCCGACGCCGCGCTGGCGGAGGAAGGCGACGCGGACTGGTCGTTCGACCGTTCCGCCTTCGACCGCATCGTGGCCGGCAAACTGCATCACCTGGTCGTCACGCGCGTGCAGGCCCCCGGGGTCGCCCCGGTGGTGAGCTGCGCGCTGTACGATCTCGGCGCAACCGGCGGGATCGATCCCGCCCCGGTCGCCGGCCTCGTCGGCGCGCCGGAAGAGCGCTACTTCGTCAATAGCGGCCTGCATGCCCACAGTTGGGGCGAGACGCCGGCCCTGCCGGGCACGTTCCAGACCGTTCTCACCTTCGTCGCCGAGGACAGCCCGCATGTCGAAAAGACGGGCTTTTCCGGCCTCGTCCTGAAAATCGATTCCACCGAGCCCGGCGCGGATGCGGCGGGAACGGCCGCCACGGATTAAGGGAGCTGCAAAGCACATGTCCATTCTCGTCAACAAAGACACCAGGGTTCTCGTCCAGGGCCTGACCGGCAAGACCGGAACCTTCCACACCGAGCAGGCGCTCGCCTATTACGGCACCCAGATGGTCGCCGGCATCCATCCCAAGAAGGGCGGCGAGACCTGGATCGCCGGCGAGGGCGCGGGCGAGAAAGCCGGCGCCGAACTGCCGATCTTCGCCACCGTCGGCGAGGCGAAGGAGGCGACCGGCGCCAACGCTTCCGTGATCTACGTGCCGCCGGCAGGCGCCGCGGCAGCCATCATCGAGGCGATCGAGGCCGAGATCCCGCTCATCGTCTGCATCACCGAGGGCATCCCGGTGATGGACATGGTCAATGTCAAGGCAAAGCTCGACAAGTCGAAGTCGCGCCTGATCGGCCCGAACTGCCCGGGCGTGCTGACGCCCGAGGAATGCAAGATCGGCATCATGCCCGGTTCGATCTTCAAGAAGGGCAATGTCGGTATCCTGTCGCGCTCGGGAACGCTCACCTACGAGGCAGTGTTCCAGACCACCAACGAGGGTCTCGGCCAGACGACGGCCGTCGGCATCGGCGGCGACCCGGTCAAGGGCACCGAATTCATCGACGTCCTCGAGATGTTCCTCGCCGACGACGAGACCGAGTCGATCATCATGATCGGCGAGATCGGCGGTTCGGCCGAGGAAGAGGCCGCGCAGTTCCTCAAGGACGAGGCCAAGAAGGGCCGGAGCAAGCCGATGGTCGGCTTCATCGCCGGCCGCACGGCGCCTCCCGGACGCACCATGGGCCATGCCGGCGCGGTGATCTCCGGCGGCAAGGGCGGCGCGGAAGATAAGATCGCGGCGATGGAGGAGGCGGGCATCCGCGTCTCGCCGTCGCCGGCGCAGCTCGGCAAGACGCTTGTCGAGGTGCTGAAGGGCTAGAACAAGCGGGCGGGGCGGCGCGTCCGCCCCGCACACCGCCTGACCGGCGGTTACCGGGGAGGCAGGACGGCGCAAGACCGCCGAAGGTAACCGAAGCGCAACGCGCGTATTGTAACCCAGAAAGGGCGCAACCTGCCCGAAAAGGTGAAGCACATGGCACGCACCGACAAACTGAACGACATTTTCGCCTCCACTTCGTTCCTCTATGGCGGCAATGCCCATTATATCGAGGAACTCTACGCCCAGTATCAGGACAACCCTGCTTCAGTTCCGGTCGAGTGGCAGGCCTTTTTCGGCGACCTCCAGGACCGGCCCGAGGACGTGCGCAAGAACGCGCAGGGCGCCTCCTGGGAGCGCGACAACTGGCCGATCACCCCGAATGGCGAACTGACATCGGCGCTCGACGGCAACTGGGCCGAGGTCGAGGCGCACATGGGCGCGAAGCTGAAGGAGAAGGCGGAAGCCGCCGGCGCGACAACCGCCGAGGCCGACATCATGCAGGCGACGCGCGATTCCGTGCGCGCGATCATGATGATCCGCGCCTACCGCATGCGCGGCCACCTGCACGCCAACCTGGACCCGCTCGGCCTCGCAGAGCCGAAGGAGGACTACAACGAGCTCGACCCGTCGTCCTACGGCTTCACGGAGGCGGACTACGACCGCAAGATCTTCATCGACAACGTTCTCGGGCTGGAATACGCCACCATCCCCGAGATGCTCGACATCCTGAAGCGGACCTACTGCTCGACCATCGGCGTGGAGTTCATGCACATCTCCAATCCGGAGGAGAAGGCATGGATCCAGCAGCGCATCGAGGGGCCCGACAAGGGCGTGACGTTCACGCCGAACGGCAAGAAGGCGATCCTGCAGAAGCTGGTCGAGGCGGAGGGCTTCGAGCAGTTCATCGACGTCAAGTACAAGGGTACCAAGCGCTTCGGCCTCGACGGCGGCGAGTCGCTGATTCCCGCACTTGAACAGATCATCAAGCGCGGCGGCGCGATGGGGCTGAAGGACATCGTCCTCGGCATGGCCCACCGCGGCCGCCTCAACGTGCTCTCCCAGGTCATGGGCAAGCCGCACCGCGCCATCTTCCACGAGTTCAAGGGCGGCTCCTATCAGCCGGACGATGTCGAGGGGTCCGGCGACGTGAAGTACCACCTCGGTGCCTCGTCGGACCGCGAGTTCGACGGCAACAAGGTGCACCTCTCGCTGACGGCCAACCCGTCGCACCTGGAAATTGTCGATCCCGTGGTCATGGGCAAGGCGCGCGCCAAGCAGGACCAGCACGCCGGCGGCGCGCAGCGTCCCGAGGTCGTGGGGCTGGAGGAACGCTCCAAGGTGCTGCCGCTGCTCATCCACGGCGATGCGGCATTCGCAGGCCAGGGCGTGGTCGCGGAATGCCTCGGCCTGTCGGCGCTGCGCGGCCACCGCGTCGCCGGGACGGTGCATTTCATCATCAACAACCAGATCGGCTTCACCACCAATCCGCGCTTCTCGCGTTCCTCGCCCTACCCGTCCGACGTGGCGAAGATGATCGAGGCGCCGATCTTCCACGTGAACGGCGACGATCCGGAAGCCGTGGTCTATGCGGCCAAGGTGGCCACCGAGTTCCGCATGCTGTTCCACAAGCCGGTCGTCATCGACATGTTCTGCTACCGGCGGTTCGGTCACAACGAGGGCGATGAGCCCGCGTTCACCCAGCCGCTGATGTACAAGAAGATCCGCACCCACAAGACGACCGCGCAGCTCTATGCCGAGCAGCTGATCGCCGAGGGGCTGATCACCGTCGACGAATACGAGAAGATGAAGTCGGACTGGCGCGAGCATCTGGAAGCCGAGTTCCAGGCCGGCGACTCCTTCAAGCCGAACAAGGCCGACTGGCTTGACGGCAAGTGGTCGGGCCTGTCCAAGGCCGACAATGAGGACGAGCGTCGGCGCGGCAAGACGGCCGTGCCGATGAAGACCCTCAAGGAGATCGGGAAGAAGCTGACCCAGGTTCCCGAGGGCTTCAACGTCCACCGCACCATCAAGCGGTTCATGGACAACCGTGCCAAGATGATCGAGACCGGCGAGGGCATCGACTGGGCGACGGCGGAGGCGCTGGCCTTCGGCTCGCTGTGCCACGAGGGCTACGGCGTGCGCCTGTCGGGGCAGGACTGCGAGCGCGGCACCTTCTCGCAGCGCCACTCGGTCCTCTACGACCAGGAGACCGAGAGCCGCTACGTGCCGCTGAACAGCATCTCGCCGGCCCAGGGGCGCTACGAGGTCATCAACTCGATGCTGTCGGAAGAGGCGGTCCTCGGCTTCGAATACGGCTACTCGCTGGCCGAGCCCAACGGGCTGACGCTGTGGGAGGCGCAGTTCGGCGACTTCGCCAACGGTGCACAGGTTGTCTTCGACCAGTTCATCTCGTCGGGCGAGCGCAAGTGGCTGCGCATGACCGGCCTCGTCTGCCTGCTGCCGCACGGCTACGAGGGCCAGGGGCCGGAACACTCGTCGGCACGCCTCGAGCGCTTCCTGCAGATGTGCGCCGAGGACAACATGCAGGTCGCGAACTGCACCACGCCGGCCAACTACTTCCACATCCTGCGCCGGCAGCTGAAGCGCGACTTCCGCAAGCCGCTCATCCTGATGACGCCGAAATCGCTGCTGCGTCACAAGCGGGCCGTCTCGTCGCTTTCCGAGATGTCCGGCGAGAGCGCGTTCCACCGGCTGCTGTGGGACGATGCGGAATACCGCAAGGATTCCAAGACCAAGCTGGTGACGGATTCGAAGATCCGCCGCGTCGTGATGTGTACCGGCAAGGTCTATTACGACCTTTACGAGGAGCGCGAGGCGCGCGGCATCGACGACATCTATCTCCTGCGCCTGGAACAGCTCTATCCGTTCCCGGCCAAGGCGCTGATCACCGAACTGTCGCGCTTCAAGAACGCCGACATGGTCTGGTGCCAGGAAGAGCCGAAGAACATGGGCGCATGGTCGTTCATCGATCCGTATCTCGAATGGGTGCTTGCCCACATCAATGCCAAGCACCAGCGCGTGCGCTATACGGGCCGCCCCGCCGCGGCCTCGCCGGCGACGGGCCTGATGTCGAAACACAAGGAACAGCTTGCCGCCTTCCTCGAGGACGCCCTCGGAGAATGACGGCACGACCGGAACCCCGACTTTGACCTGGAAAGACTGAACAATGGCAACAGAAATCCGCGTACCCACCTTGGGCGAATCCGTGACCGAGGCGACGATCGGCAAGTGGTTCAAGAATGTCGGCGATGCCGTCGCCGACGGCGAGACGCTCGTCGAGCTGGAAACCGACAAGGTGACGCTGGAAGTGCCGTCGCCGGCCGCCGGCACGTTGGGCGAGATCGTCGCCAAGGAAGGCGACACGGTCGAGGTCGACGCGCTGCTCGGCATGCTGAACGAGGGCGCGGGCGCGCCAGCGGCAGCTCCGGCGAAAAAGGAAGAGGCGGCCCCGGCGAAGGCCGAGGAAAAGCCGGCCGCCCCGGCCGCGGAAGGGACCGGCGACATGCCGCCTTCTCCTGCCGCCGCCAAGATGATGGCCGACAAGGGCATCGCCGCGGAACAGGTCTCCGGCACCGGCAAGCGCGGCCAGGTCCTCAAGGGCGACGTGATCGATGCCATCGCATCGGGCGCGACCGCGCCCCAGCCGGCGGAAGCGCCGAAAAGCGCCCGCGGGCCGTCGCCGGAGGCTGACGCCGCGCGCGAGGAGCGCGTGCGCATGACCAAGCTGCGCCAGACCATCGCGCGCCGCCTCAAGGACGCACAGAACACGGCCGCCATGCTGACCACCTACAACGAGGTGGACATGACGGCGGTGATGGAGTTGCGCAAGAAGTACAAGGAGCTGTTCGAGAAGAAGCATGGCGTGAAGCTTGGCTTCATGGGCTTCTTCACCAAGGCGGTGACGCACGCCCTGCAGGAGATTCCGGCGGTCAATGCCGAGATCGACGGCACCGACATCATCTACAAGCACTTCTGCCACATCGGCGTGGCAGTCGGCACCGACAAGGGCCTCGTGGTGCCGGTGGTGCGCGATGCCGACCAGATGTCGATCGCGGAAATCGAGAAGGAGATCGGCCGGCTCGGCAAGGCGGCGCGCGACGGCACGCTGTCGATGGCCGACATGCAGGGTGGCACCTTCACCATCTCCAACGGCGGCGTCTACGGCTCGCTGATGTCCTCGCCGATCCTGAACGCACCGCAGTCGGGTATCCTCGGCATGCACAAGATCCAGGAGCGCCCGGTGGCCCTCAACGGCCAGGTCGTGATCCGGCCGATGATGTACCTCGCGCTGTCCTACGACCACCGCATCGTCGACGGCAAGGAGGCCGTGACCTTCCTGGTGCGGGTCAAGGAGAGCCTCGAGGATCCGGAACGTCTCGTTCTCGATCTTTGATCCCGCCGTCGCGGACAGGGACAGAACTCAATCGACCGTCAGGCGCGAAACGCGCGGAAAGGACAAGAAATGGCCTATGACGTTGTGGTGATCGGATCGGGACCGGGCGGCTATGTATGCGCCATCAAGTGCGCGCAGCTCGGCCTGAAGACCGCGATCGTGGAAAAACGCGACACGCTGGGCGGCACCTGCCTGAACATCGGCTGCATCCCGTCCAAGGCACTGCTGCAGGCGTCGGAGCAATTCGTCGCGGCCGAACACACGCTGCCGAAGATGGGCGTGAAGGTGGGCAAGCCGAAACTCGACCTGAAGGCGATGATGGCGCACAAGGACGCCACCGTGAAGGCCAATGTCGACGGCGTCGCCTTCCTGATGAAGAAGAACAAGGTCGACGTGCTGCGGGGCACCGGCAAGGTGCTCGGCGAGGGCAAGATCTCCGTGACCGGGGACGACGGCAAGGCCAAGGACATCGAGGCGAAAAACATCGTCATCGCCACCGGCTCCGATGTCGCCGGCATTCCCGGCGTCGATGTCGAATTCGACGAGAAGGTGATCGTGTCGTCCACCGGCGCGCTGGCGCTTGAAAAGGTGCCGGGCCGCCTGGTGGTCGTCGGCGGCGGCGTGATCGGCCTTGAGCTCGGCTCGGTATGGAAGCGCCTCGGCGCGGAAGTCACCGTGGTCGAGTATCTCGACACGATTCTCGGCGGCATGGACGGCGAGGTGTCTAAGCAGTTCCAGCGGATGCTGGAAAAACAGGGCATGACGTTCAATCTCGGTGCGAAGGTCACCGCGGTCAACAAGACGGCCAAGGGCGCGGAAGTCACTTTCGAACCGGCCAAGGGCGGCGACGCGCAGACCGTGGCCGCGGATGTCGTGCTGGTCGCGACGGGGCGCAAGCCCTACACGGAGGGCCTCGGACTGGAGAAGGCGGGGGTCGTGCTGGACGAGCGCGGCCGCGTCCAGGTCAACGAGCACTGGCAGACCTCAATCACCGGCGTCTATGCCATCGGCGACGTGGTCGCCGGCCCGATGCTGGCGCACAAGGCCGAGGACGAAGGCATGGCGGTGGCCGAGGTCATTGCCGGCCAGCACGGGCACGTGAACTATGACGTGATTCCCGGCGTGGTCTATACCGAGCCGGAAGTCGCCTCCGTCGGCAAGACCGAGGAAGAGCTGAAGAAGGCCGGCATCGAGTATGTCTCCGGCAAGTTCCCGTTCACCGCCAATGGCCGCGCGCGCGCCATGCTGGCGACAGACGGCTTCGTCAAGATCCTCGCCGACAAGAAGACGGACCGCGTGCTCGGCGTGCACATGGTCGGTCACGGCGTCGGCGAGATGATCCACGAGGCGGCGGTGCTGATGGAGTTCGGCGGATCGTCGGAAGACCTGGCACGGACCTGCCATGCGCATCCGACCCTGTCCGAAGCCGTGCGGGAGTCGGCGCTGGCGACCGCTTTCGGCAAGCCGATCCACATGTGACGGCCATCCGAAAAAGTAAACAAGACTTAACGGTTTTGTTGCAGATTGTAGAAAGACGGTGAGCGCATCGTGCGCTCACCGTCTTTTTCACGAGGATACGGGATCTTGTTCACTCCATGCCGACGGGCCGGCCAGCCGGCGACAACACTGCTTGCCGCCTTCCTCCTGGCCGGCGTCGCGCCTTCCATGGCCGGCGACATGCCGCCGGGCATCGAGTTCGAGCTTGGCGGCGGGGGCGCTGTCGCGCCGCGCTACGAAAGCTCGTCGGAATATCTGGTCAGCCCGTTTCCCACCTTCCGGCTGAAGCGTCTGACCTTCTCCAACGGCTTCCAGATCGGGGGCGGTGACGGCATGGGTCTGTCGCCATATCCGTCCTTCAATTTTCGCGGCGCGCGCAAGGCCGCCGACACGCCGGCCCTGGCCGGCCTCGCCGACGTCGATGCAGCGGTCGAGCTGGGTCTCGGACTGTCCTATGCGACACCTGGCTTCCGGGTGTTCGGCGAGGTGCGCCGGGGCGTCACCGGGCATGACGGCATGGTCGGCGAAATCGGCGCGGATCTCGTGGCCCGTCCGGGCGACCGGCTGACACTGGCCGCCGGGCCGCGCGCCTCGTTCGCAGACGCGGAATACATGGATACCTATTTCGGCGTCACGGCAGCCGAGGCGATTGCATCGGGCATGCCGCAATTCGATGCGCGGTCCGGTTTCAAGTCCTACGGACTGGCGGCCTCGGCGCGCTTCGACCTGTCGGAGAACTGGGCGCTGGAAGGGAGCGCGCGCTATGACCGGCTGACGGGCGATGCCGCCAATTCCCCGGTAACCGGCGCCGGTTCCCGGAACCAGTTCGGTTTCCGCCTCGGCCTCACGCGCAGCTTCCGGATCGATTTCTAGAGACAGGCGGATCCTGCCGGCCGCCGCGACGGCAAGAAAAGGCCCGACGTTTCGGTGAAACGCCGGGTTGGAGTTTTCTGGAGATCAGCCGACGTTCAGGCTTTCTGCCATGCGTCGAGATATTTGATCAGCCACGCATCGACCGGAATTTCCGCTGTCTGCACCTTCTTCAGTGCATGCAGGTCGACAGGTGTCTGGTTTTTCGCGACGGTCTCGTGCATCGGACAGGCAACCGCGCTGCCGGCAACGAAGAGAACGGTCGCAAGTCCAAGGCCCAGTGCTTTGATAGACATGCGCTGCTCCTTTTCCCGGCCCGGAACAATTCGGGCTCCCCACAGGTTAACGCAAGGTGAGGTTTTCGCCAAGGGTGGAGCCGATCACGAATTCGCGCGTCACCCGGCCGGTATTGCCGGAATGTCTCCGGCCGCATTTCGGCCGTTGCGGCTGCGGGGACGGCGTCAGTAGACCGGCGTGACCGTGTAGCCGGCCTCTTCGAGCAGGGCGGCGATGCCCTTCTCGCCGGGCAGGTGCAGCGCGCCGACGGCGACGAAGGCGCCGCCCGCATCGAACAGCGGTCGCGCGCGCTTCACCATGGTCTCGTTGCGGACATGGACCATGGTTTCCTCGAATTCCGCATAGCCGGCGTCGGTGTCCCCGCCGGAAACGTCCGCCGTCACCCAGCGCAGCATCGGCCACACGGCGCCGGTCCGCCCCTCGGCGTAAAGCGCGATCATGGTCTCGATGACGTCGTCCACCCGGTCACCGAGCCGGAGCGAGTCGACGAGGCCGCTGACGTGGAACTCCATGGGCAGCGAGGCCATGGCCTCGAACTGCTCGACGATCGTCTCCAGGCCGACCAGGTCCTTGCCCTCGCGCTCGGCGTCCTGGGCGAGCCTGATGTCGAGGAAGGGCTGGCCTTCCTTCTTGCGTTCCATCTCGCATTCCGGCAGCGCCACCATGGCGGTGATCAGCCAGGGCTTCATGCGTTCGACCAGCGCCAGCTGCACGCCGCGCTCGGCCAGTCCCTGCTCGAGGATCGCGCGCTGCCCCTCGTCGAGATAGTCCGACAGGCCCTTACCGTCGGTGAACATGGTCAGTTCCGGCTTGGAGAACAGCGCCATCTGCGCCTTGGCCGGATCGAGGATCTCGGTCGATTCGATGGCGACCGCGCGCGCTTTCGCGAAGGCGGCCTCGGCCGCCGGCGGCATGGCGGTCACGCGCGGATCCGTCAGGTGCATGGTGCCGAACAGCCAGGACGGCTCCACGCCGTCCTTCTCGACGCGGAACAGGAGCGTGTCGCCGTTGACCGTCCTTGCCGCCTCCTCCAGGAGCGCCGCATAGGCGTCCGGGTCATCGTGCTGCATCTCGATGAGCAGGTTCTCCCCGCCGCACGCCTCGGCGGACGCCGCCGGCAGGGCCTGGGCGGCGACAAACAGGACCACGAGAAAGCTCGCGACGAAGAGCGCGTTGGCAAGGCCAAGCGCGGCGAGAATCGGTCCGGACAGGCGGTCCAGGTAAGCGGTGATGCCATTCATGGGCGGGACGCTAGCCGAAAATGCCGACGAATCCGTTAAGACGGCTCCGTGAATGCAGGGTTTCAGGCGCGCGGATGAGCCTTGCGGTAGATGTCCAGCAGTCGCGCCGTGTCGACGCCGGTATAGACCTGCGTGGTCGAGAGGCTGGCATGGCCGAGAAGTTCCTGGATCGTGCGCAGGTCTCCGCCGTTGCCGAGCAGGTGCGTGGCGAAGGAGTGGCGCAGCGCATGCGGCGTGGCGGTCTCGGGCAGGCCGAGCGCGCTCCTGAGCCTGCGCATGTCGCGCTGCAGGACGGCTGCCCGCAGCGGCCCTCCGCGGGCGCCCCGGAATAGCGGCTCGCCGGCCGCCAGATCCCAGGGACAAAGCCGGCGATAGAGTTCCGTGGCGTCGAAGACCACCGGCAGCAGCGGTACCATGCGCGTCTTGTTTCCCTTGCCGGTGACGCGAAGCGCGCGCTCGCGACGGTCGCAAAGGGCTTCGCCGGTCAGCGACAACGCCTCCCCGATACGCAGGCCGCAACCGTAAAGCAGCGTCAGGACGGCGGCATTGCGGGCGGCGATCCACGGTTCCTCGTTGAGCTGTTCCGAGGCGTCGACCACGCGCAGCGCGTCGGAGGCGGTCAGCGGCTTGGGCAGGGACTTCGGCTGGCGCGGCGCGCGCATGGACGTGACGGCGGCGGCGTTGGCCAGCCCCTCGCGCTCGAGATAGCGCATGAAGGAACGTATGCCGGCAAGACCGCGTCCCAGCGTGCGGGCACCCGCGCCGCCGGCGCGGCGGCGGGTCAGGAAGGCGCGGAAATCGAGCGATTTCAGCCCGGCGACGTCGGCCAGTCCCGGGGGAGCGCCCAGGTGCTCCGTCAGGAAGGCGAGGAACTGGCGCGTGTCGCGCTCATAGGCCTCGATCGTCTTGTCGGCCAGCCGCCGCTCCGACGCAAGGCGGTCCAGCCAGGTCTTGCGCGCAGCCGCGAGATCCGGCCTGGCATTGACGAGAAGTGCATCGGTTTCGGTCATGTCCGCATATTGCCCGGCAATGGTTACCGGGCGATTGCAGCGCTTGGCGCGAAACCCAAAAGGCTGTATCGCGTGCGCGGCAGACACGGAGTGACGAATGGGAAAGCCGGACAATCCCGTCCTGATGGGGGTCATCGGCGCGCCGCACGGCGTGCGCGGCGAGCTGCGCGTGAAATCCTACACCGCGGATCCGCTGGCGCTCGGCGATTACGGCACGCTCTACGATGCGCAGGGACGCGCCTTCGACGTCACCGACATTCGCCCGGCAAAGACCGTTGTCGTCGTCCGCTTCGCGCAGGTGACCGACCGCGCCCAGGCCGAGGCGCTGAACGGCGTCGAGCTCTATATCGACCGCGACCAGCTTCCCGACGAGGCGCTGGACGAGGACGAGTTCTTCGTCGCCGACCTGGTCGGCCTGGACGCGCTGGACGAGAATGGCGCGAGGATCGGGGAGGTGATCGCCGTGCACAATTTCGGCGCCGGCGACCTGCTGGAGATCGCACCGTCCACCGCATCGGGAGGGATCGCGCGCAAGCGCGCCTTCCTGGTTGAGTTCTCGCGCGAGACCGTGCCCACGATCGACTTCGAGGCCGGCACGCTGACGCTGATCCGCCCCGGGGAGATCGAGGCGCGGGGGCCCGGGAACGGCGAAGGGGACGAAGGGGCATGAGTTTCCGCGCGACCGTTCTCACCCTCTATCCGGACATGTTCCCGGGCACGCTGGGCCAGGCGCTGGCCGGCCGGGCGCTTTCGCAGGGCACATGGGACCTGCAAACGGTGCAGATCCGCGACTACGCCACCGACAGGCATCGCAGCGTCGACGACACGCCGGCCGGCGGCGGAGCGGGCATGGTGATGCGCGCCGACGTTCTTGCCGCCGCTCTCGACGCCAATGCCGGGCCCGACGATCCGCGCCCGCGCCTGCTGATGAGCCCGCGCGGAAAGCCGCTGACCCAGAAGCGCGTGCGCGCGCTGGCCGAGGGCCCCGGCGTCGTCATCGTCTGCGGCCGCTTCGAGGGCGTCGACCAGCGCGTCATCGACGGGCGCGACCTCGAGGAAGTCTCGATCGGCGACTACGTGCTGTCGGGCGGCGAGGTGGCGGCGCAGGTCGTCCTCGACGCGGTGATCCGCCTGCTGCCGGGCGTGATGGGGAATGCCGAATCGGGCGAGACGGAGAGCTTCGAGGACGGCTTGCTGGAACACCCGCACTATACCCGCCCGGCGGAGTGGGAAGGCCGGACCATCCCGGAAGTGCTGACCTCCGGCAACCATGCGAAGATCGGGAAATGGCGCCGGGAGCGGGCGGAGGAACTGACGCGGGAAAGGCGGCCGGACCTTCTTGCGCCCCGAAAGGATGACGAGGGGGCGTGACAAATGCCTCGTTCTCCTGTATGGACGCGCGGAATTCGGGCGGCATGTCCCGATCTCAACAGCAATTACGAGCTCGTGAAAACGCTCCGGCCCTCGGGCCAGGCATGACGGTCTTCGCACTTTCTGCCCATTGTGAGCGCTCTGGCGGTTCAAAAGAACAAGAGGAATGGAACAATGACGGACATCATCCGCCAGCTCGAGGCCGAACAGGCCGCCAAGATTCTCGAAAAGCGCAAGCTCCCGGAGTTCTCCCCGGGCGATACCGTTCGCGTGCAGGTGCGCGTCACGGAAGGCAAGCGCACCCGTCTGCAGGCCTATGAGGGCGTGTGCATCGCGCGTTCCGGCGCCGGCTTCAACGAGAACTTCACTGTGCGCAAGATTTCCTATGGCGAGGGCGTGGAGCGCGTGTTCCCGGTCTACTCGCCGCTGGTCGAGGCCGTCGAGGTGGTGCGTCGAGGCAAGGTGCGCCGGGCCAAGCTCTATTACATGCGCGGCCTGACGGGCAAGAAGGCCCGCATCAGCGAGAACACCAATGCCCGTTCCCGCAAGCTGAACGAGGAAGAGCGCCAGAAGATGCTCGACGAGAAGGCGCGTCTCGAGGCCGAGAAGATCGCCGCTGCGGAAGCGCTGGCCGCCGAAAAGGCTGCCGAGGAGGCCGCGAAGGCCGCCGAGGCCGAGGCTCCGGCAGAAGAGAACAACGCGTAAGGATTTTCTGCGTCCTGCAGGTTAGTCAAGGCGGGCTTTCAGCCCGCCTTTTCTTTGCGATTCGCGCGCCGGCGCTTGATCCCGCAGGGTTTTTCTTGCCAGTGTCTCGCCCGGGGCCGGACGCGCATCCGCGCCCGGCATGAATGGAGGCTGTCATGATTTCCCGTCGTTTCGTACTCGGCGCTTGCGCCGCCCTCGCACTTCTTCCCGCCGCGGCGACCGCGCAGGAGCTGCCGGATCTCGGCGGACGCACCATCGTCGTCGTCACCGAGAACGCCTATCCGCCGTTGCAGTTCATCGATCCGAAATCGGGCGCCGCGATCGGCTGGGAATATGACGCCATGGCCGAGGTCGAGAAGCGGCTGAACGTCACGGTCGAGTACCAGAACACCTCCTGGGATGCGATGATCCAGGCCGTCTCGGACGGCCAGTACGACATGGGCATGACCGGCATCACGATCCGCGACGACCGCAAGGAAAAGGTCGATTTCTCGGATCCCTACATGCATTCGGAAATGCGCATGCTGGTGCGCGCGGACGAGGATCGCTTCTCCGACGAGAAGGAATTCGCGGAGCAGGACGGGCTGCTGATCGCCGCCCAGCCGGGCACGACACCGTTCTACGTCTCCGTCTACGACATCCTCGACGGCGACGAGCAGAATCCGCGCATCAAGCTGTTCGAGACCTTCGGCGCCACCGTGCAGGCGTTGCGGGCCGGCGATGTCGATCTCGTGCTCACCGACGGCGTGGCGGCGAACGGCTATGTCGAATCGTCGGGCGGCAAGCTGAAGGTGATCGGCGGACCGCTGGGTTCCGAGGATTTCGGCTTCATCTTTCCGAAGGGCTCCGATCTCGTCGCGCCGATCAATGCCGCGATCGCGGCCATGAGGGCCGACGGAACGCTCGACGCGCTCAACAAGAAGTGGTTCCTCGACTACAAGCTCGGCGAATAGGGGCCGATGCGAAGGGGAATGCGCGCCAGGCGGCGGGAGGCAGGCGGTGCGCGCTGACGGGAACGGCAGCAAGGACTTTCCGTGGTGGCTGGTCGCGCTCGGCGCGATCGGCTTGGTGCTGGCGGTGGTCATCGCGGCCAGCGACATCTACAGCCAGGTCTTCTCCACGGTCGTCAGGGGCGCCCGGATCACGGTCTTCGTAACGCTGGTCGGCTTCGCGCTCGCCTCGCTGCTCGGCCTTGTGATCGCGCTAATGGGCCTGTCCGGATCGCTGGCGCTGCGGCAGATCGCCCGCTTCTATGTCGAGGTGATCCGCGGTGTGCCGATCCTCGTGCTGCTGTTCTACATCGCCTTCGTGGGCGCGCCCGGCCTCGTCTGGCTCATCAACGCCGTCACCGCTCCGCTGCAGCAGGCGGGCCTGATGGAAGAGATCCTGGTGCGCGACCTATCGCTTCTCTGGCGCGCGGTGCTGGCGCTCATGATCGGCTATTCCGCCTTCATCGCCGAGGTGTTCCGCGCCGGCATCCTTGCCGTCGACGAGGGCCAGATCGAGGCGGCGGAAGCGCTCGGGCTCAACCGCTGGCAGCGATTCCGGCTGATCGTGTTCCCGCAGGCCATCCGCACCATCCTGCCGCCGCTTGGCAACGATTTCGTCGCCATGGTCAAGGACTCCTCGCTGGTCTCGGTGCTCGGCGTGGCCGACATCACCCAGATGGGCAAGGTCTATGCGGCCGGCTCCTTCCGCTTCTTCGAGACCTATTCCATCGTCGCCTACATCTATCTCGTCCTCACCGTCGGCCTGTCGCTGCTGCTGAGGAGGCTGGAAAGGCGGATGCGGCGTGCCGGCGGGGACGCGTCCTGAGCGGCGCGGACCTTGTCGCGGCCACCGGCGAGGACCAGATTGCCGTGAGCGGGGAAAGTTGATAGATACGCCGCCATGGAAGAGCTGTTCGGACATCCCGGCTTCAAGGGCTTCACGCTGCAGGACCGCAAGCGCCTGCCGTCGCGCTTCTTTGCGCGCGTTGCGCTGATGCAGCTCGCACGGCTCGGCTGAGCCCTACCGACGCTCCCGGCAACATGCCGGCTTTCGCTTTCTTCACGGCCCTGAATGGATGACGCAACAATGACCGCACCGCGCACACTTTACGACAAGATCTGGGACGACCACCTGGTCGACACGGCCGAGGACGGCACCTCGCTGCTCTATATCGACCGCCACCTCGTGCACGAGGTGACCAGCCCGCAGGCCTTCGAGGGACTGCGCATGGCCGGCCGCACGGTGCACGCGCCCTCCAAGACGCTTGCCGTCGTCGACCACAACGTTCCGACCACGCCGGACCGGGTCGAGGGCATCAAGAACGAGGAAAGCCGCATCCAGGTCGAGGCGCTGGCGAAGAATGCCGCGGACTTCGGCGTCGAATACTATTCCGAGAAGGACAAGCGGCAGGGCATCGTCCACATCGTCGGGCCGGAACAGGGCTTCACCCTGCCGGGCATGACCATCGTGTGCGGCGACAGCCACACCTCCACCCACGGCGCCTTCGGTGCGCTGGCGCACGGCATCGGCACCTCCGAGGTCGAGCACGTGCTCGCCACCCAGACGCTCATCCAGCGCAAGGCGAAGAACATGCTGGTCCGCGTGGACGGCAAGATTCCCGAGGGCGTGACGGCCAAGGACATCATCCTCGCCATCATCGGCCATATCGGCACCGCCGGCGGCACCGGCTACGTGATCGAATATGCCGGCGAGGCGATCCGCTCGCTGTCCATGGAAGGCCGCATGACGGTCTGCAACATGAGCATCGAGGGCGGCGCGCGCGCCGGGCTGATCGCGCCGGACGAGACGACCTTCGAATATATCAAGGACAAGCCGCGCGCGCCCAAGGGCAAGGCCTGGGACATGGCGCTGGAATACTGGAAGACGCTGAAGAGCGACGAGGGCGCCCATTTCGACAAGGTGGTCGAGCTGGATGCGGCCGACCTGCCGCCCATCGTCACCTGGGGCTCGTCGCCCGAGGACGTTGTCTCCATCGAGGGCGTGGTGCCGAATCCCGACGAGATCGAGGACGCCAACAAGCGCGCATCGAAATGGCGCGCGCTCGACTACATGGGCCTGAAGCCGGGCACGAAGATGACCGACATCGCCATCGACCGGGTCTTCCTCGGTTCCTGCACCAACGGACGCATCGAGGACCTGCGGGCCGCGGCGAAGGTCGTGGAAGGCAAGAAGGTCGCCGACAGCGTCAGCGCGATGGTCGTGCCGGGTTCCGGCCTCGTCAAGGAACAGGCCGAGGCCGAGGGCCTCGACAGGATCTTCATCGAGGCCGGCTTCGAGTGGCGCGAGCCGGGATGCTCCATGTGCCTTGCCATGAATGACGACCGGCTGAAGCCGGGCGAGCGCTGCGCGTCGACCTCCAACCGGAACTTCGAGGGCCGCCAGGGCTTCAAGGGCCGCACCCATCTGGTGTCGCCCGCCATGGCCGCCGCAGCCGCTATCGCCGGCCACTTCGTGGACGTGCGCAAGCTTTGAGGCCGTTGCGGTACGTCCGCAGGCTTGTCCTTCTCGTGGCAGCGCTGGCTGCGCTGCCGCTTCTCGTCATCGCGGGCCATTCCGTCGCCGGGGCAATCGCCCCGGCTTCGCCGCCGGCACCGGACGGCGCCTTTCGCGTTGCCAGCTTCAATATCGGCTATATCCGCGACCCGTCCGGCCTGCCGCGCTGGCAGCGCAGGCGCGGCGCGGTGACGGAGGTCCTGAAGCGGATCGGCGCCGACGTCATTGCCTTCCAGGAGATGGAAACCTTCGCAGGTGGCAAGTTCAACCGCGTCAACCGGCAGCTCGACTGGATCCTCGAAACCGTGCCCGGCTACGCAGTTGCAGCCTTCGGCGATCCGGAGACCTATCCCTCGACCCAGCCGGTGCTCTACCGGCCGGATGTCTTCGAGGCGGTCGACCAGGGCTTCTTCTACTACTCCGATACGCCGGACGTGATCTATTCGCGCTCCTTCGACGGCGGCTTCGACTACTACGCCTCGACGGCAACGCTCCGGCACCGCGCCAGCGGGCGGCTGATCACCTTCTTCAACGTTCACACGGACATCCGCTCGCCGGGCAACCGGCTGCGCGCGGCGGAGATGATTGCAGAGCGCGCAGCGGCGATGCGCGCGGCCGGCCGGGCGGTCATCGTGCTTGGCGACTTCAATGCCCATCGCGGCGCGCCGGTCCTCGAGATCATCCGGAGCGCCGGGCTCGAGGGCGGCCGGCTGCTGGCGCCGACCTTCCACCTCGGCATAGGGCTGCCCTTCCGGCTCGCCATCGACCACATCCTGCATGGTCCGGACCTGGTCATGATCCACGGGCCGACCATTCACAGGGCCCGGCCCGTCGGCCGCTATCCGTCGGACCATTATCCGATTTCCGCCGTGTTCGACCTTTCCGGCTCCTGACCGCCGGCGGGCGGCCCGCTCTTGGCGGAAAGGAAATCCACGAATCGCTGGATCCAGCGCCTCGCCCGATCGTGGCGAAGGTTAACCTCGCGTCAAGCGGTGTGGGCTAGTCCTTGCCCACAATGTCCTGGCTTTCGGGCCGGGGGGTATTTTCGCAGGTAGGGCGGTGCAGGGGCAGGCTTTCTTCGAATTGATCGGTCCGCTGGTGTTTCTGGCTTTCGCGTTCGGGTTCCTCGAGATCCGGCGCCACATGCCGCAATTCGCGTCCGCCGGCCTGCTCGCGCTTTCCTACCTCCTGCGCGCCTGCGGCTATGGCGCGGACTATTTCCGGGCGGAAATGCCGGCGGATTTCGCCATCTTCGCCGCGATCGTGCCGTTCCTCGGCGCGGGCGTGGCCTTCGGCGCCGGCATTCTTCGCCTCTACAGGGTGCCCGTGCCGTGGGCGGTATACGGCATCTGCGTGGCGGTGATCCTGGCCGCGGTGAGCTGGTTCCGGTTCGTCGACGACAGCGTCGTGGCCCGCGTGATCGTGATGAACGGCGCGGCGGCCGCCGCCCTCGCCTATCTCGCCGTGGCCATCCGGTCCGGAATCAGGCGGCGCATAGACCGGTTCCTCCAGATCCTGTTCATCGTCAATGCCGGCCAGTTCGTCCTGCGCACGGCGGCGATGCTCTGGCTGGAAGGCCACCTGCTGACCGAGGCGAACTATGCGGGCTCGCTGACCGGCTCCTCGCTGCGTTTCTCGATCGTCGTCGCGACGGTGGCCATCGTGGCGACGCTGTTCGCGATCTACGGAATGGAAATCGTCGCCACGCTGACGCGCAACAGCCATACCGATCCCCTGACGGGCGTCCTGAACCGGCGCGGCTTCGACGCCGCCGTGTCAAGGTTGCAGGCAAGGCATCGTCCGGGCGCGTCCGGGCATGGCTTCGTCCTCGCCGACATCGACGGTTTCAAGTCGATCAACGACCGGTTCGGCCACGATGTCGGGGACACGGTCATCGCCCGGGTCGCGCGCATCCTCCAGGGCGCGGCGCGGGAGAACGACATCGTGGCGCGCTGGGGCGGCGAGGAATTCGCCATACTGGTCGCGGATGGCGGGGAGGGCATGGCGCGCCTATACGCGGAATCGGTGCGGGTCGTCGTCGAGGACCTCGAACTCGAGTGCCTGCAGGGCGCATCGGTCACGATCAGTTTCGGCGTCGCCGGATGGCGGCATGGCGAAACGCTGCGCGAAGTCGGAAAGCGCGCCGACGACGCGCTCTACGACGCGAAGACCTCGGGCAGGAACCGGGTGTGCGTCGCCACGGAACGGTCACCGCAGGCTTCGGGTGCCGTCGCATGAGGGACCGGCCGGTTCAGCCCGGCACCGCGAGGTTCAGCAGGTAGAGCCAGACGGTCACGGTCAGTACCGAAAGGGTGGTGGCCAGCAGGAAGGCCGAGGCCGCGAGATTGACCGCGCGGTCGTACATCACCGCGAAGAGATAGATGTTCATGCCCGGCGGCATGGCGGCCAGCGTCACCGCCGCGAGCACCGCGTCCGCCGGCAGGTGGAAGACATAATGCGACAGGCCGAAGGCGATCGCCGGGTGCAACAGCAGCGAAAGGACTGTCACCATGCCCGCCTCCGCCAGGTCGGCGCGCAGGCGATAGCGCGTCATTGCCGCGCCGATGCCGACCAGCGCCACCGGAATCGCCGCGCTCGCGATCATGTCGACGGCGGCCATCACCGGTTCCGGCAGCCAGTGACCGGTCACGTTGACGATCGCGCCGGCCAGGATGCCGATCATCAGCGTATTGGCGATGATCGAGCGACCGGCGACGGCAAGGGTCTCCGTCAGCGTGCGGCCGCCGCGCCGCATCAGTTCCATCGTCAACATACCGACGGCGTAGAGCAGCGGCGCGTGCAGCGCGATGATGCCGAAGGCGGGTGTCAGCGGCCCGGCGCCGTGCGAGCGCTCGATGATCGCCAGGCCGAGCAGAACGGAATTTGAAAATGTCGCCGAGAAACCGACGGCGACCGATTCGCCGGGGCGGCGGCCGAAGACCCTGCGTGCAAGCACGATGCCGACGGCGAAGCAGGTGAAGGCGCCCGCATAGAAGCTCAGCAGCAGCGGCGGCGAGAAGGCGGCGGAGAAATCCAGCCGCTCCAGCGCGCGGAACAGCAGCACCGGCACCGCGATCTTCACCGCGAAGCCGTTCAACGCGTCCGCAAGCCCGCCCGGAAGGTAGCCGCTCTTCACCGCCCCCCAGCCGGTGGCGATGAGCAGGAAGACGGGGGCGACGGTCACGAGAATGGTCAGCATGGTTCCGCATTAGACCGGATCGCCGGGGCTTGGAAGGGGCCGGCCTGTTTCGATCCCGTTAACCATGCGCCGAATCCATGCCGTCCTGCTGCGCTGCCCCGGTCGATTGATGCGGCGCCTTAACACATCCTAAAGTTGCAATGTACATTGTTCCGGCGAATTCCGCTTCGGCCTCGCGGCCGGGGAAAACCGGAGCCCTGCCTTGCACGCGCATTCCTATTTCCAGCTGACCGGCACGCTTGTCTTTGCCGTTTTCGCTGTCGCGTTCGTCTTGATCTGGCGCCACGTACGCGACACGATGCCGGTCCGGCATTTCGCGCTTGCCTTCTTCCTCGGCGCCTGCGCCACCTTCGCCGACTTCATGCGTGCCTCCATGCCTCCGGTCGTGGCGCTGCACGTCCTGAACCTGCTCTACCTGGCCATGGAGATCGTCTTCGTTTCCGCGGTCTACCGGCTCTACGACAGCGCCGTGCCATGCCGGTTTCTCGCGTTCCTGTCCGTGTTCGGCGCGGCCGGGCTCTCATGGTTCATACTGGTCGACGACAACATCGCCGCGCGCCTGGTCATCATGAATGGCGGGGGCGCGCTCGCCACGATCCTTCCCGCGTTCGCGCTGCGCCAACGGATGGTCCGGCCGATCGACCGCGTCCTGCAGGCCGCCCTGGTCGTCATCGGCCTGTGCATCGGCGCGCGCGCGGGCATCGTTCTCCTTGCCGGTCCGGGCGGCATGACGAACGAGAACTACGCGCAGTCGATGACCGCCCTTTCGCTGCACTTCATCCTGGTGCTGAGCGCGCTCACGATCGCCATCATCCTGTTCGTCATGACCGGCATGCAGATCGTCAAGCGTCTCACCCGGGCCAGCGAGACCGACCCGCTGACCGGCGTTCTCAACCGGCGCGGCCTCGAGACGCGCCTTCCGGCGCTGGCGGAATCACGGGCCGGCCATGCCGTGGTCATGGCCGATATAGACCACTTCAAGCATATCAACGACCGGTTCGGCCACGAGGCCGGCGACGCCGTCATCCGGCTGTTCGCGCGCATCCTCGCCGGCACGCTGCGCGAGAGCGACGTGGTCGTGCGATGGGGCGGCGAGGAGTTCCTCGTCGTCCTTCGCGATGCCGATGTCCCGACGGCCAGGCGCTTCGCCGAGGCCGTGCGCATCGTGTTCGGGGAAGAGGCGCCGGCCATCGTCGGAGGCCGGGAAGTCACGGCAAGCTTCGGCATAGCGGCGTGGGACGGCAGGCAGGCGATCTCCACCATCAGCCATCTTGCCGACAAGGCGCTCTACCGGGCCAAGCGCGGCGGCCGGAACCGGGTCTGCCAGCATGCGCCGGGCGCGGCGGAGGAAAATGCCCGCGCTGCCGCCGCGTGACGGCTTGCCGGGGGGAACCGTCCGGCGTATCACCCGTCCATGATTCGCTCACGTCTTCCCGTCGCGCTCGTCCCGCTCTGCCTCCTCGCCGCCTGCGAGACGTCGGGACCGGCTTCCGGTTCCTCCGGCGGATACGCCGCGCTTCCGCCGCGTGCGGCAACCTATCGCTGCAACGACGGGGTGACCCTGGAAGTCCGGCGCGCCGGAACCGGCGTGACCGTGTCCGACAGCCGCGGCATCGAGGCCACAGTGCAGGCCAGTCCGCCCGGCCAGTCGACGCGCTACGCGGAAGGGATTCACGCGCTCATCCTGGAGGGAACCAGCGCCACGTGGTTCGTCTCCGGTCAGGTGCCCGCGGTCTGCCGCCGCTAGTGCCGGCCGGCGGTTTCGTGATCGAAAACAGGCATTTGGGCCGCGACCCGTTCGAGAAGACGCGAAATCGCGTTTCCAATCGATTGAAAAGGCCCGGCGGTGTTGCATTGCATCAAATTCCGGCTAAGGGATGATGCCGAACCGGCCGCCACGCTTTGACGCGGCGCGGCTGCCGCCGTATTAACGGGTGCACCCGGTCCGTGCACCGACCCGATTCACATTCGAGGAGCAGCCTGTCGTGAGCGCTTCCAGTCCTGCAAAGAGCGAGCGTCCGCTTTCGCCGCATCTTCAAGTCTACAAACTGATCCCGACCATGGCGATGTCGATCGTCCACCGCATCACCGGCGGTGCGCTCTATGTCGGCACGCTGCTGTTTGCATGGTGGCTGATCGCCGCCGCCAGCGGCCCGGACTATTTCGCGACCGTCAACGGCTTCCTCGGCTCGTGGTTCGGCCTGCTCGTCCTGTTCGGCTTCACCTGGGCGCTGATCCACCACATGCTGGGCGGCCTGCGCCACTTCGTGTGGGATCTCGGTTACCTGTTCGAAAAGCACACGGCGACGAAGCTCGCCTGGGCGACGCTCGCCGGCTCGATCACCCTGACCCTGGTGATCTGGATCGCCGGCGCGGCCCTGCAATAGAGGAGGAAGCCATGTCGATTCTCACTTCCTACAAGCGCGCACACGGGCTGGGCTCGGCGAAGGACGGCACGGAGCATTTCTGGCGCCAGCGCGTCACCGCGGTCGCCAACGTGCCGCTGATGATCGCCTTCGTGTGGATCGTCGCAAGCTGCATGGGCCAGCCATACGAGGCGGTGCGCGCCACGCTCGGACAGCCCCTCGTCGCGGTCATCCTGCTGCTCGTCGTCGTCAGCGGGCTCTATCATGCCAAGCTCGGCATGCAGGTGATCATCGAGGACTATGTCCACGGCGAAAAGACGAAGTTCGCCGCGCTGCTGGCGAATGTCTTCTTCACCTTCGCCGTCGGCGCGCTTGCCGTCTTCTCAATCCTGAAACTGGCATTTGCGGGCTGACGCCCGGAATTCCTGACAGCGGCTCCAGGGAACGATACGGATGAACACTGACGCTTCCAACAACGGAAAGGCCGGCGCGGCCTACAGATACGAGGACCACAAGTTCGACGTGGTCGTCGTCGGCGCCGGCGGGGCGGGCCTGCGTGCGACGCTCGGCATGGCCGAGCAGGGCCTGCGCACGGCCTGCATCACCAAGGTATTTCCGACCCGCTCGCACACGGTCGCGGCGCAGGGCGGCATCGCGGCCTCGCTGACCAACATGACGCCGGACTGCTGGCAGTGGCACCTCTACGACACCGTCAAGGGATCGGACTGGCTCGGCGACGTGGATGCCATGCAGTATCTCGCCATGGAGGCGCCCAAGGCGGTCTACGAGCTCGAACATTACGGCGTGCCGTTCAGCCGCACCGAGGACGGCAAGATCTACCAGCGTCCCTTCGGCGGCCACATGCAGAACTACGGCGAGGGGCCGCCCGTGCAGCGCACCTGCGCGGCCGCCGACCGCACCGGCCACGCCATCCTGCACACGCTCTACGGCCAGTCCGTGAAGCACAAGGCGCAGTTCTTCATCGAGTATTTCGCGCTCGACCTGATCATGGACGATGACGGCCGCTGCACCGGCGTCGTCGCGTGGAACCTCGACGACGGCACGATCCACCGCTTCTCGGCCAAGATGGTCGTGCTGGCCACCGGCGGCTACGGCCGGGCCTATTTCTCCTGCACCTCCGCGCATACCTGCACGGGCGACGGCAACGGCATGATCGCGCGTGCCGGCCTGCCGCTGCAGGACATGGAGTTCGTGCAGTTCCACCCGACCGGCATCTACGGCGCGGGCTGCCTGATCACCGAGGGCGCGCGCGGCGAGGGCGGCTACCTCGTCAATTCCGAGGGCGAGCGCTTCATGGAACGCTACGCGCCGAGCGCCAAGGACCTGGCCTCGCGCGACGTCGTCTCGCGCTGCATGACGATCGAGATCCGCGAGGGCCGCGGCGTCGGCAAGAACAAGGATCACATCTTCCTGCATCTCGACCATCTCGATCCGGCCGTGCTGGCCGAGCGCCTGCCCGGCATCTCCGAATCGGCGAAGATCTTCGCCGGCGTCGACGTGACCAAGGAGCCGATCCCGGTGCTGCCGACCGTCCACTACAACATGGGCGGCATCCCGACGAACTACTGGGGCGAGGTGCTCAACCCGACCAGGGACGATCCGGACGCGGTCGCGCCCGGCCTGATGGCGGTCGGGGAGGCGGCCTGCGCCTCGGTGCACGGCGCCAACCGGCTCGGCTCCAACTCGCTGATCGACCTCGTGGTGTTCGGCCGCGCGGCGGCGATCCGCGCAGGCGAGGTGATCGACCGCGACGAGCCGATCCCGGACGTCAACGAGGCGGCCTGCGAGAAGATCATGGACCGCTTCGACCGGCTGCGTCACGCCAACGGCTCCACGCCGACGGCGGATCTGCGCGAGAAGATGCAGCGCGCCATGCAGGAGGACGCCGCCGTCTTCCGCACCCAGGAGAGCCTGGAGCAGGGGTGCAGGCGCATCACGGAGATCTGGGGCGAGCTGTCGGACATCAAGGTTACCGACCGCTCGATGATCTGGAACTCCGATCTCGTCGAGACGCTCGAGCTGGAAAACCTGATGGCCT
Source organism: Oricola thermophila (assembly GCF_013358405.1). Lineage (NCBI taxonomy): Bacteria > Pseudomonadati > Pseudomonadota > Alphaproteobacteria > Hyphomicrobiales > Ahrensiaceae > Oricola > Oricola thermophila. Next base: position 3,460,089 of record NZ_CP054836.1, read on the forward strand.
GCGCCACCACCACGGTGCACGGCGCCGAGGCCCGCAAGGAAAGCCGCGGCGCGCATGCGCGCGAGGACTACAAGGACGGTCCGATGGGCGGCCGCGACGACGAGAACTGGCGCAAGCACACGCTCGCCTGGGTGGACGAGAAGGGCAAGGTCACGCTCGACTATCGCCCGGTCCACACCGACCTGATCGCCGACGGCATCGACATCAAGAAGATCGCGCCGAAGGCGCGGGTCTACTGACGATGACCCTGGCGGCGGCCGGATATTCGGGCAGGCCCCTGGCCGACAAGCTCGGCATGAAGGACGGTCATGCCGCCCTGTTCGTGGGCTTGCCGGACGCGGTTGCCGGACTGGCGGAGGCGCGCGATTTCGCGTCCCTCGAAACCGCCGCATGGGACGCGCTGCCGGGCGAGGGGCATTACGATTTCGTGCACGCCTTCACGACCGAAAGGGCGGACCTGGAGGAAAACGCGGAGACGCTGCGCGACCGGATCATGCCGGACGGCATGGTCTGGATATCGTGGCCGAAGAAGTCGTCGAAGGTCGCGACCGACATCACCGAGGACCGGATTCGCGACGTGCTGCTGCCGTGCGGCCTCGTCGACGTGAAGGTCTGCGCCGTCACCGACATCTGGAGCGGGCTGAAGCTCGTCGTCCGCAAGGAACTGAGAACGCATTGATGCGGAGCCGATAGAAATGGTTGAACTCGCACTTCCCAAGAACTCGAAGATCACCCAGGGCAAGGTGTGGCCGAAGCCCGAGGGCGCGACCAACCTTCGCGAGTACCGGATCTACCGCTGGAGCCCGGATGACGGGAAAAACCCGCGAATCGACACCTACTATGTCGACATGGACGATTGCGGACCGATGGTGCTCGACGGCCTGCTGTGGATCAAGAACAGGATCGACCCGACGCTGACGCTGCGCCGCTCCTGCCGCGAGGGGATCTGCGGCTCCTGCGCCATGAACATCGACGGCACCAACACGCTGGCCTGCACGAAGGGCGTCGACGAGATCGACGGGCCGGTCAAGGTCTATCCGCTTCCGCACATGCCGGTGGTCAAGGACCTCGTGCCGGACCTGACCCAGTTCTACGCCCAGCACGCCTCGATCCAGCCCTGGCTGGAAACCAGGACCCCGGCGCCGGAAAAGGAATGGCGCCAGAGCCACGAGGACCGCGCCAAGCTCGATGGCCTCTACGAGTGCATCCTGTGTGCCTGCTGCTCGACCTCCTGCCCGTCCTACTGGTGGAACGGCGACCGCTATCTCGGACCCGCCGCGCTGCTGCAGGCCTATCGCTGGCTGATCGACAGCCGCGACGAGGCGACCGGCGAGCGGCTCGACCACCTGGAAGACCCGTTCCGGCTCTATCGCTGCCACACCATCATGAACTGCACCCAGGCCTGTCCGAAGGGCCTGAACCCGGCCAAGGCGATCGCCGAGATCAAGAAGATGATGGTCGAGCGGCGGGTCTAGGCGCGCCGTTTCTTTCCCGGGGCCGGTTCGCCGCGATGTCGGCGACCGGCCGATGTCGCGTGCCCTATACCCCGCGCCCCGTTGGATAAATTTCGCCCCCTTTCCCGGAACTCCGGCATTTCCGCGAAAACTTGTCCAACGCCCTCCGGCCTCGCCTATCCTTCCCCTTGCCCCCTCGCGGAAGCCTGAGTGCGCACCGGCATTTCGGGGAGGGGGACGGTACCCGGTGTCCGCGTGCAGGTGGCGCGGGCAGGAGCCGGCTTGACGGAAGTCGCCCAACAGCTCCGAAACCGGGGAGGCATATCGGTCCCGCGCGTGGCCGCCGTGCCGCCGGCTCCCCCGGGCGGTAGCAGCAGCGGCGGGCGAGCGGCGCCGGAACGCGAGCGCATCCGCCACGGGGAAGGCGGGTCACAGATGCGTGCCGTATCCGGCCTGCGAGCTGCCCACGGGCAAGGCGGCGGGATGACTGATGTCGTGAGAATGCCGAGCGGGCGGTCGGGGGACCGCGCAAAAATCAAGATGAGCGGCCTCCGACCGCCCGTCTTCCACCCGTTTCAATGGCCAGACCGGTTGGTTCCGGGGCGTGGCGAGGATGGCGCGCGCCTTCAGTTTGCCCGTGTCGCGATCGCCGCCGCCGCGCCGATCGCGCTGCCTTCGACGCGCCCGGCTAGGCGGACCTGGCCGCCGCGATGCGCTCCGCCGCGATGGCGTCGGCGATCTCGGCAGTGGTCGCGCCCGTTTCCGCCGCCCGGCGGAAGATCTCGTCCAGCGTGTCCGGGATCGTCGCGACCTTCGCCATGGCCGCGTCGCGGTCGTAGCCGCCCGGGGACAACTCGGCGGCGACATTGATCAGGCCGCCGGCATTGATGACGTAGTCGGGGGCGTAGAGGATGCCGCGATCAGCCAGCCTGCGCGCGTCCTCCGGGCGGGCGAGCTGGTTGTTGGCCGAGCCGGCGACGACCTTCGCCTCCAGCGCGGGGATCGTCCGCTCAGACAGCACGCCGCCCAGTGCGCAGGGGGCCAGAACGTCGGCTTCCGCCGCAAGGATCGCGTCCGGACCGGCCTTGCGGGCGCCGAACTCGGTCGCCGCCGCCTCGACGCGGGTGCTGTCGATGTCGGTCACGGTGAGAGCCGCGCCGGCTGCGTGAAGCCGCTCGCACAGCGCCCAGCCGACCGCGCCGAGACCCTGGACGGCGACGCGGATGCCCGCGAGATCCTCGCGTCCGAGCCGGTGGCGCACCGCCGCCCTCAGGCCGAGAAAGGTGCCTTCCGCCGTGACCGGCGAGGGGTTGCCGCTGCCGCCCGCCGTGGTGCCGGTGACGTTGGGCGTCAGCGTGTGCAGGAAATCGGCATCGGCCAGGCTCATGCCGACATCCTCGGCGGTGACATAGACGTCGCGCAGCGTCGCCAGCATCTCGCCATAGGCTTCCAGCATCGCCCTCGGCTTGCCGGCGCGCGCATCGGCGATGATCACCGCCTTGCCGCCGCCCAGCGGCAGGCCCGAGATCGCGGCCTTGTTGGTCATGCCGTGGGACAGGCGCAGCACGTCGGTCAGCGCCTCGTCGAAACCGGCATAGGGCCAGACCCGCGTCCCGCCAAGCGCCGGCCCGAGAACGGTGGAATGAATGGCGACGATAGCCGTCAGGCCGCGCGCGGAATCGCGGCCGGCGACGACACGCTCATGGTCCGCGAAGTCGGGCAGGGCGCGCGCCTCGCCGGTGATGTCGGTGATTTCGAGCGTGGGAGAGACCGCCCTGACGCCGGCCTCCTCGTTGCGTTTGAGCATGGTGTTTCCTCCTCCGGTATGGGAAAAGGATACGCCCGAAACCGCGACATTTGGTTGCGATCTTGGCGCGGGAAACGTCACGAAAAGCGAAGGAAATACCGTCGCTGCGTAACAAAATTGCCCGTTTCCCGATGCGCCGCGGCAGGCGCCCGCCGGCTCAGACCAGCCGGGCGTCCAGCGTGATTGCGATTGACGCCAGGGCGCCGGATACCGGGCACTCGCGCTTGGCCCGTTCCGCCAGTTCCGCGAAGCTGTCCGCGTCGATGCCGGGAACCTCTGCCTCGAGGTCGAGGGCCGAGCCCAGGATGCCCTCACCGGGCTTTACCTCGACGGTGGCCGTGCATTCGAGCTTCCTGGCCGGGGTGCCGTTCTCGGCGAGGAAGTGGGAAAGCTGCATCGCGTAGCAGCCCGCATGGGCGGCGGCGATCAGTTCCTCCGGATTGGTGCCGGTCGTGCCCTCCTCGTCCTCGAAGCGCGCGCGGAAATCGTAGCGCTTCTCGCTCAGCGCGCCGCTTTGCGTGGTCAGGTTGCCTCGGCCTTCCTGCAGGTTGCCGGTCCAGATCGCGGTTGCGTGGCGTTTCATCGTGTTCTCCTCGTGCAGGGATTTGCGGTTGGCGTCGCGCCTCAGGCAATAGGTTGCCCATTCGGAACGATCTTCAAGGGCATTTGTTGCGCTCCGCGTCCCGCCACGCGCCGGGCGTTCACGCAAGCGTGTTCAGTTATGACTGGGCTTGCCGGGGAGATTCGTGGTTTGTCTGCGACAGGAAACCCGGAGAAACCGAGATGGGAAAAATGAAGACCGCCATGCTGACACTGGCCCTTGCAGCCTCGGCGCTGGGCGCGGCGAAGGCGGAGACGCGGTCGCTGGTCGTCGCCGGTGGCTGCTTCTGGTGCGTGGAGAGCGATTTCGATCACATGGAGGGGGTGGTGGCCACAACCTCCGGCTATGCGGGCGGCGAGATGAGAAACCCGACCTACCGCAACCACGGAAAGCACCGCGAGGTGGTGAAGGTCGACTACGACGACACAAAGACCGACTACCGCACCCTGGTCGGAAACTTCCTGCGCACCATCGACGTGACCGATGCCGGCGGACAGTTCTGCGACCGCGGCCATTCCTACACGACCGCGATACACGCCGCCGATGAGGAGGAGGCACGAATCGCCCGGGAGCTGCTTGCCGAGGCCGAGAAGCAGCTCGGGCAGGAAGTCGTCACGCCGGTCGAGGGCAAGGTCGTCTTCTGGGAGGCGGAGGACTACCACCAGGACTACTATCTGAGCCAGGAGAAGCAGCTCACCCGGTTCGGCCTCGTCACCCGGGCGGAAGCCTACAAGGGTTACCGCGAGGGATGCGGGCGCGACCAGCGGGTGCGCGAGCTATGGGGAGACCAGGCCTTCCGCGGCGTCGTCAAGGAAGGCATGTAGGAACTTGCCCCCGGCGTGAACCCTTGCTAGATCGCCGTGCAACAGCCTGCGGCGCACGGTCCCGCAGCGCGGCACTTCAATATCACGCTGTTGTGTCATACTATCGATACACTAATCGGTGAGAGGACGGGTCAAAACCCACCGGACACATGGCCATGGAATTCCAGAGCGCATCTTCGACCTTCGCGGACATCGTGACCGGGCGTGCCGATGCGCGCTCTCTGCGACAGCAGCATATCGTCGACCAGCTGATCGAGGAACGTGGCCAGAACCTGGTCCGGCATCCGCTATGGCCGCTGATCCGCCCGGCGCTCTACAAGGTCCTCTACTATGAGCAGGCCGTGCGCATGGCCGACGATGTCGCCGAGATGAGCGGCATCGAGTGTTTCGAATATGTCAGCAGGCTGCTCGATCTCGACATCACGGTGGAGGGCAAGGAGAACCTGCCGAAGGAAGGTGGCTTCATCCTCGTCTCGAACCACCCGACCGGGATCGCCGACGGCGTCGCCGTCTACGACATGCTCAAGGACACGCGCCCGGATCTGGTCTTCTTCGCCAACCGCGATGCCATCCGCGTCAACCAGCGCCTGTCGGAGATCATCATCCCGGTCGAATGGCGCACCACGGAAAAGTCGCACGCCAAGAGCCGCGAGACACTGGTGCGCACCAGCCGCGCCTTCGCCGAGAAGCGGGCCATCGTTCTGTTCCCGTCCGGTCGCATCGCATACTGGTCGAAGGGACGCCTCAACGAGCGCCCCTGGCAGGCCACCGGCGTGCACATGGCCAAGCGCTACAACGTGCCGGTCGTTCCCATGCACATGAGCGCGCGCAACTCGAAGCTGTTCTATCTCCTGTCGCACCGCACGCCGGAACTGCGCGACATGACGGTTTTCCACGAGCTGCTCAACAAGAAGGGCCAGCCGTTCCGGATCAATATCGGCAAGCCGGTCGATCCCGGGACCATGGACGGCGACGTGCAGGACCTGACCGTGCGCCTGCAGCGGCATTGCGAGCATGTCCTGCGCGAAAGGCCCGACGCCGAATTCGAGGGCTGAAGCCTCGTTCCGCCAGAATGGCCGATGCACCCACTTGGTGCCGGCTGCGGCATTTCGTCCGGAATATGCCATTTCCGGCTTGCATCCGAGCATTTAATAAGCTGGCTGCCTATCTGTCGATCGACGGGCGGCGGATGCCATGTCCTGCCGCGCCGGATCGAGTGCCCGTCATTCTTTGCGTGATGCGAGGACATTTTCCATGACCAGCCGAATTGCCCATGCCGGACTCCGTTCCAAGATCGCGACGGCGGAAGAGGCCGCAGCGTTCATCCAGTCCGGATCGACGGTCGGGATGAGCGGTTTCACCGGATCGGGCTACCCCAAGTCGGTACCGGTGGCCCTGGCTTCCCGGATCGAGGCGGAGCGCGCCGCCGGACGGCCCTTCCGCGTGCGGGTGTGGACCGGGGCCTCGACCGGACCGGAACTCGATGGCGCGCTGGCCAAGGCAGACGGGATCGAGTTCCGCCTGCCCTACAATTCCGATCCGATCGCGCGCGAGAAGATCAACAGCGGCGAGATGAGCTATTTCGACATGCATCTCAGCCAGGTGGCACCAATGGCGTGGCAGGGCTTCCTCGGGCCGCTCGATACCGCCGTGGTCGAGGTCTCCGGCATCACGCCTGACGGCGCGCTGATTCCCTCCTCCTCCGTCGGCAACAACAAGACCTGGCTCGACCAGGCGAAGCAGGTCATCCTCGAGGTCAATCGCTGGCAGAGCGAGGCGCTCGACGGCATGCACGACATCTACTACGGCACTGCGCTGCCGCCGCATCGCAAGCCGATCCCGCTGGTCAATCCGGGTGACAGGATCGGCGAGCCGCATTTCCGGGTCGATCCCGACAAGATCGTGGCCATCGTCGAGACCGACGCGCCGGACCGCAACCTGCCCTTCTCCGAGCCGGACGAGGTGGCGAGGGCGATCGCCGGGCACTTGCAGGAATTCCTCGTGAACGAGGTCGCGCGGGGGCGGCTGACGAAGGAACTGCTGCCGCTCCAGTCCGGTGTCGGCAATGTCGCCAATGCGGTCATGGCGGGGCTGCTCGACGGGCCGTTCGAGAACATGACCGCATTTACCGAGGTCATCCAGGACGGCATGCTCGACATGCTCGATGCGGGCAAGTTGCGGATGGCTTCGGCAACGGCCTTCTCGCTTTCGCCCGAGTCGGCGCAGCGGTTCAATTCCAACGCTCACCTTTATCGCGACAAGCTCATCCTGCGGCCGCAGGAGATTTCCAATCACCCGGAACTGGTGCGGCGGCTCGGATGCATCGCCATGAACGGGCTGATCGAGGCCGACATCTACGGAAACGTGAACTCCACCCACGTCATGGGGTCGCGTATCCAGAACGGTATCGGCGGCTCCGGCGATTTCGCGCGCAATGCCTATGTATCGATCTTCATGACGCCTTCCACGGCCAAGGGCGGCAAGATCTCGGCCATCGTGCCGATGGCCAGCCATGTCGATCACATTTCGCAGGATGTCCAGGTGATCGTCACGGAGCAGGGCCTGGCCGACCTGCGGGGCCTCGCGCCGAAGCAGCGGGCCGAACTGATCATCTCCAATTGCGCGCATCCCGACTACCGGGATGCACTGCGGGACTACTACGACCGCGCCTGCAAGACCTCCTTCGGACGCCACTCGCCGAACATTCTGGACGAGGCGCTTTCCTGGCACCGCCGTTTCGTCGAAACCGGAACGATGCTTCCATAGAAGTGCAAGTGAAAACGCCTGCCCGGTTCCTACCGGGCAGGCGTCTTGAACAGCGTGTCGGCCATGTGCCGAAGATCAGGCGATCTTCTGGCCGGTCTTGGCCCAGTCGGCGAGGAAGGCGTCGAGGCCCTTGTCGGTCAGCGGATGCTTGACGAGCGCCTTCAGCACTGCCGGCGGCACGGTGGCGACATCGGCGCCGATCAGGGCCGCTTCCTTGACGTGATTGACCGTGCGGATCGACGCAGCAAGGATTTCCGTCTGGAAACCGTAATTGTCGTAGATGGTGCGGATCTCGCCGATCAGTTCCATGCCATTGAGGCCGATGTCGTCGAGACGGCCGAGGAATGGCGAGATGAAGGTCGCGCCGGCCTTGGCTGCGAGCAGCGCCTGGTTGGCCGAGAAGCACAGCGTCACGTTGGTCTTGTAGCCTTCCGAGGTCAGCGCCTTGCAGGCCTTCAGGCCCTCCAAGGTCAGCGGCAGCTTGATGCAGATATTGTCCGCGATCTTCGCGAGCACCTTGCCTTCCTTGATCATGCCCTCGAAATCGGTCGCGGTGACCTCGGCGGAAACCGGCCCGTCGATCATGTCGCAGATTTCCTTCGTGACCTCGGTGATGTCACGGCCCGATTTCATGATCAGCGACGGATTGGTGGTCACGCCGTCGACGAGTCCGATATCGTTCAGTTCGCGGATTTCCTTCACGTCCGCGGTATCGACAAAGAATTTCATGTTTTGGCCCCTGGTGTGCGCTTGAGGGAGTTCGATCGGGCTTCCGTTTAGACCAAAGAGTGGGCAAGGTCACGGGGTAATGCCGCAAGATTCGCTCTTCGTTTCCAGGACAGTCCCGGTTCTCGTCCCGACTCCGTCGGAACGGCCCTATACCTATGCCGTGCCCGAGGGAATGGAAGTCGAGCCGGGTGCGATCGTCGCGGTTCCGCTCGGTCCGCGCACGGTCGCCGGTGTCGTCTGGGACGACGACCGCAAGGACGAGGTGGATCCGAAGAAGCTGAGAGCCATCGAACGCGTTTTCGACTGTCCGCCACTGTCGGCGGACATGCGCCGTTTCGTCGACTGGGTGGCGCGCTACACGCTTTCGGCGCCCGGCATGGTCGCGCGCATGGTGCTTCGCGTGCCGGCCGCCTTCGACCCGGAGCCCGCGGTGCCGGGCCTGCGGCGGACCGAAGTGCTGCCCGAACGGATGACGCCGGCGCGTGCGCGCGTACTGGAACTGGCGACCGGGTGCCTCGGCTGGACCCGTTCCGGGCTGGCACATGCCGCAGGCGTGTCGCTGTCCGTCGTGGACGGGCTGACGAAGGCCGGCGTGTTCGAGGAGATCGAGTTGCCGCCGATGCCGGTCGTTGCCGCGCCCGATCCGGACTATGCCGGCGCGAGGCTTTCGGAGGACCAGCGGGCGGCCGCCGATTCGTTGCGGGTACCGGTCGAGGAAGGGGGGTTTTCCGCGACCCTGCTCGAGGGTGTCACCGGCTCCGGCAAGACGGAGGTCTATTTCGAGGCTATTGCCGCCGCGCTCGAGGCGGGAAAACAGGTGCTGGTCCTGTTGCCCGAGATCGCGCTGACGCACAGCTTCCTGGAACGATTCCACGACCGGTTCGGCGCGCCACCGGCCGAATGGCATTCCGAAATCGCGCCGAAGGCCCGCGAGCGGGTCTGGCGACAGGTCGCCGACGGCCGTGTCCGCGTCGTGGCCGGCGCGCGCTCGGCACTCTTCCTGCCGTTTTCCGAGCTCGGCCTGATTGTCGTCGACGAGGAGCATGATCCCGCCTACAAGCAGGAGGACCGCGTTTTCTATCATGCCCGGGACATGGCCGTGGTACGGGCCCATATCGGCGGGTTCCCGATGATCCTCTCGAGCGCGACGCCCTCGGTGGAAACGCGCTACAACGCGGAAAACGGGCGTTACCGGCATGTCAGGCTGTCGCGGCGCTTCGCCGAGGCCGCGATGCCGGAGATCGCTGCCATAGACATGCGGCGCACACCGCCGGCGCGCGGGCGGTTCCTCGCGCCGCCCCTGCTCAAGGCCATCGGCGAGACGCTGGAACGCGGAGAGCAGTCGCTCCTCTTCCTGAACAGGCGTGGATACGCGCCACTGACGCTGTGCCGCGTCTGCGGCCACCGGTTCCAGTGTTCCGACTGCTCGTCATGGCTGGTCGAGCATCGTTTCCGGGGCGTCCTGATGTGCCATCATTGTGGCCATCACGAGCCCGTGCCGGAGGCGTGTCCGGAATGCGGGACGCTTGATCACCTCGTCGCGTGCGGTCCGGGCATCGAGCGCATCGCCGAGGAGGTTGTGCAGGCATTCCCCGATGCGCGGACCATCGTGCTGTCGTCGGACATGCTTGGCGGGGTGAAGCGGCTGCGCCTTGAACTGGAAGCGATCGAGAAGGGCGACGTGGACATCGTCATCGGCACCCAGCTGGTCGCCAAGGGGCACAATTTTCCGAACATGACGCTGGTCGGCGTCGTCGACGCCGATCTGGGCCTGGCCAACGGCGATCCGCGCGCGGCCGAGCGCACATTCCAGCTGCTGTCCCAGGTGACCGGTCGTGCCGGGCGCACAGGCAAGAAGAGCCTCGGCCTGATCCAGACCTTCCAGCCCGAACATCCGGCAATGCGGGCCATCGTTTCCGGCGACGGGGAGGCCTTCTACGGGAACCAGATCGCCGAGCGCGAGCGCGGCCATCTGCCGCCTTTCGGCCGCCTCGCCTCGATCATCGTCTCGGCGAACAGCCGGGCCGAGGCGGAGACTCACGGGCGCGCCCTGCGTGCCGCGGCGCCGGTGGGGGAGATCATGGTGCTGGGGCCCGCGGAGGCGCCGCTGGCGCTGATCCGGGGACGGCACCGGTTCCGCCTGCTCGTTCACGGGCCGGAACGCGCGAACATCCAGGCATTCCTGCGCGCGATGATCGGCAACGCGCCGCGGCCGCGCGGCTCGGTGCGGGTCAGCGTCGATGTCGATCCGCAAAGTTTTCTTTGACATGGCCGGGGTCCCGGCGCATGGACGGGATGTTCATCGGAGGCAGAAAATTGTCCCCACAAAATACCCGCACGGATGTCGACAGCGAGGCGATGCCGCCGGTCGCCCTGGCGCTGTCGCTCGGCGTTTTCCTGATGTTCGCGCTTCTGGATACCTCGGCCAAGTATCTGGTCACCTCGGGGCTGGCCGCGATCTTCGTGGTGTGGTGCCGCTTCGCCCTGCAGGCGCTGCTCCAGGCGGTGATCTCCCGGGCCTGGGCCAATGCCGATGCCTGGCGGATGAGGAATGTTCCGCTGCAACTCGTGCGCGGCATCGCCTTGCCGGTGACAACGCTGCTCAACTTCAAGGCGCTGGAGACGCTGCAGCTGGCGCAGACGGTTTCCGTCTTCCTGTCGTCGCCGATGATGGTGACGGCACTTGCCGGCCCGCTGCTGGGCGAATGGGCGGGCCCGCGGCGCTGGGCGGCGATCATGGTCGGCTTTGTTGGTGTGCTTGTTGTGGTGCGCCCCGGCACCGCCATGTTCGACCCCGCGATCCTCTACTCGATATCCGCGACGCTGGTTTATGCCATCTATTCAATTCTTACGCGCAAGTTGGCCGGCACCGAAACCGAGGCGAGCCTGGTGTTCTATTCCTCCTTCTTCGGTGTTGTGCTGCTGGCACCTTTCGCCTGGGTGAGTGCGTCAATGCCAGACCGGCCGCTGGATGTAGTGCTCCTGTGCGTGTTCGGCATTTTCGGCATGATTGGCCACACGATGTTCATCAAGGCGAGTCGGCTCGCCTCAGCGCCGAAGATTGCCCCGTTCGTTTACAGCCAGCTCCTGTGGATGACCCTGCTTGGTTTCATCGTGTTCGGCGATTTTCCGGATTGGTGGACCATTCTTGGCGCGGCGATTATCTGTGCGAGCGGCCTCTACCTGATGTATCGAGAAAGGGTGCTCCGGCTGGCGCGAAGCGCGGCCCCCATAGAACGTTGATCCGAACACCAGAAAGAAGGCTTCCATGTTCGAGTTCGTACTTCCGCAGTCGCCCGGCGAGTGGTTGGCATGGGTATCGGCTCTGGCAACGCTGGCGTTGGGGCTCGCATATCTTCTGGCACCCAGACTTGCTTTGCGCGTCATGCGCCTTCGAATCGCCGAAGGTGTGCCGGAAGCCCTATTTGAATTTCGGGCAACCATATCCGGTTTCTATCTCGGCGTCTCGCTGATGGCGCTTCTGTTCAACCAGCCATTTCTGTGGATGGCCCTGGGCGCAGCATGGGGCCTTTCGGTGCTGGGCCGTCTGGTCTCAATCCTGATCGATCGCGGCGAGAGGAAATTCAACTGGATTGCCACCATCGTCGAGGCGGTCCTGGCTGCTTGCCCCCTCGTATATGTCTTCGGATATGTGGCCTGATCGACATTAAGCTGGCAGGAAACTGGCGTTTCTGCGACAAAAGGCGGTCCCGGTCGTGTTGCGCAGGCGAAAAGCATGTGCTAGACGGCTCGCAATTCGCAGCCGGGGTGCGACTGTCGTATTCTATTGCGAATAGTAAACATCAACAAGTTCAATGCGTTACGCATAGCCGGCCGGCTCCCTTCCGTTTGCGCATTGAGACGAGACAGAGAAGCGATAGCCAGTGGCCATATCATCTCTCACTTCAGGTGTTGCTTCCCGTTACGCACAGTCTCTTTTCGACATTGCGCTTGAGGCGAAAGCGCTTGCCAGGGTCGAAGAGCAGATGGTCGCGTTCGAAGCCCTTCTCAGCGAAAGCGATGACCTGCGGCGCCTGATCGGCAGCCCGGTCTTTTCTTCCGATGAACAGTTGCGCGCAATCGACGCGATCGTGGACAAGGCCGGTTTCGATGGCGTGTTCGGCAATTTCCTGAAGGTGGTGGCATCGAACCGTCGCCTGTTTGCGTTGCCAGGTATGTTTGGGGCATTTCGTGCCATAGCTGCCGAGCACAAGGGTGTCGTCGCCGCGGAGGTGACGAGTGCCGCGAAGCTGACGGCCGCGCAGGAGAAAGAACTGAAGGCGACCTTGAAGGATGTCGCCGGCAAAGACGTGGACATCAACGTGACGGTCGATCCGTCGCTTCTTGGCGGCCTGATTGTCAAGATCGGCTCGCGCCAGATCGACACGTCGCTACGCACCAAATTGTCATCAATGAAGCTCGCGCTGAAAGAGGTCGGCTGATGGATATTCGCGCTGCGGAAATTTCCGCGATCCTTAAGGACCAGATCAAGAATTTCGGACAGGAGGCTGAGGTATCCGAAGTCGGTTCCGTCCTGTCCGTAGGTGATGGTATCGCCCGCGTCTACGGTCTGGACAATGTCCAGGCCGGTGAAATGGTTGAATTTCCCGGTGGTATTCGCGGGATGGCGCTGAACCTCGAAACCGACAATGTCGGTGTCGTTATCTTCGGTGCTGACCGTGACATCAAGGAAGGCGACACTGTCAAACGGACCGGCGCCATCGTCGACGTGCCGGTCGGCAAGGAGCTTCTCGGTCGCGTGGTCGATGCGCTGGGGAATCCTATCGACGGAAAGGGGCCGCTCAAAGCGAAGAAGCGTGAGCGTGTCGATGTCAAGGCGCCCGGCATCATTCCGCGCAAGTCGGTGCATGAGCCGATGTCGACGGGTCTGAAGGCTATCGATGCGATGATTCCTGTCGGTCGCGGTCAGCGCGAGTTGATCATCGGTGACCGCCAGACCGGCAAGACTGCCATTGTTCTCGACACATTCCTTAACCAGAAGCCGATCCATGACAACGGCCCGGAAAAGGACAAGCTGTATTGTGTCTATGTCGCTGTCGGCCAAAAGCGTTCGACGGTTGCGCAATTCGTGAAGGTGCTTGAGGAGCGTGGTGCGCTCGAATATTCGGTCGTCGTCGCGGCAACCGCGTCGGATCCCGCACCGATGCAGTACCTCGCGCCGTTTGCGGGTTGTGCGATCGGCGAATATTTCCGTGATAACGGAATGCACGCGCTGATCGCCTATGACGATCTGTCCAAGCAGGCTGTCGCTTACCGTCAGATGTCGTTGCTGCTGCGTCGTCCGCCGGGGCGTGAAGCCTATCCGGGTGACGTCTTCTACCTTCATTCGCGCCTGTTGGAGCGCGCCGCGAAGCTCAACGACGATCACGGTGCCGGTTCGCTGACCGCGCTGCCGGTCATCGAGACGCAGGCCAATGACGTCTCGGCCTACATTCCTACCAACGTAATCTCGATCACGGATGGACAGATTTTCCTTGAGACCGACCTGTTCTTCCAGGGTATCCGCCCGGCTGTGAACGTGGGTCTGTCGGTTTCTCGTGTCGGTTCGGCCGCGCAGATCAAGGCGATGAAACAGGTTGCCGGCTCGATCAAGGGCGAGCTTGCCCAGTATCGCGAAATGGCGGCATTCGCCCAGTTCGGCTCCGATCTTGATGCCGCAACGCAGCGTCTGCTCAATCGTGGTGCGCGCCTGACCGAATTGTTGAAGCAGCCGCAGTTCTCACCGCTCAAGACGGAAGAGCAGGTCGCGGTGATCTTTGCGGGCGTGAATGGTTATCTCGATGACTTGCCCGTTTCCGATGTCGGTCGGTTCGAGCAGGGGCTGCTTGCCCACATGCGCGCGGAAGGCAAGGATGTGCTCGAGGCGATCCGCAAGGAGCAGAAGCTGACCGACGAAATCGAGGCGCAGCTCAAGGCGCAGATCGACGCCTACGCGAAGGCCTTCGCGTAAGGGCGGGGTCGAAACCAGAAAACGGAAAGCCCGGGCATGCCTTCACTCAAGGACCTTAGGAACCGCATCTCTTCGGTCAAGGCGACGCAGAAGATCACCAAGGCCATGCAGATGGTGGCTGCGGCGAAACTGCGTCGTGCTCAGGAAGCGGCCGAAGCCGCGCGCCCCTACTCGCAGCGTATGGGCGCGGTGCTTGCAAATATTGCCCAGACGCTCGGTGATGGTGACGACGCGCCGAAGCTGATGGTCGGTACCGGCAAGGACGATACGCATCTTCTGCTCGTCTGTACCGCTGAGCGCGGCCTATGCGGCGGTTTCAATTCTTCGATCGCGCGCATGGCTCGCGATCATGCTCGCAAATTGATCGCCGAGGGCAAGACGGTGAAGATCATCACCGTCGGCAAGAAGGGCTATGACATACTGCGTCGCGATCTCGGGAACTACGTAGTCGACCGGGTCGATCTGCGGGATGTGAAGCGAATCGGTTTCGACAATGCCGTGGCAATTGGCAAGAAAGTAATCGATTTGTTCGAGGCCGGCGAATTCGATGTCTGCACTCTCTTCTATTCGGAATTCAAATCGGTGATTTCCCAGATTCCGACGGCGCAGCAACTGATACCGGCGAGAGCCGAGGGCAGCGAGGCCGAAACGGCGGGTGACGCGATCTACGAGTATGAACCGGACGCAGGCGCGATTCTCGAGGACCTTATCCCGCGCAATATTTCCGTCCAGGTGTTTCGTGCACTTCTGGAGAACGCCGCTTCCGAACAGGGTGCGCGCATGTCCGCGATGGACAACGCGACACGCAATGCAGGCGAAATGATCGACAAACTGACGCTTTCCTACAACCGTCAGCGTCAGGCGCAGATCACCAAGGAACTGATTGAGATCATCTCTGGCGCGGAAGCGCTGTAAGAAAAGGGTAGCACGATGGCAAGAGCAGCAGCAAAGAAACCGGCCGCCGTGAAGTTGGCCAAGGGCCCGGAAGGCAAGATCGCACAGGTGATCGGCGCCGTCGTGGACGTGAAGTTCACCGACCACCTGCCGGCGATCCTGAATGCGCTTGAAACCGACAACAATGGCCAGCGCCTCGTTCTCGAGGTTGCGCAGCATCTCGGTGAAAACACGGTGCGCTGCATTGCGATGGACTCGACCGAAGGTCTTGTGCGGGGGCAGACGGTAGTTGATACCGGCAAGCCGATTTCGGTGCCTGTCGGGCCCCAGATGCTTGGCCGCATCATCAACGTCGTCGGTGAGCCGGTTGACGAAGCCGGTCCTGTCAAGGGCGAGGAAATCCGCAGTATTCACCAACCGGCTCCGGAGTATGTCGAACAGTCGACGGAAGCCGAAATTCTTGTGACGGGCATCAAGGTCCTCGATCTGCTGGCACCCTATGCAAAGGGCGGCAAGATCGGTCTGTTCGGTGGCGCCGGCGTCGGCAAGACGGTTCTTATCCAGGAACTCATCAACAACATCGCGAAGGCACATGGTGGCTATTCGGTGTTCGCCGGGGTGGGTGAACGGACCCGCGAGGGTAACGATCTCTACCACGAGTTCATCGAATCCGGCGTGAACAAGGCCGGTGGCGGTGAGGGTTCCAAGGCCGCTCTCGTTTATGGTCAGATGAACGAGCCGCCCGGTGCCCGTGCTCGCGTTGGCTTGACCGGCCTGACCATTGCGGAGTATTTCCGTGACCAGGGGCAGGACGTGCTGTTCTTCGTGGACAACATCTTCCGCTTTACCCAGGCCGGTTCGGAAGTTTCGGCCCTGCTGGGACGCATCCCGTCTGCCGTGGGCTATCAGCCGACGCTCGCGACGGATATGGGGGCGCTGCAGGAGCGCATCACAACAACAACAAAGGGTTCGATCACCTCGGTACAGGCCATCTACGTGCCCGCCGACGACCTGACCGACCCCGCCCCGGCGACCTCGTTCGCCCACCTCGACGCGACGACGGTGCTCAACCGCGCCATTTCCGAGAAGGGCATCTACCCGGCCGTCGACCCGCTCGACTCCACGTCGCGCATGCTCGATCCGCAGATCGTCGGCGAGGAGCACTACAAGGTGGCCCGCGACGTCCAGCAGACGCTGCAGCGCTACAAGTCGCTGCAGGACATCATCGCCATCCTGGGCATGGACGAGCTTTCGGAAGAGGACAAGCTGACGGTGGCACGCGCGCGCAAGATCGAGCGCTTCCTGTCACAGCCTTTCTTCGTGGCCGAGGTGTTCACCGGCTCGCCTGGCAAGCTTGTCGATCTGGAAGACACGATCAAGGGCTTCAAGGGCCTTGTCGAGGGCGAATACGACCACCTTCCGGAAGCCGCCTTCTACATGGTCGGCACCATCGAAGAAGCGGTTGAAAAGGCAAAGCGTCTGGCTGCGGAAGCGGCCTGACGCGCAAGCTGAACGCGGAACGGCACCATGGGCCGATGGACGGAAATCGCGCAGATCGCGCTGGCGGGAGCCCTCACGGGCTTCCTGATCGGGCCCGACTCGCTCGACCAGTTCTTCGGTCTCAGCATTTCCAACCCGGCTGCGCTGAACGTAATCGTCGGCGCGGCGGCCGGGTTGGTCCTCGGGTTCCTGGCGACGCTGTCCAAAAAACAGGCTGAGTGATCTGAATCATGGCTGACGCATTCAAATTCGAACTGGTTTCGCCGGAACGCCTCCTGGTCTCCGAAGACGTGCTGGAGGTGGTGGTGCCTGGGCAGGAGGGATATTTCACCGTCCTTTCCAACCACGCGCCGCTGATGGCCGGGCTTCAACCGGGCGTGGTCGAGGTCAAGAACGCTTCCGGCGAACAGGAGCGATACTGCGTGTTCGGCGGTTTCGTCGACATCATGCCCGATTCCTGCACCTTGCTTGCCGAATCGGCGGTCAATGTGAAGGATATCGATCCGGAGGATGTTGCCCGGCGCGTCCAGGATGCGCGCGAGGACCTCGAGGACGCGAAAAGCGACGAAGCGATCCAGAAGGCGAAGCTCTACCTCGATCAGCTCACGACGCTGCAGCAGGCAATCCTGCCCGCGTGAGAGGTTCAACCATTCGGTGTTCGAGGCCCGCCCACGGCGGGCCTTTTTCGTTTCACGATTCCAGGAAGGCCTCGGGATATACCACGGCTCCCCGATAGCCATCCAGGGCGCGGGGCACCAACTCCAGTGCCATGAAACCGGGTCCCGACCAAGGCGCATCCATTTCCCGGGTCAATTCCGCCTTGAAGCCGAACCGACCATAGTAGACCGGGTCTCCGAGAACGAACACCGACATCCAGCCCTTGTCGCGTGCGCTGGCCAGCGCTCGGTTCGTCAATTCCGTGCCAATCAGGAAATCGCGCCAGTCGGGATCGACACAAAGGGGTGCCAGGGCGAGGGCTCCTTCCGGGCCACGCAATTCGGTCAACAGGATGTGCCCCACAATCATGCCGTCAAGATCCGCAACCATCGAGATCGTCCTTTCAGGACCCTCGATCAGGCGATCGACCAGTTCCGCCTCCGCATCACGTCCGAATGCACGGCGCTGCAGGGCCAGGATGCCCAGCCTGTCTTCGGGTATTGCAGGCCGGAATTCGGTCTTGTCCAGAATCATGTCAGCCTCACTTTCGGAGCCGTGTCAGGTTTTCTGTCCGAGAAGGTCACCCTGCAATGCCAAGGCGACCGCTGCCCGCGCATGCAGCGCGGTTGTATCGAACACGGGCAGGGCGCTACGTTCGGGAGATACGATCATCCCGATCTCCGTGCATCCGAGAATGACGGATTCGCAGCCCGCCCACTTCATGCGATCGATTATTTGACGGAACCTCGCGGCCGATACTTCCCGAAACACGCCGAGGCACAGTTCCTCGTAGATGATACGATGGATATCGGCACGTTCATCCTCCCCGGGAATCTCGACCTTGAGGTGAAAACGGTTTTCCAGCCGCTGCCGGTAGAAGTTTTCTTCCATCGTGAACCGGGTCGCCAACAAGCCAACCTTCCGGTGACCGGCCTGCCGGATCGCCTCACCCGTCGGGTCCGCGATATGAAGGACCGGAAGGCCCGAGCCTTCCTCGATTTCGTCAGCCAGCTTGTGCATCGTATTGGTGGCAATCACCAGGAATGAAGCACCGCCAGCCTTCAGGGACCTGCCTGCATCGACGAGGACCCGTGCGCATCGTCCCCACTTGCCTTCGTGCTGGTCGTGCTGGATGGGCTCGAAATCGACGGAATGCAGCAACACCCGTGCCGAGTGCAGCCCGCCGAGCGCATCCCGAGCCGTTTCGTTCATTATGCGGTAATAGATCGCGGTCGACTCCCAGCTCATGCCGCCGAGCAAGCCGATGAGCATCATGATGCCTGCGCCTTCGCAAGATGGTTGAAAACGCGCACGACCTCTTCATATACGCCGCGCTTGAAGGGCACGATCAATTCGGGGAGCGTATCCATCGGCACCCAGGCCCATTCGTCGAACTCGCGCTGGTGTCCGTCAGGGGGCGGGTCGATCCGTATCTCGGATTCGTCACCGGTGAACCGCATGGCAAACCATTTCTGTGTCTGGCCACGATACCTGCCCTTCAGGCCGATCCCGATCATGTCCGCAGGCAGATCGTAGTGAATCCATTCCGGCGCTTCCTCGACCAGTTCCACCGAGTGCATGCCCGTTTCCTCGTAGAGTTCCCGAAGCGCGGCCGGCAAAGGTTCTTCTCCCTTGTCGATTCCGCCCTGGGGCATCTGCCAGAGCTTGGGATGGCCCGAATATTCGGTGTTGCCTTCCTTGGCCCTCTTGCCGACCCAGACAAGGCCATCCGGGTTCAGCACCATGATCCCGACGCAGGGCCGATAGGGCAGATCCTGCGCGGAAACCTCGTTCGCCTTCTTCTTCATGTTTCAAGCCTTCACAACGAACCGGGTCAGCGCGCCAGCGCGGAGACCCCGACGATCTCGAATCCACGCTTCTTGGCGCTGTTCGCCCAGGCAGCAACCGTATCCACGGTAACTTCGAACGCGGAGCCGCTTCCGATAGCGAAGCCGTTTGCGTCTGCGATGCTTTCCAGTTCCTCGAGCCGTTCCCTGATGGAGGCGGGGTCCTGGGTCGAATCGATTACGACATGGCCGGAGACATAGGGCGTATCGAAGTCTTGGGCGAGTGCGGCCAGCTTCGGTCCTCCTGCAGTACCGTCGTTCAGGTACAGGAGACCCCGGTCCGATATCTCGTCCAGCACGGGGCCGATGGCGTCGGGATCCGCCGCGAAGCGGGCGCCAAGATAATTGACGATGCCCGTGAAGTTGGTGAGCCGACCAAGTGCCCAGCGCAAGTTCGCCAGGTTAGCATCCCTTTCGGCCGATACCGTGAGCGTATGCGGGCCCGGATCATTGCGTGGGTAGTCGAAGGGTTCCATCGGAACCTGCACAAGAAGTTCATGCCCCTTGCTGCGAGCCTCCCGCATCCATCGGTTGAGACTGTAGCCTTGCGGAGCGAAGGCGAGGGTGATTTCGGGCGGTAACGTCTTTATCGCATACAGCGTGCCGGTCTGCGATAGGCCCAAGCCACCGATGACGACGGCGATCCGCTTTCCGCCGGCCGTCGACCATGGGCGGGCATAGATGTCCATCGGGCGCCGGCCGTCCGGCGTCCGCACCGGCAGCATGCCCCATTCGCTCTCCTCAAGCGCCTCGTCGACCGGAAGATGCGCGAGCTGCGCCGGTTGGCCGATTTCCACCGCGGTGGGATCCCGTACGATAATGACCTTGGGACCACCCTCTGAAATTCTGCCCTCGGCGAGCTGTTCCCCGGCGTCGTCAGCCGGCCTTGAATCCTCCGGCGATCCGTAGACGATCTCCACGCCATCCGTTTCCGACGGGCGCGGAGAATTCCCGCTTGCCACCGCATTTTCCCCGGATTGCCCTTTCGAGGGCGAGGCATCGGCGAGGACGATGCTGGCGGTCGACGGCAGGCGGTCCCGGGAAACGAAAGTCCATGCGTTGAGCGCGGCAATGGCAGCAAGAACGAAAGCGGCCCCGACGATTCCGCCGCTGCGCCTTTCCGGACGGTCTCCGTCCGGGCGTGGTGCACCCGCCCTGGTACGTTTCGCGCCGGATTTACCGAGGGGTGCGTTGATATCTGTCATCGTCGCCTGCTGTCCCCGAATCAAGAGGCCACCGGAATTCGGTGGCCTCTTGTATCATGGCAGTTTGACTATTTGGCAAAAGCGATCAATTCGGCAATGCCTTGGCCGGGTCCGGCGGAAAGGCCGGATCCGTCTTTTCGCCGCGCAACAATGCCAAAGCGAAACCAAGCTGGTCATCTTCAGCCGGATCCTGCGGCACGTAGGCTATCGATCCGGATCCCTTTTCGTCTTCCTCGGGGCCGGGAATGTGTCCGCGCAGATCCGACTCGCCACGCGACAGGTCGCGGCCAAGCAGGTCCTCGGGAATGGTTTGCGACACCTCGATGTCCGGCGTGATGCCCTTGCCCTGGATCGATACGCCGGCCGGCGTGTAGTACAGGGCGGTTGTCAGCCGCAGGGCACCGTTTTCCCCGAGCGGGATGATCGTCTGGACGGAGCCCTTGCCAAAGGACCGCGTGCCGACAACCGTGGCCCGGCGATGATCCTGCAGTGCGCCGGCGACGATCTCCGATGCGCTTGCTGAGCCGCCATTGACCAGAACGATCAGCGGCTTGCCGCCAGTCAAGTCGCCCGGGCGGGCGGAATAACGCCGGCTGTCGCGCTCGTCTCGTCCACGCGTCGAAACGATCAGACCCTTGTCGAGGAAGGCGTCCGATACGTTGATCGCCTGATCGAGCAATCCGCCGGGATTGAGCCGCAGGTCGAGCACGAAGCCCTTCAGCGTATCCTCACCGATATCTTCGGTGAGCTTCTGTATGCCTTCCTGAAGATCGTCGAATGTCTGTTCGTTGAAGGACATGATGCGCAGATAACCGACATCGCCCTCGGCCCGATAGCGCACCGCCTGGATCTTGATGATGTCGCGGACAATCGTGATCTTAAGCGGCTTGTCGGCGCCTTCGCGCAAGATGGTCAGTTCGATCGGCGTATTGACCGGTCCGCGCATCTTGTCGACGGCGTCCTGGAGGGTCAGGCCGCGAACCTCTTCGCCATCGATCTCCGCGATCAGGTCACCGGCGAGCACGCCGGCCTTCTCGGCGGGCGTCCCGTACATCGGCGTGATAACCTTGACCAGCTCGTTCTCCATCGTCACCTCGATGCCGAGGCCGCCGAATTCGCCCTTGGTCTGGGTGCGCATGTCGGCGGCGTCTTCCGCATTCAGGTAGGAGGAATGCGGGTCAAGCGAGGTCAACATGCCGTTGATGGCGCTCTCGATCAGCTCCTTCTCGTCGGGTTCCTCGACATAGTTGGCACGCACGCGCTCGAACACGTCGCCGAAAATCGAGAGCTGCTTGTAGGTTTCGCTGCCGGCCGCATTCGCCTGAATCATGCCGCCGCCGGATGAAACTGCGAGCACGGAGGCCGCTCCCATCAGGGCGCCGGCAAACAGCAAGGAAAACTTTCGCATCATGTTCTTCATGTCCTTCCGGAGCCGGTTGGCTCCCACCACGGACCGGGATCAACCGGTTTGCCGTCCTTCCTGATCTCTATATAGAGCGTCGGATTCTCGTTTGCAGCAGCCGCGGCCGACACGCTTGCCAAGTGAATCCTGCCCATAACGCCGACCGGTTCGCCAGCCAGAACGAACTGACCCTGTGTGACGTCGATGCGTTCCATCCCGGCGATCACCATATGATAGTCGTCACCGACATTCAGGATCAAGAGTTGACCGTAAGAACGGAAGGGTCCCGCATACAGAACCCACCCGTCCGCGGGAGCGGTCACATAGGCTCCCGGCGAGGCTTCGATCGTGTCGCCCTGGGCCCGACCGCCAAGTCCGTCATCGTCGCCAAATGCGGTAATTGTGCGACCGGCGACAGGCCGCGCCACCCGGCCACGGAGATCGGAAAACGCGAATGCCGGCGCGATCCGCGCGGCGGAAAGTGATTGGTTTTCAGCACGTTCACGCCCCTCCTCGACGCGACGCTCGGCCTCGAGACGGGCCTGCTCGGCCGCCTTGCGCGCCGACTGGATTTCCCTCTCGATGGAGGCGATCAGTTCCTGCAGGTCGGCGGCCCGGCTCGCGAGCTCGGCGGCGCGCGCCTGCTCGGCGGCAAGATCGTCGGCGGCGCGCGCCTCCAGCAAGCGCTTCTCCTCAAGCAAAAGTGAAAGCCGGGCCTGTTCCTCTTTCTGGGCGGCAAGCGTCGCACGCAGTTCCTCGCGTTCCGCCCGGAACGTCGCGGTGAGGCGTTGCAACTCCTGCAGGTCGGCGACCAGAACGCGCGTTTCCTCGCGCATGCCGGGCACGACGGCGGAAAGCAGGATGGAGCTGCGAACCGAGGACAGTGCATCTTCCGGGGTAACAAGGATCGCCGGCGGGGGGTTGAGGCCCATGCGCTGCAGTGCCGCAAGAACCTCTGCCAACAGGGCACGTCGCTCATACAGGCTGGCGCGCACCGCATCGGCTTCGCGTGCAGTGGCGATGAGCCGTTCCTCGAGATCCAGAACGTCCGTCGCCAGCTTCTTTTCCGTCTTCGCCGCCTGGATAAGGGCGGTATTGAGGGATTCGCGGTCCTTGCGGATGCGCGCGACCTCCTCCGCCAGCTCCTTCGCGCGCTTCTCGCTGATCGCGCGATCGCGCAGTATGCCGGTCAGCTGCGACGCACTCGTCTCGAGACTTTTGGCCAGTTCGCCGGTCTCGTTCGCCGTCTCCTGGGAATGCACCGGCGACGGCGCGCCGGCAAGGCAGGCGGCGAGCAGGCAGGCTAGGCTGACAAGTTGACGCATCGGGCGAGGCCTGGCGAATCGTTTGGACCGAGGTGACCGACCTTAAATCAGGCTGGCCGCAATGGAACCGCCAAGTTCGGCCAGATCGTGGCCCGCGGGGTTTTTCGTCAATCGCGGTGATAGGGGTGGCCGGACAGGATGGTCACCGCCCGGTAGAGCTGCTCGGCGAGCATGATGCGAGCCAGCTGGTGCGGCCAGGTCTGGTTGCCGAAGGCGATGACAAGGTCCGCGCGCCCGCGCAATGCCGGATCGTGACCGTCCGGTCCGCCGAGAGCGAAAACGATGCGCGAAAAGCCGCGGTCGCGGAATTCGGCGAGCTTTCCGGCGAATTCGCGGGAGGGCAGCGACTTGCCCCGCTCGTCGAGCAGGACCAGGACGGTCGAGGGATCGGACGCGAGTGCGGCAGCCCTGCCGGCTTCCTCCGCCTTGCGCCGGTCCGATGACTGTGCCCGGCTCTCCGGGATCTCGATCACGCCGTCGAAATCGATGCCGAGCGCCTTGCCCGACCGGGCGAGACGGTCGGAATAGCGCGACACGAGTTCAGCGTCGGGGCCGGATTTCATCCGGCCTACCGCCAGTATGGTCAGTTTCATGGCGCTCCGGACCGGGAATGTCCCCGGCTCCTAGTGCAGGGTTCCGGACGGTTCCTCGGGCTCCTGCCACATCTTCTCGAGCGCGTAAAAGTCCCGGACCTCCGGGCGGAAGACATGAATGATCACGTCGCCCGCGTCGATCAGAACCCAGTCCGCAGCGGACAGGCCCTCGACCCTCGCGGTGCCGTGACCGGCCTCCTTCAGCGCCCTGAGCAATTGTTCGGCCACCGCGCCCACGTGACGGTGGGAACGGCCCGATGCGACAACCATGTAGTCGGCCATCGCGGATTTGCCCTGGATGTTGATGGAGACGATGTCCTCGGCCTTGGAGTCTTCCAGACTTTCCATGACCAGTTCAAGGACCCGATCGGCGGCTTCAAGCTCGCTGACGTCGGGTGTCGAAGGCGCATTCGCGGCCTTCCTGATTGTCGTTGTTCTCAAGAGCTTCCTTTCAGTTCGGAACAAACGATGCGAAAGACGACTCGGCCTTCCACACCCCAAAGATAGTCACGAGCCGTTAACAGTTTCAAGACAAAGGCAATCAAGCTTTCTTAAAGAGCTTCTCGGTGCCGTTGCGGATCGCGGTGGAGGAGACCGGCGAACGCGGACCGTGCAGGAAGGTCCAGGCCGGTGCGGGCAGCGTCGGCAGGAGGGCGGCATCGGACTCATCGACACGCGCATAGTCGAAGGTCTTGGCCATTTTCGATGACAGGTATGCCAAAGTCGAACCCGGCCGGTCGACAACGGCGATCGGAAAGGTAAGGGCGATGTCGCGCCATTTCTGCCAGCGGTGGAAACCCGCGAGATTGTCCGCACCCATTATCCAGACGAAGCGTCTGGCCGGGTTGTAGCGTCGCACGAGGGCTAGGGTGTCGGCGGTGTAACGCACCTCGTGCAGGGCCTCGAAGGCGGTCACCTTGACGCGCGGATCCGGGTTCATGCGTTCGGACCAGGCGATCCTGTCCGCCAGCGGCGGGAGGCTGGTGACGTCCTTGAGCGGGTTGCCGGGCGTTACGATCCACCAAAGCTGGTCGAGCCGAAGGCGGCGGATGGCGATCTCCGCGACGAGCCGGTGTCCCTCATGCGGAGGGTTGAATGAACCTCCGAACAGGCCGATCCGCATGCCTGGCTCGACATGCGGCATGCGCAAGTACTTGCGGGCGACGCCCGGAAAAAGCGCCGTTCTTCCGGTCATTCGCCTTCAGGGCCTGATCTGGCCGGTGCCGTGCACCCGGTACTTGAAGGATGTCAGCTGCTCCACGCCGACCGGACCGCGCGCATGCATCTTGCCGGTCGCGATGCCGATTTCGGCGCCCATGCCGAACTCGCCGCCGTCGGCGAATTGCGTCGAGGCATTGTGCAACAGGATGGCGCTGTCGACCTCGTTGAAAAAACGTTCCACGACAGCCTCGTCCTCGGCGATCACCGCCTCGGTGTGGCTGGATGAATAGTCGGCGATGTGCCGGATGGCACCGTCGATTCCGTCGACCAGTGCCACCGAAATGAGCGGGCCGAGATATTCGGTCATCCAGTCGGCTTCGGTCGCCGGCGCAGCTTTCGGCCACAGCTTGCAGACATTTGTGTCCCCGCGTACTTCGCAGCCGGAACCGTGGAGTGCGTCAAGGATGGGCGCCAGGTGCGTATCCGCTGCCGCGCGGTCGACCAGCAGGGTCTCGGCAGCGCCGCAAATGCCGGTACGGCGCATCTTGGCGTTGACCGCGATGCTCCGAGCCATGTCGATATCGGCAGATCTGTCGACATAGACGTGACACAAGCCCTCGAGATGCGCGAATACCGGGACGCGCGCGTCGTTCTGGACCCGCTCGACAAGACCGCGGCCGCCACGCGGAACGATGACGTCGATCGCACCGTCAAGGCCTGCCAGCATCTCGCCGACGGCCGCCCGGTCGGTTACCGGAACCAGCTGGACGGCATCGGCGGGAAGTCCGGCGGACTCCAATCCCGAAACAAGGCAGGCATGAATGGCGCGCGAGGAATTGGCGGAATCGGAACCACCGCGAAGGATGACGGCATTGCCGGCCTTGAGGCACAGGGCACCTGCATCAGCGGTGACGTTCGGTCTGCTCTCGTAGATGACGCCGATGACGCCAAGCGGCGTACGCACGCGCTCGATCCTGAGTCCGTTCGGTCGCTCCCAGGCGGCCATCACGGAGCCGACAGGGTCGGGCAACCCGGCAATGGCGCGGATGCCATCGGCCATTGCGTGCACGCGCTCCTCCGTCAGCTTGAGGCGGTCCTTGAACGCGGGCGTCAGGTCGGCCTTCCCGGCCGCTTCCATGTCGGCATCGTTCGCGGCAAGGATGTCGCTGCAGCCATCGATGATCGCCTCCGCCATTGCAAGAAGTGCCGCGTTCTTTTGCGCAGTCGAGGCGATCGCCAACGGTCGGCTGGCGGCTTTCGCGCGTGCACCCATGTCCGCCATCAATGCGGCGATATCGGTCGTATTGCTGTCGGCCCTGGTCAGCATGGCTGGTCGTCCCGTCTTCGGAAGCCGCTTGTTTAGCGTTCAATGCCGGCAAGGGCAATGCGCGGTCGAAAAGTCAGCCTTTCACGACCATGTCGTCGCGATGCACCATCGCGGCGCGCGGGGCATAGCCCAGAATGGGTTCGATCTCGGAGGACTTGCGCCCCGCGATGCGGACCGCCTCGCTGGAATCGTATCCTGCGAGGCCACGCGCGATTTCCGCGCCCGTATCCTCAAGCACGATCGCCAGCGTGTCTCCACGCTCGAACGTGCCTTCCACCCGCTTGACGCCGGCCGGGAGCAGGCTCTTGCCCGATTTCAATGCCGCGTGAGCGCCGGCATCGACGACGAGGCGTCCCTGGGGTTCCAGCTGGCCGGCTATCCAGCTCTTCCAGGCCGATACCGGTGCTGAGGCTGCACGGAAAAGGGTTGATTTGGCACCTTCGTCCAGTGCACGCAGCGGGTGGTCGACCGTGCCCCTGGTTATGACCATCGCAGTGCCCGCCTGGGTCGCGATCTTCGCAGCCTCGATCTTGGTGCGCATGCCGCCACGCGACAATTCGGAGGCTGCATCGCCGGCCATGTCCTCGATTTCCGGTGTGATCGCCGGGACATCGGGAAGGTGCATAGCATCCGGATCCATTGCCGGGGAGGCGGTGTAGAGGCCGTCGACATCGGACAGGACGATCAGCAGATCGGCATTCATCATGGTGGCGACCCGCGCAGCCAACCGGTCGTTGTCGCCGTAGCGAATCTCGTTGGTGGCGACGGTGTCGTTCTCGTTGATGACCGGCACGGCTCCCATGCGCAAGAGGGCACCGATGGTGGCGCGGGCATTGAGATAGCGCCGCCGTGTTTCCGTGTCGTCGATGGTGACGAGGACCTGGCCGGTCGTGATCGACCGGGCACCGAGTGCTTCATCCCATGCGTGGGCCAGCGCAATCTGGCCGACGGCGGCGGCGGCCTGGCTTTCCTCCAGTTTCAGAGAACCCGAGCGCAGATCGAGCACGGTGCGGCCCATCGCGACGGCGCCCGACGAGACGACAAGCACTTCATGGCCGGAAGCGCGCAAGGCGGCAATGTCAGCCGCCAAGCTTTGCAGCCAGGAGCGTCTCAGTCCCGAACCGCGATCCACCAGGAGGGCGGAGCCGATCTTGACGACAATGCGCTTGTAGGATGCGAGACGGCCTTGCATGGGATCAGCTCTGCCAGCGCGGATCAGGTTCTTTCGGCTTGTCGGATTTCTTCTTCTCTTCGATAAATGCCATCAGCGCACGCAGCACTTCTTCGAGACCGTCGCGGCTTACCGAGGAAAAGATGAGGGGCTCCCTGCCGGCCGCCTTCTTCAGCGCCTCGGCCTTTTGGGTGATCGACTTCGCGTCGGCAGTATCGATCTGCGAAAGGGCAACGATTTCGGGCTTTTCGGCAAGGCCGTGGCCATAGGCCTCCAGTTCGTGACGTACGGTCTCGTATGCCTTGGCCGGGTCCTCCTCGAGAGCGGAGACCAGGTGCAGGATTACATTGGTGCGTTCGACGTGGCCGAGGAACCGGTCGCCGATGCCAACGCCCTCGTGGGCGCCCTCGATCAGGCCGGGAATGTCGGCGAGCACGAATTCTCGCGTATCGATGCGCACCACGCCGAGATTTGGATGCAGCGTGGTGAAGGGATAGTCGGCGATCTTGGGCTTGGCCGCGGTGACGCTGGCCAGAAAGGTCGATTTGCCTGCGTTCGGCAGGCCGACAAGGCCGGCATCGGCAATCAGCTTCAGGCGAAGCCAGATGGTGCGCTCCTGGCCTTCCTGGCCAGGATTGGCGCGGCGCGGCGCCTGGTTGGTCGACGACTTGAAATGGGCGTTGCCGAAACCCCCATTGCCCCCCTTGGCGAGAAGGAAACGCTGGCCCTTTTCGGTCAGGTCGCAGATCAGGGTTTCGTTGTCTTCCTCGTAAATTTGCGTGCCGACGGGTACTTTCAGCGTGACGTCCGCGCCCTTGGCGCCGGTGCGGTCGCGGCCCATGCCGTGCATGCCGGTCTTGGCTTTGAAATGCTGCCGATAGCGATAGTCGATCAGGGTATTCAGCCCTTCCACGGCTTCCGCCCAGACATCGCCGCCGCGGCCGCCGTCGCCCCCATCCGGGCCGCCGAATTCGATATACTTCTCCCGGCGAAAGGACACCGCCCCTGCGCCGCCGTCGCCGGAACGGATATAGACCTTTGCCTGATCCAGGAATTTCATGGTTCTGTTACATGTCTCGTTCAGTTTCGGGTCCGTCTACCGCATCGCGGGGAAAAGCGCGAGGATGAATTCGGGGTACGGTCAATGACAGTCAGGGTCGCCACCTACAATATCCAGTTCGGGATCGGGTTGGACGGTTCCTACAATCTGGAACGTATCGTGGACGCGGTCAGGGATGCCGACATCATCGCTTTCCAGGAGGTGACGCGCGGCTTCATGCGCAATGGTGGACGCGACATGGTTGCCGAAATCGGGGAACTTTTGCCCGACAGGTTCACCGTCTGCCACATGCCCGCCGACATCGATTTCGGTAGCCGGGTCGAAAACGGCAAGGCGATTCAGAGCCGGTTCCAGTTCGGTAACATGATTGTTTCTCGCTGGCCGATCCTGTCCGCACGGGGGCTCCTTCTGCCGCGATCGTCGCGCATGGCATCGCTCAACCTGCAGCGCGGAGCACTCGAGGCGCTGATCGAAACCCCTGCCGGCCCTTTCCGGTTCTACTCGATTCATCTCGACCACATCGATCCGGACGAGCGGATCAGCCAGATCGCGGCCCTGAAGGACATCGCGTTCTCGGCACCCCGTACGGGCATGGCGGTTACCGGACTCGGCGAATACGGCTTTCCCGAATTGCCACGTGCAGAGGACTTCCTGCTTCTCGGCGACTTCAACTTTGAGCCCGATCTCGCGGAATATCGCGACATGCTGGCCGAGAACGGAACCCTGGTCGACGCGACGGCTGCCGATTCGGGCTGGAGCTGGACGGACCCGGAGAAACGGAAGCCGAACAAGCGCCTCGATTACGGATTTGCCACCCCCGCACTGGCCGAACGCATAGGCAATGTCCGGGTGGACAGGAGCGCGGAAGGCTCCGACCACATGCCCGTATGGATGCAGATCAACATCTGAACTTGGCGGCTACAATATCGCTGCCGAGCCGCCTTCTTGGTCGCGTCGTCGCGATATCGGCGAATGTCCGGCCTTCGGTCAAACTCGATTCGACTTCGCCGGCGGTGTCGCGCGCCGGCGAAGTCCTCGATGGTTGTGGGACGGTTCAACCGCGTCTGCGTTCCGTCTTGCGTTCCAGCCAGGCGGGACGGCTCAGCGTGTAGCGTTCAACCGGCACACGTCCGGCGGCGACACTGTCGATCTCGTCCTTGCCGACAAATGTGAAGCCGCACTTGCGAATGACATTACGCGAGCGTGGATTGACCGTCCGGCAGACAGCGTGGATCTGCTCGGCATCGGTTGAACGGAATGCCTGGTCGACCAACGCGTTGGCCGCCTCGGTCGCGTAGCCTGCTCCCCAATAGTCCTCGCCCAGCCAGAAGCCGATTTCAAAACCGGCGGAGCGGGTGCGTTTTTCGAGGCCGCAGAAGCCGATCAAATGGCCGGTGTCTGCCAGGGTGATGGCGTAGACATAGCCGTCATGCTCACCCCGCAGGCAGCTGCCGACAAATGCCTCGGCGTCGCTCAGCCGGTAGGGAAACGGCATGCGCGAAGTCATTTCGGCGATCTGCCGATTGTTGGCGATCTTCGCCAGTTCCTCCACGTCGTCCTCATGCGGCGGGCGCAGGACCAGACGTTCCGTGAGCAGGACGGGCGTGTCGTAGCCCATGTCCGTCTGACGAGACAATGCGGTGTCTGTCGTCGTGTCGATCATAGCCTTGTCCCTTCAAACAAACTTGCTTCTTCCAACAAAAAAGGGAGATGGTGGTGTCCCATCTCCCTTCAAGCCTGACTATTGCAAAATCCGGGGTACGAGACACCGGACTTGAATTTCGCGGCTCCGGCTTACTCCGCTGCTTCCTGTTTCGGCATCACCGATACGTAGGTTCGGCCGTTTGCCTTGGCCCTGAACTCCACGGCACCATCGGTGAGCGCAAAAAGCGTGTGATCCTTGCCCATGCCGACATTGGTGCCGGGGTGCCATCTGGTGCCGCGCTGACGCACGATGATGTTGCCGGCAACGACATTCTCGCCGCCGAATTTCTTCACGCCAAGACGTTTGGATTCCGATTCGCGACCGTTGCGCGACGAACCGCCAGCTTTCTTGTGTGCCATTCTCTTTCTCCTGCCGCGCTCGGATTTGCGCGTTTTCAGTCCTTATGGTGGCAAGGGGGCATTCTTGCAACCCCGCCGACACGATTGTTACTTCTTGGCCAGTTCCTTGGCCTGTTCCTTCCAGTCCTTGATCTGGTCGGCGCTGAACGGCATGTGCTCGTCGATCTTCTTAATCTCGGCGGCGGTCAGCTTCGCAATCTGGGCGAAGGTCGTGATGCCCTGCTCGTTGAGTTGCTTCTCGGCCACCGGGCCGATACCCTTGATTTCGGTCAGCTTGTCCGCCTCGCCCTCGGGCGCGGCAAACAGGGCGGCGGTAGACTCTTCCTTCTTGGCGGGTTTGGGCGCTTCCGCCTTCTTTGTCTCGGCCTTCGGCGCCTCTTTCGGCGTCGGCTTCTTGGCGGCAGCCTTCTTCGACGGTTTCGCGCCACCCGTCAGGATCTCGGAAATGCGGACTGTCGTCAGATGCTGGCGATGGCCGCGGGTGCGCTTGGAATTCTGGCGACGGCGCTTCTTGAAGGCGATAACCTTGCGCGCACGGCCCTGTTCGACGACTTCCGCCGTCACCAGAGCGCCTTCGACGAAGGGTGC
Organism: Oricola thermophila; assembly: GCF_013358405.1. Classification (NCBI taxonomy): domain Bacteria; kingdom Pseudomonadati; phylum Pseudomonadota; class Alphaproteobacteria; order Hyphomicrobiales; family Ahrensiaceae; genus Oricola; species Oricola thermophila. The sequence continues at coordinate 3,491,035 of NZ_CP054836.1, forward strand.
GCCAATGGTGGCGTCGGCGCCTTCGCCGACCATGAGTACCTCGTTGAACTCGACAATGTCACCGGCATTGCCGTCGACCTTCTCGATCTTCAGGATGTCGTCGGCGGCTACGCGGTACTGCTTGCCACCGGTCTTGATGACTGCGAACATCTTTCTTCCTTCCGTGTTCGGTCCGGCTCTTGCCCCATTGCCGCTTCCACGGAAAGGCAGGCCGTCTTTTTGGTCAGTCGTGACGGTTTCGTTTCGATTTTGCGCCCGGACAAAGCCGGACACAAAACAAAGCGGCGCGGATTTCCCCGCGCCAGCGGCACCCCTATGATGGGTGACATGCGAAAAGTCAAGCATTTCGACAGCAAGAGGCTTGTTTTCGTCGCCATTGGCGGTTATGCAGCGGCCCGCCCGCAAAGGCAGTCACGGAGAGGTGGCTGAGTGGTTGAAAGCGCCGCACTCGAAATGCGGTATAGGGGCAACTCTATCGGGGGTTCGAATCCCTCCCTCTCCGCCATCTGCTTTTGCACTCTCCGTCATCACGGAATCCCGCATTTTCGGTCGATTTCAGGCCCTGCCGCCCGTTTCGGGAGCATTTTGCCATGGCAGGAGATGTCGGTGTATCGCGCGGTGTATCGTCCCGTGTATCGCTTGGTGTATCGCGCAAGGAGGCCGACGACGGCAAATCGCGCCGTCGTGCGGGCCGGGGCCCCGGTCCTTACCTCGTGCGCTCAGGTTCCGTTTACATTTTCCAGATCAGGATACCGAAGGATCTCGGAGGCGGGCGCGGCACGCCGCCACTGAGAGTAAGCCTCGGCGCCTGCCCGGCGCGCCGGGCGCGCTACATGGCCGACCTGCTGGCGGCCGAAGCCCGGGCGTGCTTCGAACGTTTGCGGGCAAGACGGATGGACGAAAGGGATATCGAAAAGGACAAGGCTGACGAAGGCGGATCGGAACTGCCTTTTTATCTCACACCGGAGGGCCGGGACGCGGCCATCGAAATGAAGGGCGCGTTCGAAATGGCGCGTGCGGTTGTCTCGCAGCCCGTTGCCCCGATGACGCCGGAGGAAGAGGTTCGCTCAAAGGCTTGGAAAGGCCTGGTGGAGCTCGGGCGCGAGATCGCCAGGGGCGGGGACGGCAACCCGATCGTCAGGGAGAATGCCGACCTGATCGCGCAACGCCATGCCGACAGGCTGATGACGACAGTGTCACGGAAACAGGAAACCGATGCCGCCGGGCCGCGGAAAAGTTTTCCGAGGCAGTTTGAATGGCAGCCGGAGCCCGTCAGTGCGCCATCGGTTCCGGATGCCGGAAAGCTGTACTCGCTGGGCGGTAATGACATGGAAACCACGAGTGTTTCCGATCACGCCTCGACGGTTGTGCCAGCCACTGACAATGCGCCCGCGAAGTCGGAAACGGACCCGTTCGACGAAGACCGTCGTTTCGTGCCGAGGCCTGCATCTCGCCTTCCGCGTTTCAGCGAGGTCGCGGAAGCCTATTTCGCGTCCTGGGCCGTCCAGGCGGGCGAGAACAGCAAGGACATCCGCACGGCGCGGCGCAGGGCGGCGCTGTTTGCCGAGCTGATCGGCGATCATCCGATCGATACCTACAAGGCCGGGGACCTGCAGGCCTATGTGCGGCTGCTGCAGTTCTGGCCGGGCGACAACAACAAGCGCCCGGAAGGCAAGAGCGCGCGCGAGATCATTGAGGACAACCGGGATCTTCACCTGAAACCGATTTCGCTGAGTTCGCTGAAGAACGGCTATGTGTGGATCGTCCGGACTGTCGTTTCCCACGGCGCGCAGGAGCATGATTTCAGGAATCCGTTCGACAAGGTCCGGCTTCACTATCCGCGCACGGCCGCGCGCCCGAAATCGTCCCAGCCGCTTAGTGCCGCGGCGATCTCGTCGATCTTCCGTACGGGCGTGGAGAGCGGGCTGCTCGACGAGGCCATGCTGCCCTTGCTGGGGCACCTGACGGGCCGCAGGCTCGGTCTTCTGGTCCACCTGACGGGCAACGACATTCGCGAGAAATATCCGGGCGTCTGGGTCGCGGAGACGGACGGCATCGTCAAGCAGAATGGTGTCTGGAAGCGCGTGCCGTTCAAGACGGATGCCAGCACGGGCTTCTTCGTCCTGCATGGCTTCCTCGAAGAGATCGGCTTCATCGAATGGGCGAGAGCGCAGGGCGACAGGTTCCTGTTTGCCGAGCTCATGAAACTGAAGGACCCGAGCAAGAGCGCGTCGTCCTACATGCAGCGCCTGTTCCTCAGGGCCGGGATCGAGAAGGGGCGGCGCGAGGTCTTCCATTCGCTGCGTGCAGGAAACATCGAGGACATGCGCGACGCGAAGATCGATCCGCGCGATCGGCGGATGCAGGCGGGCCACACGGTCGGCACTGATGAGCACGACAATTACGGTTTCAAGGCGATCAGCGAAACCCGGGCGCGGGAGATGGTGCGCCTGCCGCTCAACCCCGAGATCGACTACTCGGTGTTCCGTGGACTGGATTTCGAGAAGATGGCGCGGAAGAAGAGGGCCAAGGGCAGGAAGAGAAGATAGTCATGGTGGTAGGTAACTTCTCTCGGGAATAAATCGCTAAACGCAAGCGGTTCGCTTCGGTAATCCCGGTGCGGTTCAAAGGCTCAAATTCTGTGTTATCTGCAATGAGTTGCGTTGAGAGTGGTATGAATTCACCGGAAAGTTCACTGGTCTTGGACGTTTTGGCCGGGGTCTCAGAAGAAGAACATCGGGTCTTGGCCCGGATTGCCAGCACGCCATCTGGTGTCCCAGCTACGCTGCTTGAAGCCAAGCCACTGGCCGAATTGCTTTCGCGTTTTCCCAATACGCTTCGTCAAGACAATGGGTCCGGTATGGTTCGTTTTGAGCGTCCCGACCTGGCCAAGCTTTTCGCCGAGGCGATCGAACGTGGGGGGCTGGCTGGCAATGCTGTGCGACATGTGGGGGGCAGTACAGCATTGATCGAACGGATATTTGCGGCTCAGGCGCGTGGAGAAAATGAGGAAGCATTGCGCTTGTTTCGTGAGGGAGGTGGAGTGTTCTTCATGCACTTTCATGGCCTTGATGCGTGTTCCAGAGTGCTCCGGCGTTTTCCCGAGGGCATGCGGACAAAGGAGCCTCTCCTTGTGTTCGCTCGATCGATGCATGCCCTCAAATCCGGCAATGTCAGCCGGGCACGTTATCTGATGGCCGAGCGGTTCGGGCCCGAGGCGAACGATCTCCGACACCTGTTGTCGCGCCCGCAGAGTTTTTCACTCGACCTCTGCCTGTTCCGATTCTTGATGGCAATGTACGAGGACACGCCCATTTCGGATGCCATGTGCGAGAAGCTGTTTGACTTGCTTGGTCAAGTACCACTGGATGATCATCTGCAGCGAGGCAGTTTCTACAATGCCATGCTTGAGGTTCAGGTGCGCAAGCGTGAACTCGATGCCGCGATGGAAATCGCCCAGCGCGCGCGTTTCCACTACGAGCAGGCAAATGCTCACCTCCTGGGCTTTTACATCGATCTATACTTGTCTATACTTAACCTGATGCGTGGCGAGCTACCTGCGGCCGCAGAGCATGCTGGTGAGGCCAATACCAAGCTCGCCAAGGTGCCTTTCGAAACGAAGTCGGACGAACGGCTCATCGGGCTTGTCAATGCAGTGATCCATTACGAGCAGGGCGATATCGAGGCGCTCGTCCATTTTCTGAACGAAGAATTCGATGGTTTCGCATATGGTGAACTTTGGCCCACCGTAGCCGAA